>UQNU01000028.1 GCA_900542555.1 uncultured Collinsella sp.
CTTCGTCGGCAGCGTCAGATGTGTATAAGAGACAGAGTCAAGGCCGTGCGCTAGACAATTGCGGTGTTGAAACGAGCAATTGCCCACGTTTGAGCTTAAGCAAAAGGGGCCCGGCAATGGTCGGGCCCCTTTTGCTTAAGCGGCGACACAGCATACTTACGGGCGTGCTATAGATACGCACCGAGGTTGATGGCCGTGGCGTCGGTCTGGGTGCTTGCCTGGGTGCTGGCGCGCTCCAGTAGGAACGGACGTACCAGTTCTTGGCGGTTGATATCCTCGGCGGCGGTGACTGCGGTGACGGTGCGCGCTGCAGAGCCGACGCGGATATGCTTGGTCTTTGCCGGGGCCTTGTTCTCGATTTGCTCCATCAGCAATTGGACACCCTTGCGGCCAATCTCGTAGCCCGGGGGCGCTACCGTGGTCAGTGGGACCGACCCGCTCCAAGCGAGTGGGTTGCCATCGCAGCCTGCTACGCGTACTTGCCTGGGGACAGAGATGCCCTTGTCGACCAGTGCCGAAACGACACCCGAGGCCAGCACGTCGGTTAGACCGACGACAAAATCGGGGCGTTCGTCGGCGGGACGCTCGGCGATTTGGTTGCCGATACCATAGCCGTCGGCCGCCGTGTTCCACTCGCCGGCGTCAATGACTTCGATCTTGATGTCGGGATGTAGGGCGAGCGCCTTATGAATGCCAAGGACGCGCAGGGTGAGTTGCATAAATGCTGCTCGGCCGACGACGACAATATGGTGCGCGCCGCGGGCGATGGCGAGTTCGGCAATGATGCGACCCTGGGCCTCGTTGTCGGCCGCTACGTAGTAGCCGGGCTCGGAGCAATGGATGTCCAGATGGACGATCGGCACGGGCATCTTGGTCATGGCGGGGTGCCAGTCGGGGGATGCCATGGGCTGAACCATGACGCCGGACATCTGGGTGCCCATAAAGTAGCGCAGGTAATGGTCCTCGCGAATATCGTCGTTATCGGCGTTGGCGATGAGCAGGTCGTAGCCGTGCTTGCGGGCCTCGTTGTGGGCGCCGCTGGCGATTTGGAGTGAAAAGCCGTGGTCGAGACGGGGGAGCACCAGGCCAAAGGACTTGGTGGCGCCGCCCGCGAGCTGACGAGCGCTTTGGTTGGGCAGGTAGCCCAGTCGATTGATGGTTTCGTTAATGAGCTTGAGGGTCTCGGGACGCAACTTTTCGGGATGGTTGAGCGCGTTGGAAACCGTGCCCAACGAAACCCCGGCTTCGCGCGCGACGTCGCTGATTTTAACCTTTGCCATAGCGGCCCCTTTGATGCGTTTCAAGTACAAGCCAGATTGTAGCATCCTAAACCTACCAAAAAGGGACAGGTTTATTTTGGCAGGTTTATCTGGGGAAACGCCGTTGCCAGCGCGACTGCCACGAAGGGGACAGGTACCTTTGTGGTGGTTTGGACCGGCTGGACGTGTGTGCATCGGGTGGTATCTAAGTTGAGATACCACTTCTGGTATATCAGCTTGTGCTTGCGTGAGTACAATACTCGAACGTTATACGTCTCAGCGCCCCTTGTGCGTGGACGTCTTGCAGTCACGCGAACGAAGGGATTTATCCTATGTGCGGAATTGTCGGCTACACCGGCTCTGATATTGCAAAGAACATCCTGGTTACGGGCCTCAAGCGTATGGAGTATCGCGGCTATGACTCCTCGGGCGTCGCGCTCGAGGTGGGCGAGGGCGCCGCGGCGCACCTCGACGTCATCCGCCGCGTGGGCAAGGTCGCGGGCCTGGAGAGCGAGCTTTCCAACATCGACAGCGACGCTACCTGCGGTATCGGCCATACCCGTTGGGCCACTCACGGCAAGCCCTCCGTCGTTAACGCTCACCCCCACACCAGCTGCGACGGTCGTATCGCCATCGTCCACAACGGCATCATCGAGAACTTCGCCGAGCTGCGCGAAGAGCTGGAGGGCCGCGGCCATCACTTTAAGAGCGAGACCGATACCGAGGTCTTCGCGCATCTGATCGAAGAGGCTTATGCCGAGACGCACGACCTGATGGCCTCCGTGCGCGAGGCTTGCACCCACGTGGTCGGTGCCTATGGTCTGGCCGCCGTGTGCGCTGACGAGCCCGGCGTGATCGCCGTGGCCCGCAAGGATTCCCCGATCGTGGTCGGCGCGGGCGAGACCGGCGCCTATGTCGCCTCCGACGTCATCGCGCTCATCGACGCAACCCGCGACGTCGTGGTGCTCGAGGACGGTCAGTTTGCCAAGCTCACGCCCGCAGGCGTCGAGTATACCGACGAGGCCGGCAACGTGATTGAGCCCAAGGTCACCCACATCGACTGGGACCTGGACATGGCAGAAAAGGGCGGTTATCCCGACTTTATGCTCAAGGAAATCCACGAGCAGCCGCGCGTCGTGCGCGACACGCTGGTCGGTCGTATGACGCCGGCCGGCGAGCTCGACATCGACGAGCTGGGCCTTTCGCTCGAGGAGCTCAACGACATCGATCGCGTCTACGTGATCGCTTGCGGAACCAGCTATCACGCTGGCCTCATTGCCAAGAATCTCATTGAGGGCTGGGCTCGCATCCCCACCGAGGTGGAGGCGGCCAGCGAGTTCCGTTATCGCAATCCCATCATTACGCCGACGACGCTTGTCGTTGCCGTGTCCCAGTCGGGCGAGACGGCCGATACCCTTGCCGCCATTCGCGACGCGCGCATCAAGGGTGCCAAGGTCTTCGGCATCACCAACGTGGTGGGCAGCCCCGTGGCGCGTGAGAGCGACGGCGTCATCTACACCAAGGCCAACAAGGAGATCGCGGTCGCCTCGACCAAGAGCTTCATCGGCCAGGTCGTGAGCCTCACGCTTTTGGCTCTGCTGCTGGCGCAGGTCAAGTACCGTCTGACCACCAAGCAGGCGCGCATGCTGTTCCGCGAGCTTTCCGATACGGCCGAGCAGATCCAGTGGATTTTGGATACCCAGACCGAGGCCGTTCATGAGGCCGCCCTGCTGTGCAAGGACGCGCAGTCGGCGCTGTTCGTGGGTCGCGGCATGGGTGCCGCTATTTCCTACGAGGGTGCGCTCAAGCTCAAGGAGGTCAGCTACCTGCACGCCGAGGCCTATGCCGCTGGTGAGATGAAGCACGGCCCCATCGCCCTGATCGACCCGGGCTTCCCTGTCATCGCTGTGGCCACCAAGAGTGCCACCTACGACAAGACCGTGTCGAACCTCATGGAGTGCAAGGCGCGCGGCGCCAAGGTCATCGTCGTTGCCACCGAGGGCGACGAGGAGATCAACAAGATTGCCGACTGCATCATTCGCGTGCCGGCCGTCCGCGACGTGTTCAGCCCCATCACGGCGAGCGTCCCGCTGCAGCTGCTCGCCCGCGAGGTCGCCATCCTGCGCGGCTGCGACGTCGACCAGCCCCGCAACCTGGCCAAGAGCGTCACCGTCGAGTAGTTGGTTCCGTCGTTCTAACAGCCAAGGCCCGGCTCCGCATTAGACGGAGCCGGGCCTTTTTGTGCGGAGAAACCACCACAAAGGTGCCTGTCCCCTTTGTGGTGGTTTTGGCAGGTTAGCGGAGCTTGCTGGTCTCGAAGTACTCGGGGAACTGGTCCAGAACCTCGGTCTGGTTGCGGAACATCATATGCAGGTGCTTGCTGACCAAAAAGCTCGCTTCGATGGGGTCGCGACCGGCGATAGCGCGGCGAATCTGCTTGTGCTCGTTCACGATGTCCTGATTGTCGAGAACCTGCGTGGCGGCGCGCAACCAGCGGAAGCGCTCCAGGTCGGCATTGGTCTCTTCGAGCCACGACCACACGGTGCTGCGACATGCGATGCTAAAAATCATGTGATGCATGAGGTTATCGCTCAAAAAGAAGCCGATGCGATCCTCGTCGGCCATGGCCTTTTCCTGCAGCGCGATGGCGCGGTCGAGCTGCTCGATGCCAGCCGACGTGGCGCGTGCACAGCATTCCACGATTACCTGCTTTTCCAGATGTTCGCGGATGTAACAGGCACTCTCGGCAAGGGTGAGGTTGATGGGTGAGACGTAGGTGCCGCTTTGGGGCACGGTGCGCACCAGGCCTTCCTGCGCCAGACGCACCAGTGCCTCGCGCACAGGGGTCCTCCCCATATCCAGGTCGTCGCAAAGTTGCTTGACGCCCAGCTTTTCGCCCGGCTTGTAGTCCAGGTAGACGATTTTGCGTCGAATGGTGTGGTAGGACTGGTCCTGTAGGCTCGTTTCCTGCTCGCCGACGTGCATCGATTCTTCCATAGCGCCTCGCAACTGTTCTATCAAACTCATATGTCAGTTGTTAATTATGCCGCGAATCAGCTCTCCGCGGTGGGTAATTCGGCTGTTGCCTGAGAACTATTGCGGCATCTTAGTCTGTGTTTGCGCAAGGCTGCGCTCAATGTTGCCGTATCATAAGCCGTCGCAAACGTGAAATAGAAAGAAGGAGTCCCATATGCAACTGGCAAATATCGTACGCGAGCGCTGGAAAGGCGTCTTGTTCTGCCTGATCATCGCTATCCCCGCGACGTTGCTCGGCAAACAGATTGAGGTGGTCGGTGGGCCGGTATTTGCCATCCTCTTTGGCATGGTCCTGGCACTCGTCTTTCCCAAGAATCGTCGCGAACAGCTCGCCGCCGGCGTCACCTATACGTCCAAAAAAGTCTTGCAGTACGCGGTTATCCTGCTTGGCTTTGGCATGAACCTCTCCCAGATTCTGTCCAAGGGCGCCCAGTCGCTGCCGATTATCGTGGCGACAATTTCGACCTCGCTTGTCATCGCCTTTGTGCTCTGCCGCGTCATGAACGTGCCGGGCAAGATCGCGACGCTTGTGGGTGTGGGTTCGTCGATTTGCGGCGGTTCTGCCATCGCCGCGACCGCACCCGTCATCGATGCCGACGATCGCGAGATTGCCCAGGCCATTTCGGTCATCTTCCTGTTTAACGTTATCGCGGCGCTCGTGTTTCCGACGCTCGGCGGCATGCTCGGGCTGACCAACGAGGGCTTTGGCCTGTTTGCCGGCACCGCCATCAACGACACCTCGTCCGTAACGGCTGCGGCGAGTGCCTGGGACAGTATGCATCCCGGCGCCAATGTGCTCGAGAGCGCCACAGTGGTCAAGCTCACCAGGACGCTGGCCATCATTCCCATCACGCTGGCGCTTGCTTGCTGGCAGATGCATCTGGCGCGCAAGGCCGGCGGCGACGCCAAAAGCACGTTCTCCCTCAAACGCGCGTTTCCTATGTTTGTGCTGTTCTTTGTGCTGGCGAGCGTGATCACCACGGTGTTTCAGCTTCCTGTGTCCATCACGGCGCCCATCAAGGAGCTGTCAAAGTTCTTTATCGTGATGGCCATGGCGGCTATTGGTTTTAATACCGATATCGTCGAGCTGGTCAAAAAGGGCGGCAAGCCCATCGCATTGGGCTTTTGCTGCTGGATTGGCATTGCGTGCATGAGTTTGGGAATGCAACACGTGCTGGGAATCTGGTAGAGAAGTAGCTTATTTGCGTGCTGGGTGCTGCGTGCTGCGTGCTGGCGAGCGCATTCTCACGGTGGAGCGATAGGAGCTCTTGCGGGTATGGCTTGTCCGCAGGTTTATAAGTCCCGAAGAGCTCTTATCGCCCCGCCAGGATGGCGATGCGGGGCAACACCTATACTCGCAGGACGGCGCTTTCTGCCCTATAGTGTTTGGTGAGCAATATCGTTCAATTTTGAAACACTCGGTCGTGCGACCGTCGGCGGTTGCACGTCGCCGCGGACAGGGGCAAATCATGGATAGCGATGCCAAACTGAACATCTTGACCGATGCCCTAGCTGCTGCCGGGGCCTCGGCATTGGCAATCGATGCGCGTGGGGACGTCGCGATCTCGACCATGAATGACGCGGCGCTTGAGCGGGATGTGGCGACTTTTGTTGCCGAACGCCTCGACCGTATAGGAGACGGCGCGCGTCTTGTTATGGGGCGTGCGGGTACGCGCCTGAGCCTGACCGTTCGCCCCACCGACAAAGAGGGCGGGGGCCTTTGGGCCGTCGTGGTCCGCGAGGTGCGCGGTGCCGCGGCGCATGCAGGCGTCGAGTGGCTCAACGCCGACGAAGTTGAGGCCCGCTACGAATCGAGCGCGTACGGCATCGTTGAGGGTGCCGCTGCGGTGGCTGCACCAGTTGCCGAGAGCTACGCGCGCGGTGTGCCCCTTATGCTCGAGGGTGAGCTGGGAGCGGGCCAGGTCGAGATCGCCAAGTGCCTCTATCTGGACGGTCCTTTTGCCGATCAGCCCTTTGTTTCCGTTGCGCTCGATGAACTCACCGATCGCGGTTGGCGCCATATGCTCAAAAGCTCCGAATCGCCGCTGTTCCAAACGGGGCTGACCCTTTGCATTGAGGGCTGGAACGCGGTTGGCCCCCAGCGCCTCCGCGAGCTCGTTTCCACGATGGCCGACACCGCGTTGGCGACGCGCTGCCATGTGGTGCTGACGGCGAATGACATGCCGGGCGGCAGCGAAAGTGATCAAGCCGCCTTTGTGACCGAGCGCTTCGCCTGTGCGGTGAGCGTGGCGCCGGCAATCGCCGAGCAGGGAGCCGCGTCGACGAAGGTTGCGCGCTATTTGGAATATCTCGCTGATGCATTTGGGACGGCAGCGCCCACGCTGTCTGCCGCGGCGACGAAGACGCTCGATGCTTACCGCTGGCCGCGCAATTATCTGCAGCTCCGCGAGGTCTCGGAACGACTGTATATATTGGTGGGGGCGGGCACGGTGGACCGCGCTGTAGCGGAGGAAGTGCTCGCCCAAGAGGATGTGATTAAGACCGCAACCTTTGGCGCCCCGACGCTCGAAAGTGACCTGTATATCCTGCGACCGCTGGCCGATACCGAGCGAGATATCGCGCATCTGGTTGTAGACCATCTCCACGGCAACCGAACCCGTGCGGCGGAGGTGCTGGGCATAAGCCGTACAACGCTGTGGCGCTTGCTGAAGGACGATGACCGTTGAGCGAGGCGCCCGTGACCGCACGCGACGCGTGTGCTACAGTCCAAAGCGTTATTGTTTCGATTTGGTTACGGCGTGCGAGGGCATATGGCTGAGACTTCAAAACCGAGCCGCAGAAGGCGGAGTGCCGCGCCGGTCAACCGACGCACAACATCGGTGACGTGGGGCAAACACGCCTCGGGGTTTGATGGCTCGTTCAAGCGCACTAAATACGGCTATCCTTCGGCAAGCGCCCGCTTGGCAATGCAGGCAGAGTCCTCGCTGTGGGGCCGCAAACGCGTGGTGGGCTCAAAGCTCAAGCACGACGGAACGCTCGGCTACATCAGCCGCGGGGCGGCTCGCCGCAGCGGGCTCAATCCCGCCGGCTGGCATCGCTACGTGCCGATCGTGGCCGCCGTTGCAGTGATCGTCATCGCGCTCGCTGCGCTCGGATATGCCGGCGGTGGCGCCAACTTGGACGCAATGTTTAAATCGCCCGAGCTCGCGCATGTAGGTACAGAAGTTGTCGAGGGCGCTCAGGCCCAGACGAGCGTCGCGCCCCAGCGCGGTATCGTTGCGGCGGCCTCCACCATCGCCGATGCGCAAAAGGACGAAGACAAGCAAGGCGACGACGTCGAAACGGCCCAGACGAACGAAACGACGACAACGGCGACGTCAATATAAGTTACGAGTGGGGTAGCTAAAATAGCCCCGTCCCAAATTAGCTACCCCTGCTGACGTTCCTGTACTATTTCACGTACACCACGTTGTTGCGGCGCGGCTTTGCCTCGGGTAGCGTGTCCTCGGCGTAGCCAAGAATGCAGTTACCGACACCGCGCAGGCTGCCGTCGGCGGGCAGGCCCCAGCTGGCCAGCAGCTCCAGGCCCTCGGGCGAGTCAAAGACCTCATGCGCGCGGTGAATCCAGCACGAATCGACACCCAGTGCATAGGCGGCGTTGAGCAAGTTGCCCATGGCGAGCGAGCCGTCTTCCAGATGTGTGGGCACGCTGCGGTCAACCAGCACCACCACAACGGTCTTGGCGCCATAGAAGGGGTCGCTGTTGCTGTCCATGACCTGGGCGTTGAGCTGTGAGAGATGCTCGACGGTCGCGGGGTCGGTGACGGCGACAAACGTCACCGGCTGGCGGCCCATGCCGCTCGGTGCATATTGGCCGGCTTCGATAATACGTGCAAGCTTTTCAGCCTCGACGGGACGATCGCTGTAGCTGCGGCAGCTGCGGCGGTGAATGAGTGCTTCGATAGTCTCCATGGTGTCTCCTTGCGGTGGCGTTGCAGATGCCCCGTTCATACCCGTCGGGCTTAAACGATAGACGGTCAATTGCCCGGCCAAAAGGATAGATTCCAATTGGGAAAGTAGGTTTGCATAAAAGTACCTTCAGAATGTGACAAACCAATGGGATGGTTAAACGTTTTATCCCGTCTACCCTGCGGTTTTTTACCACTTGCCTAAATGACGAACGCATAACCTCTGATAAAGGTTTTACTAAAGGAGTACCAACGTTTATCAATGCGCCGTGGTGGCGCCGGGCCAGGAGGTAACATCATGTTCCAGGCTGGAGATGTCGTCGAGACCGATTTCGAAGGATTTCTGAAGCTGCTGCGTTCCAAGACGCGCGCTTTCGTGTCGATCAACGATCACGAGTACTACATCACACACACCGATGGCTATTGGCGTGTTCAGGATTGCGAGGCCCTCAACGACAAGGGCCACTTTACTGACTGTTCTGAGTTGGTCAACACGGTCTGCGAGGTCGTCGAGCTGCCGTGGATTGCCGGCAAGAGCCTGCATGACAGCTTCTCGGGCGCTACGGTCTATGAGGCCGTCGCCGCTTAACAGGCAATAAAACCCGATTTTCACGTGACCGCTGGCGCCGCCCCCGCGCCGGCGGTCTTTTTCTGCCGATAGGCCATAAAAGTGCACGCATTTGCGGAGAGGCTGTTGACGATAGTCAAAACTCGGACTAATCTAGAGACATAAAATTGGTCAAAAATCGGACAATCGAATGGTGGGATAGATGAATGGTGCGGTTAAACTGGTCGACTTCGACCGGTTGCTCAATGGACTCGACCATATCTATTCGGAGTTCTCGCGTGCCTGCGGCCTTTCGGACTGCGCTTACTGGATGCTCGTCGATACCAGCACGGCGGGCGGCAGTATTGCCGTAAGCCGTCTGACAAGCGAATGGTTCTACAGCAAGCAGACCATCAATTCGGCAATTAAAACCTTGACGGCGCGGGGCTTCGCAACGTTGGAGTTTGCCGAAGGCAGCCGTAAGAACAAGGTTGTGAGCCTGACCGAAGAGGGCAGGCGATTTGCCGAGCGTTATGCGCTGCCGGCACTCAAGGCCGAGCAGCGAGCCTTTGGCGCGCTTGAGCCATGTGAGCAGCGCGAGATTATGCGCTTGATCGGCAAATTCTCTCAGGTGCTCGGCGACGAGTGCGAGACATTTAAACAGCAGGTGGCAGCCGCAAGCCAGATGCAAGATCGACGTGAGGGGGAGTCGTGCGACTGTTAATGAGGTTTCTAAAGCCATATCGAGGGCTTGTCGCAGTGACACTGCTGGTGCTGCTGGTGGATAACGTCGGTACGCTGTTGGTTCCCACGATGCTGGCGAACATGGTCAACACCGGTATTACCACGGGCGATGTCGACTACATTTTACGCAACGGCCTATACATGTTTATCGCGACCAGCATGGCTAGCGGCGGCACGGTGCTGGGCTGCTATCTTTCGGCGCGCCTGGCCGCCAACGTGGCTTGCGATATCCGCAATGCCGTGTACGACAAATCGCTCGAGCTCGCGGCCAGCGATTTTGAGCGCTTTGGCACCGGATCGATGATCACGCGCTCGCTCAACGACATCAACGTGATTCAGCAGGCGATTCTGCAGACGATTCAGCTGGTGCTGCCCGTGCCGTTTTTGGCTGTGGCGGGCATCATCTTCGCCTGGTTTATCGATCCCGCCATGGGCACGCTTCTGGGCGTAGTCGTTGCGATCGTGCTGGTGGCGGCGGTCTTTACGGTGGCTAACGCCGCGCCGATCTTTATGCGCTTGCAGAGCTTTATCGACCGCATGAACGTGGTGCTGCGCGAAAACATCGTGGGCGTGCGCGTCATCCGTGCGTTTAACAAGGAGCGTCACGAGGAGCGGCGCCTGGACGAGGTGTTTAGCGAATACGCCGCCAACGCCATCAAAGTCAACCACCTGTTTGTGGGCCTCGACAGCTCAAGCTTCTTTTTGATGAACATCGCCGAGGTGGCGGTGCTGTGGGTGGGCGGCAACCGCGTAGGCGCCCACGCCATGCAGATTGCGAGTATCTCGGCGGTGCTGGAGTATGCAATTCTGATCCTGTTCTTTGTGATGATGGCGCAGATGGTGGTGCTGACGCTTCCGCGTGCTGCCGCGTGCCTGAACCGTGCGCAGCAGGTGTTGGAGATTGAGCCGAGCATCGTCGATGGCGAGCGCACGCTGGATGACGGGGCGCGCGAGCCCCAAGACGAAGCCGATGCGGTGGCCGTGTTCGACCACATGTCGTTTCGCTTTGACGATGCCGACGAGGACACCCTGTGCGACCTGAGCTTTGCCTGCCGTCGCGGTCAGACGACTGCGATCGTTGGCTCGACAGGCTCGGGCAAATCGACGGTGGCAAAGCTTCTGCTGCGCTTCCACGATGCCACCAAGGGCTCCATTCGCCTGAATGGTGTGGACCTGCGCGAGCTTACGCAAGACGAAATCCGCGGGCGCATTGCCTATGTGCCGCAGAAGGCGTGGCTGTTCTCGGGCACCGTGGCAAGTAATCTGCGCTTTGGCAACGAGGACGCGACCGAGACCGACATGCTTCACGCGCTTGAGGTTGCCCAGAGCACCTTTGTACTCGATCAGCCGCAGGGGCTCGATACCCCGGTGGCGCAGGGCGGCACGAACTTTTCGGGCGGCCAGCGCCAACGTCTGGCCATCGCCCGTGCGCTCATGAAGCATGCCGATCTATATATCTTCGACGATAGTTTTTCTGCTCTGGACTTTAAGACCGATGCGGCCCTGCGCCATGCGTTGCAAGATGAGACGCGTGACGCTGCGGTGCTCATCATCGCGCAGCGCATCTCGACGATCTTGCACGCCGACCAGATTGTTGTGCTCAAGGACGGCGAGGTTGTGGGCTTGGGCACGCACGACGAGCTCATGGAAACCTGCGAGGTGTACCGCGCTATCGCGGAATCGCAGATGAAGGGAGGTGAGTAGCATGACCGAGGAGCTCAAGAAGCAGGGCGGCGTTGATGACGCCGCTGCCGCGGGACTGGTCGAGGAAACGGCTGCCGCGTCGACCGAGCTGGATGACGCCGCCAAGCGCGAGGCTCGCCGCCAAGCGCTCTACGAGGAAAACGAGCGCGCCGAGGACGAGCGCGCCCGCGCTGAGGCAGAGCGCATGCGCGATGTGGACGACGAGGACGAGGACGAGAAACCCCGCGACACCTGGGCGACGGTGCGCCGCCTGTGGAGCGAGGCTGCCGGCGACCATTGGCGCTTCTATATCGTGTTCGCGAGCATTGTGTTCTATGCCATCTTTAACACCGCTGCGCCGGCATATAGCGCCCGTGTGATCGATGAGCTGTGGGGCCACATTCAGGTGGCGTTTGCCAACGATACCACCTTCAACATCACCTGGGAGAACTGCGGCAGGACCATCTTCATCTACTTTATGATCTGGACCGCCGCCGCCTCGTTCTACGCACTCCAGAGCTTTTTGATGTCGAGCGTTGCCGAGCGCCTCAACCTGCGCCTACGCAACCGCATCGCACAAAAGCTCAACCGTCTGCCGCTTGCCTTCTTTGACGCGCATCGTCCCGGTGAGGTCGTCAGCCGCGCGACCAATGACCTGGACAAGATGTCCGAGAGCATGCAGCGTGGATTGCTGCAGCTGCTGGTGTCGATCGGCACCGTGGTGGGCGCCGTGAGCGTGATGTTTGTGTTCAGCGTACCACTCACGTTGGTCTTTTTGTTCTTTACGGCGTTGTCACTGCTGGTGACCAAGGTGGTCTCGCGCCGTACGCATGACGTAACCGCTGAGCGCCAGGAGTGGGTATCCAAAATCACGAGCGCGGTCGAGGAAGGCTATTCGGGCCGTTTGGTGATTCGTGCATTCAACCGCGAGCACCAGAGCTCCGCCGAGGTGCACGAGGCCTCGGGCGAGCTGGCACGTGTGAGTGCCAAGGCCGACTTTATGATTAACGCCGTCGGCCCCGCGGTGCGCTTTATCGGCCGCCTGGCACAGATCGTGATCGCACTCGTGGGCTGCAGCATGCTGGTCGCCGGCCACATGACCGTCGGCGTGTTCCAGGCGTTCTTCCAGTTTATCTACGAGGCGTCCGAACCCATGACGCAGCTGTCGTTCACTTTCAACTCGCTGCAGAGCGCGCTGGCGAGTGCGGAGCGCGTGTTCGACCTGCTCGATGAGCCCGAGATGGAGGCCGATCCGCTGCCGGACGAGGCCGCCAAGCTGCCGGGCCGCGTGGAGGGCCGCGTCTCCTTTGAGCACGTGCGCTTTGGCTATGCGCCCGATAAGCCGCTCATGCGCGACGTGTCGTTTACCGCCGAGCCGGGCCAGAAGATTGCCGTGGTGGGAACCACGGGCGCAGGCAAGACGACGCTCATCAACCTGCTCATGCGCTTTTACGAGATCGACGGCGGCCGCATTACGCTTGACGGTGTGGATACGCGCCTCATGGACCGCGGTGAGCTACGGCAGCAGTTTGGCATGGTGCTGCAGGACGCCTGGCTGTTCGATGGCACGATTGCCGAAAACATCGCCTACGGCTGCCCCGAGGCAACGCGCGACGAAATTGTGGCCGCCGCTCGTGCCGCGCAGGTCGACTTCTTCGTGCGCACTATGCCGCAGGGCTACGACACGCGTGTGGCTAACGATGCCGAGAGCATTAGTCAGGGCCAACGCCAGCTGCTGACCATCGCACGCGTGCTGCTCAACAACCCGGCGATTCTCATCCTGGACGAGGCGACCTCAAGCGTGGACACGCGCACCGAGCTTGCCATCGGCCGTGCCATGGACGCGCTTATGCGCGGGCGCACGAGCTTTGTGATCGCGCATCGCCTGTCGACGATCGTGGACGCCGACCTGATCTTGGTCATGGACCACGGCAACATTATCGAGCAGGGCACGCATAAGGAGCTGCTCGCAGCCGAGGGCGCTTACGCCGACCTCTATCTGAGTCAGTTCGCATAATGTGACAAAGGGACAGTCCCACATGTCGCATCAACGCAAAGGTGCGCCGGGGATGAATTCCCTGGCGCGCCTTTGCGTTGATGCCGATGTCGTTTTGTGCCGCTTGCGTTCCTAGCGTTCGTCCACGAGCTTGGCGACGAGGGCCTTGAGCTCGGCCACCTCTCGCTCGAGTTCCTTGACGCGGCGGGCATTCTCGGTGATGCCCTGGCGGTTGAGGGCGGACTGCTCGGCGGCGTCATCGGGCATGTACTCGCGATGCTGCTTGGCGTCGAAACTCTCCTCGAACACACGGCAACCGTTGCGCTTGATGATACGTCCCGGCACGCCCACGACGGTGCAGTTGTCGGGGACGTCCTTAACGACGACCGAGTTGCCGCCGATCTTGACGTTGTTGCCGATGCGGATGTTGCCGAGCACCTTGGCGCCCGTGCCCACCGTGACATTGTTGCCCAGGGTGGGGTGACGCTTGCCGGTCTCGTTGCCGGTGCCGCCGAGCGTGACGCCCTGGTAGAGCACACAGTTGTCGCCCACAATGGTGGTCTCGCCGATGACGACGCCCATGGCGTGATCGATAAAGAAGTGCTTGCCAATCTGCGCGGCAGGGTGAATCTCGACGCCGGTGATGTGGCGGGTGATTTGCGAGAGCACGCGGGCGAGCGAGCGATGACCGTGCTCCCACAGCCAGTGCTCGGGCACGTGGTTCCACTTGGCGTGCAGGCCAGGATAGGAAAGGAAGATGACCAGACCGTTTTGCGCGGCGGGGTCCTGCGCTTGGACGGTCTTGATGTCCTCGCGAATGGTATTGATAAAGCTCACCGGCCGCCCTCCCTTAGCGCCATGGCAATGCGATTCAATAAAGTATAGCGATTCGCTAGGGATTAGGAAGAACAATCTTGGCGGCATTGCGCGACAGGTGTCAGTTATGCAAACTTGCTGGTAATGGAGTCATGCTTTTGTGGGGTTGCGCACGAGGGGGCACCGCAACCGTATACTGGTCAACTTGGACGTATCCGCGCCCACAACTGAGAGGTTTTACTTCATGGGTTTCATTAATTTTATCGCCGAGCTGCTCAAAGACCCGCGCACCGCGATTGCCAGCTGGATCGCCGCCGGCCCGCTTATGGCCTACGGCTGCGTGTTCCTGATCATCTTTATCGAGACGGGCGTGGTGTTCTTCCCGTTCCTTCCTGGCGATTCGCTGCTGTTTGCTTCGGGCTTCTTTGCCCACAACGGCGGCTTTAACATCGTGGCCCTGCTGGCCGTCGCATGGTCGGCTGCCATTTTGGGTGATCAGTGCAACTTTATGATCGGTCACTTCTTTGGCAAAAAGATCATCGCTTCGGGCAAGGTCAAGGCCATGACGCCCGAGCGCATTAAAAAGTCCGAGGACTTCTTGGACAAGTGGGGCCACCTGGCCATCTTCCTGGGCCGCTTCTTCCCGTTTATCCGCACCTTTGTGCCCTTTATCGCCGGCATGGGCGGCATGCACTGGCGCAACTTTGTCGTCTTTAACGTGCTGGGCGGCATTACCTGGTCGACGGTCTTTACGCTGCTGGGCTACTTCTTTGGCGGCATTCCCTTTGTGCAGGAGCACTTTGAGCTGCTGATTATCGGCATCGTTGCCGTGTCGATCATCCCGACCGTGGTCGGTCTGGTTAAGGCCAAGCTGGGTAAATAGAACGCCTAGCTCGAGCCAGCGCGCAGACCGTACAGTTGAGGCCCGTCACCGCTTACGGTGGCGGGCCTTTTTGCTTCGGTCAAATGAAAATACTTTACTTAGTTAAAGAAAAGCGTTTTATCCGACGCGCGTGCGGAGTACAATCTCGTGCATGCGAATCGACGTGCCATCGGCTTTGATGCTGTTTGCGTGTCCCGTCCGGCTCTACGCTCCGGGCGTGCGACGTTGCGACGCGGCCGGCCTCGGTCCTTGCGTGCGGGTTCGCGAGTTTGCAACTGTGTATGTAAGGAGCGACATATGACTGTCGAGAAGAAGGATATCGATTGGGGTAGCCTAGGCTTTGGCTACATGAAGACCGATTACAGCTACGAGGCCCATTGGAAGGATGGCGAGTGGGACGAGGGCGGCCTGACCACCGACCACACCCTGCACGTCTCCGAGTGCGGCGGCATCTTCCATTACTGCCAGGAGGTCTTTGAGGGCCTGAAGGCCTACACCGCCGAGGACGGCAGCATCGTCTGCTTCCGCCCCGACATGAATGCCGAGCGCATGTACAACTCTGCGCAGCGCCTCGAGATGCCCCCGTTCCCCAAGGACAAGTTCGTTGAGGCCGTCAATCAGGTCGTTTCTGCCAACGCCGCCTGGGTTCCGCCCTTCGGTTCCGGCGCGACCCTGTACGTGCGTCCGTTTATGATCGGCTCCGGTGACGTGATCGGCGTGGCTCCCGCTCCTGAGTACACGTTCCGCATTCTCGTGACCCCGGTCGGTCCGTACTTTAAGGGTGGCCTCAAGCCCGTTAAGCTGCGCGTTTCCGAGTACGACCGTGCCGCACCGCACGGCACCGGCAATATCAAGGCCGGCCTGAACTACGCCATGTCCCTCAAGCCCACGATGGAGGCCCATCGCGAGGGCTATGCCGAGAACCTGTATCTCGACTCCGAGTCCCGCACCTATGTCGAGGAGACCGGCGGCGCCAACGTCCTGTTCGTTAAGGAGGACGGCACGCTCGTCGTTCCGCAGTCGCATACCGACTCCATCCTGCCCTCTATCACCCGTCGTTCGCTCGTTCAGGTTGCTCAGGACCTGGGCATGACCGTCGACCAGCGTCCCGTCGAGTGGGCCGAGGTCAAGGCCGGCACCTTTGTGGAGTGCGGCCTGTGCGGCACCGCTGCCGTCATCTCCCCGGTTGGCGAGATCGACAACAAGGTTTACGGCGCCGACGAGACCGTGACCTTCCCGGCTGGCTACACCGAGATCGGCCCTGTGATGAAGAAGCTTCGCGAGACCCTGACTGGCATCCAGTCCGGTGCTGTCGAGGATAAGCACAACTGGGTTTACACCGTCGCGTAATTTGTCTTACCTATCCGGGCAGAGAGCAAGTTCCCTCCCGGCGCGTCCTCGGACATGTAAGAAGCCCTCGCTGCGCACTTCGTGCGGCGGGGGTTCTTTCATCCTGCGGAGTGCGCCGGAAAGGAGGGTCGCCCTTTTGTTTTGCTTCGCGCCATGTGGGGGTGGTGGCGACGTGCATTTTTGCGAGTATTCTGCAATCGCAGGCCCCTGCATACCGGCCTCGGGCGAAAAATCGGGATTTCTCGATGTTTTCTACGAATGATGGGTGGGGTTATGGGCTGACAGCGTTTGATTTGCAGGGATATTCGCGGCCTTTGGCATTTATCGTAGCGCCCGAAGCTCTTGGTTATGTTGAATACTCCTAAAAATGCACGGCGCTTAGAGGGGGACCTTTGCGAAAAAGGAAACCGCCCCGTCGGAGTATGCATTCGACGGGGCGGTTTATGCATTTGGCCGATTAAGGATGCGCTGCCAAACTACTAGAACTTGACGGTCGGGGCCTGGCGGGCTGCTTCGGCGGCCTCGAAGCCCTGGCGCTCCTTAAACTGGAAGATGCCGGCAAAGATAACGGCCGGGAACGTCTGGATGGCGTTGTTGTAGCTGAGCACGCAGTCGTTGTAGCTTTGGCGTGCATAGCTAATCTTGTTCTCGGTATCCTCGAGCGATGCCTGCAGCTGCGTAAAGTTGGTGTTTGCCTTAAGATCGGGATAGGCCTCGGCGACGGCGAAGAGCTGACGCAGCGCACCGGTCAGCACGTTGTCGGCTTCCATCTTGGCCTCGGGCGTGGTGGCCTTGACGGCGGTGTTACGCGCGCTGATCACGGCGGAGAGCGTCTCCTGCTCGTGCTTGGCGTAGCCCTTGACGGTCTCGACCAGGTTGGGGATCAGGTCGTTGCGGCGCTGCAGCTGCGTATCGATGTTCTGCCAGGCGTTATCGATGCGGTTGCGCTTGGTGACCATGTTGTTGTAGATGCCGGCGATGGCGCAGACAATCACAATGACAACAACGATGCCGATGATGACGGGAAGCATGATGTCTCCGTTTCGAATGGCCGCGGCGGCATGCGCCAGCTGCCGTTGGTATAACGCTACTAGTATACCCGCAACGTTTTGCCGTGCCGAACTTTCCGGTAAGCGTTGTGTTTTCGGCGGGGTCGGCACCGGGGCAAAGCGCGCGAGGTACAGGTGTAAGATATGCGACAGATTGACGAGTGTTGTCTTTGCCCTGAGGATGGCGATAGCAGTGGACCTTCGCATTAAGAAAACCTATCGTGCCCTGTTCGATGCCTTTACCGAGCTTTTGGAAGAGCATCGTTTTGAGGACCTGACGGTTGCCATGCTGTGCGACCGTGCCATGATTCGCCGCACGACGTTCTACAAGCACTTTCGCGACAAGAACGATTACTTTGCCTTTTATATCGATGAGCTCATGTCGGGCTTGCCGCAAAAACAGCCCGATGAGGCCGGCGCGGTATCTGCCGAGGACGTGCGCGCGCTTCGGCACGCGATTTTGGACGATGCCATGGATTTGATTCTGGCGCACGAGCGGCTCATGGATAACATTTTGGCAAGCAGCATGTCGGGCATGTTGACCAATGTTATTTGCGACCGCATTGCCCGCTCCATCCGCGAGCGTGTGATGAACGTGCTTGCCGAGGATGCCCTGGCCCCCGTGTCACTCGAGACGACGTCTGAGTTTGTCGCCGGCGGTATTATTCGACTTTTCACGATATGGTGGGAATCGGGCCACGATCTTGAGCGTCGACCTGAGATAGCCGACGTGGTCGATGCACTGTTTGAGCGGACCATGACGCCGGTGCATCACTAGGAGTGGCGGAGAGAGGGGGATTCGAACCCCCGGAACGCTCTCGCGCTCAACGGTTTTCAAGACCGCCGCATTCAACCGCTCTGCCATCTCTCCGTGAGTCGTAATGATAGCATCGTTTTGAATTTGCAACAGGGAAGGCGAACGATGACGATCACCGAAATCGACGAGAAGTTCATGCGTGAGGCGCTGGCGGAGGCTCGCGCCGCTGCTGCGGTGGGCGAGGTACCGATTGGTGCCGTGGTGGTGCGCGACGGTGAGATCGTCGCGAGGGCGCACAATCGGCGCGAGCTCGATCAGGATCCTTCGGCTCATGCCGAGTTTGCGGCCGTGTGCGCCGCTGCCCAGGCGCTTGGCCGCTGGCGCCTTTCCGATTGCACGGCCTACGTGACGCTCGAGCCATGCTGCATGTGTGCGGGGCTTATGGTTAACGCGCGCGTGGGGCGCTGCGTGTATGGCGCGCGTGACGCCAAGGCGGGCGCGCTGGGATCCCTGTATGACCTCAATGCCGACTCGCGCCTGAATCATCGCTTTAACGTGACGGCTGGGGTCCTGGCGGATGAATGCCGCGAGCTGCTGAGTAGCTATTTTGGCGGTCTGCGCGGAGCGGGCGGCGCTGATTGCGGTTGTGGGGCCGATCTTGAGGCGCATGCCGCTCATGCCGAGGCGCTTGCAGGTGCCGGTGAGGATGTTGGCACGGCGGTTGACTTTGGTCCTGCGTGCCGCCGGCCCCGCCGTGTGCTGCTGGCGATTGATTCCTTTAAGGGCAGCGTGTCGAGTGCGCAGGCGGAGGCGGCGGTTGCCGAAGGCGTGCGTCGCGTTTGGCCCGATGCCGAGGTGCGCGCATTGCCGCTGGCAGATGGTGGCGAGGGAACGCTCGATGCCGTTGCCGCGTGCGGCGGTGAGATTGTGACCTGCGAGGTGGCAGGTCCCTTGGGCGACCGCGTGTCTGCCCGGATGCTGGTTGATGTCGAGCGCAAGTCCGCGGTCATCGAGATGGCCGAGGCGGCGGGTATTGGGTATTCGAGTTGTACGGAGTCGGCGGCGTTGGCGGCTTCGACCTATGGCGTGGGCGAGCTTATGCTTCGCGCAGTTCGCACGGGCGCAAGGACACTCTATATTGGTCTGGGCGGCAGTGCCACCAACGACGGTGGCGCCGGCATGCTGCAGGCGCTGGGCGCGCGTGTGGTCGATGATCAGGGATGCGATGTCGCCCCCGGTCTTGCCGGCCTTAAGCAGGTGGCGAGCGTCGATTTGGCGCCAGCGCTGCAGGCTTTGGATGATATTCGTATCGTTGTGCTTTCCGATGTCGAGAATCCGCTCGTGGGGCGTCGAGGCGCACTGGCGGTGTTTGGCGGGCAGAAGGGCCTGCCGGCGGATGATGTCGAGGTGCTGCGCAGATACGACGGCTGGATGGTCGGCTACGGTCGCCTGCTCGATGCGGCAATTTTCGAGGCGCGAGCCCAGGGATTGTTGCGCACACCCGAGAACGCACGGACATTTGGCTCGGTGCTCGGTGTACCCGGCGCGGGCGCTGCCGGTGGCTTGGGCGCGGCGTTGCTGGCGCTCGGCGCGGAGCTACGCTCGGGTGTGGAGACGGTGCTCGATCTCGTGGGGTTTGACGAGCGCGTGCGCGATGTCGACCTGGTCATAACGGGCGAGGGCAATATGGACGAGCAGTCCGCCGCCGGTAAGGCGCCGGTGGGTGTGGCTCGCCGCGCCAGGCGATATGGCAAGCCGGTGGTCGCCGTCGTGGGCGGCCGTGCTGACAACCTGAACGCGGTATATGAGCAAGGTATCGACTTGGTACTGCCGATCTGCCGCAAGCCCATGCCTCTCGACCAGGCGCTCAATCCTCAGGAAGCCACAACCAACCTCATCTTCGCCGGTGAATCAGCCGCCCAAGCCTACGACCTCGCTCGCCTCTAAAACCCATCCCCTCGATAAGTTGCGGTGAAATACGGAGTGTTTTTGCCTTTAAGGTGCCAATTCAGTCCGTATTCCACCGCAACTTCGAGAATGTCCATTCGAGGCTGGCTGCCTTGTGCCTTGGGTCGGACCGTCTGCCATGAAATGTGGCAATCTACTACGTTAAACCGGCCACCCTCGACCATTCCGGAATTTGCAAAAACAAAACCGCAGGTAGAAAGCTTGCCGATTTTCGAAAAAGTCGGCTATGGTTGACCCCTGTGGCCTAAACGTAGTAGATGGGCCCTTTCTGTGGTGCGGCACCAAGCCGGTCATTTTGGGATGGGACTATTTTTGACTACTCATTGGCTGCTCTGGCAATCGGGCTGCAAAAGTAGTCAAAAAAGCTCCGTCCCAAATTAGCTAGCTTGCTCTGGCGGGCGGGAGCAGGTAAGATATACCGAGCGCCTAGCGCGTTCGATGGGTTCGGATGACGACATGTTCCGAATCTGGTCAGGTCCGGAAGGAAGCAGCCATAAGGAGCCTCTGTCGGGCATCCGAATCCATCGAGCGCACGGGCTTTCTTTTTGCGCGGTTTTACCAAACCGCGCAATGCTCGACGCTGCGCGCCACCCAGAGCGACAATTTGTCATTCAAAAGGCAAGGCATGACCAGAAGGTCTATGCCTTGCCTTTTTCATGCCAACTTGTTCGCTCTGGATGTCGCTCGCTGGCTGCGCCAAAACATTGAAGGTCGCGTGGCTCGGGCGTGACCGCTGGTCCTCGGCTTCGCCTGCGGGATCGCTCGACTACCAAACACCTCGCCGCCGACCGGGCCCCGTCGTCCAAAAATCATCCGTAAAGGCGCGTTTATCTAATTTAAATCTATCCCTTGTGGAATGCGGCTTGCTGGTGTTGTCTGGGCATTGATGGCTATGTGGTTCAAGAGGCGGCGGCGCTGTTGCTTGAATTTTTGCAGTTAAAGAGGTCCGTTTCCCTGGGTTGGGGAAACGGACCTCTTTTCTCTCTGGGTTTGTGGATTGGCGAAGGTGGTATGCTCTGGCAGCTATTTTGAGTTCCTGATGCGGCGTGTGGCTGTGGCGGTTATTCCGAGGCCTGTGGCGGCGACTGCTGCGAGTGCGATTGCGCTCGGCGCTGTGTCGCCTGTGTTTGCGAGCTTGCCGGTGGTCGTATTTGCTTGCTTGGTGGAGCTCGATGGAGCGTATTTGCCGGTCGCGGACGAGCCGGTGGGCTGTGTCGCCTCGGCCGGTTGCGCTGAGCTGGAGGGTTTTGTCGTCTCGGCGGGTTTCGTTATCTCGGGCGAGGTGGCCTTGTCTGCCGCGGCCTTTGCCTCTTCGTATGCTTTGCAGGCGTCATCATAGGCCGCTTGCGCCTTTTCCAAATCGCCGAGGAGCGCATTTCGCTTGGCTATGTCCTCGTCGATGTGGGCTTTAGCTTCCTCTGCCTCACTTTCGAAATGCTGAACCTGTTTTTCCTGGCTTTCGAGTCGGCGTTGGTAGGAGTGAAGATCATCTTCATAAGATTTTTCTCGCCTTTCTGCCGCCATGATCTCACTGCGCAACTGCTTAATATGCTCCTTAATAGCTGTGCTGGGCTCCTCGTCGCCGAGTGCTTCAAGTGCCTTATCTAATTCTGCCTGAAGGCCGCTTGTCCGGTTGTGGGCCTCATCGTATTTGGCTTGGGCTGCATCGACGTTCGCTTGCATGGCGGGAAGGGGTTCCCTCCGTTTGGCGGCTTCCGCCACCACCATGTCGTAGAGTTCTTGAAATGCGGCAATGTCATCATCGATTTCCGCAATTTTCTCGGGACTTGCGGCGTCTTTTGCGGCCTCGAGGTTTTTGAGCGCTTCCTGCATGGCTGCATACGCTTTTTCTTTTGCGGCGGCCGCGTCTTCCGTCTGCAAGGCAACTGCACCGGTGGGGGCGCTGGTTTCTGCCGCGATCGCCGTTACGGGGGCGATTCCCGCGACAAGTGCCGCGGAAAGGGCGATGCCCACAGTTGCTCGTCTTGCTCTTCTTGCGAGAATGTCGTTCATCTCGGCACCTCATTTCAAGGGTCGGCGACTAACTTGTTAGCACTAATGTAAGTATATCAGGCGGTTTGCCCGCCATTGATCGGGCGTGCGCGTATGCCCCTTGATTAACAGCCATTAAATCTATCCCTTAAGGAACGCGGCTTGCTGGTTTTGTCTGGGCATTGATGGCTACGTGGTTCAAGAGGCGGCGGTGCTGTTGCTTGCATTTTTGCAGTTAAAGGGGCCCGTTTCCCTGGGTTGGGGAAACGGGCCTCTATTTGTCTCTGGGCTTGTGGATTGGCGAAGGCAATAACCGCTGGCGGCTATTTTGAGTTCTTGAGGCGGCGTGTGGCCGTGGCGGTTATTCCGAGTCCTGCGGCGGCGACTGCTGCGAGTGCGATTGCGCTCGGCGCTGCATCGCCCGTGTTCGCGAGCTTGCCGGCGGTCGTATCTGCTTGCTTGCCGCTGCTCGTGTTCGCCTGCTTGGTGGAGCTCGATGGGGCGTCTTTGCCGGTTGCAGGTGAGGCAACGGGCGGTGTCGCCTCGGCGGGTTGCGTCGAGCCGGAGGGAGGCACTGTCTCGGTCGGTTTCGTTATCTCGGGCGAGGCGGCCTTGTCTGCCGCGGCCTTTGCCTCTTCGTATGCCTTGCAGGCGTCGTCATAGGCCGTTTGCGCTTTTTTCAAATTGTCGAGGAGCGCATCTCGCCAGGCTGTGAACCGGTCGATATCGGCTTTATATTTCTCTACAGCACGTTCACAGTCATTAACTCGTCTTTCCTCTCTTCTGAGGCGGTACTGGAACTCGCGGAGCTCCGTTTCGCAATAGTTTACGTGCGTTTTTGCCGATATGATCTCACTGTGCAACTGCTTTATTTGCTGTTTAGTAGTTTCGACAAACTCCTCGTAGCCGAGTGCTTCGAGTGTCTTAAGCATCTCATGTTTCTTCTCTAATTCTGCCTGGAGCTCGCTTACCCGGTTGATGGCCCCGTCGTATTTGGCTTGGGCAGCATCGATGTCCGCTTGCATG
Organism: uncultured Collinsella sp.; assembly: GCA_900542555.1. Lineage (GTDB taxonomy): Bacteria > Actinomycetota > Coriobacteriia > Coriobacteriales > Coriobacteriaceae > Collinsella. Next base: position 23,036 of record UQNU01000028.1, read on the forward strand.
GTGGGAAGGAGTTCCCTCCCTTCGGCGGCTTGCGCCGCCATCTTGTCGCGGAGCTCTTGAAAACGGGCAATGTCATCATTGAATCTCGCAATTTTCTCGGGACTTGCGGCGTTTTTTGCGGCCTCGAGTTTTTTGAGCGCTTCCTGCATGGCTGCATACGCTTTTTCTTTTGCGGCGGCCGCATCTTCTGTCTGCGGGGTGCCCGAATTGCCGCTGGTGGCGCTCGTCTGCGAAACGGCCGCACCGGTGGGGGAACTGGTTTCTGCCGCGATCGCCGCTACGGGGGCGATTCCCGCGACAAGTGCCGCGGAAAGGGCGATGCCCACAGTTGCTCGTCTTGCTCTTCTTGCGAGAATGTCGTTCATCTCGGCACCTCATTTCAAGGGTCGGCGACTAACTTGGTAGCACTAATGTAAGTATACCAAGCGGTCGACCCGACACTGGCTGGGTGCGCGCGTATACCTCTCTGAAAACTGAATCCCGTTAGAAATGACGAGTTGTTTACGCTTCTTTTGGGGTGGCGGTACTATCATGATTCGAATTGAATGTGGATGATGATAGGGAGCGCCTTTTTATGATTGAGCTGCTTAGGCGTTTTGGTGGTAAGTTTCGCCGGTATATGGTGATCGGCCCTGCGTGTAAGCTGATCGAAGTGATCTTTGACCTGCTGACGCCGCTGGTGATTGCCCAGATGATCGACAAGGGCATTGGCTCGCACGACGTGAGCGCCGTTATCCACTACGGCATGCTACTTGCCGCCATGGCCGTGATCGGCATCTCGTTTACGCTCGTCTGCCAAAAGATGGCGGCGCTCACCTCGCAGGGCATGGGTACCGACATTCGCGGCGCGCTCTACGAGCACATCAACAAGCTGAGCTATGCTGAGCTCGACCGCTTTGGCACGCCGTCGCTCATCACCCGCATCACCAACGACGTTAACCAGGTCCAGCTCGCTGTGGCGCTGGGCGTGCGCATGCTCATCCGCTGGCCCTTTCTAGCGGTGGGCTCCATGTGCGCGGCCCTTGCCATCGACCTTAAGCTCGGCATCATCTTTTTGATCTGCACGCCCGCCATTGGCCTGGTGTTCTGGGTTGTCATGGCGCGCTGCATTCCGTACTACAAGCAGCTGCAGGCAAAGCTCGACCGCATCGCGCTTATCTGCCGCGAGGGCCTTTCGGGCGCCCGCGTGGTTCGCGCCTTCGTGCGCGAAGATCACGAGCGCGAGCGCTTTGCGCAGGCCGCCGACGACCAGGCCAATACTGCCATCGCGGTGGGCAAGCTCTCGTCGATTCTCAACCCCGTCACGTTTTTGGTGATGAACCTGGGCGTGTGCGCCATCCTGTGGGTGGGCGGCATCCAGGTCAGCGTGGGCGAGCTTACGCAGGGCCAGGTCATGGCGTTTGTGAACTACATGACGCAGACCCTGACCTCCATCGTGTACGTCGCCAACCTGGTCGTGGTCTTTACCAAGGCGAGCGCCAGCGCGTCGCGTATCAACGAGGTGCTCAATTGCGTGCCGGGCATCACCGACGAGGGCAACCAGCCGGTCGCGCTGCCCAAGCCGGGCAATGTCGCTCCAGGTCCCGCGCTGAGCTTGAGCCATGCGAGCTTCTCGTTTGGCGCTGGCGCGGCCAATGCTGTCAACGATGTGACGCTGGAACTCCCGCTGGGCAAGACACTCGGCATTATCGGCGGTACGGGTAGCGGCAAGTCCACGCTCGTCTCGCTCATCCCGCGCCTGTACGATGCGAGCACCGGCAGCGTGAGCGTGATGGGCGCCGACGTGCGCACCTGGCCGCTCGACCAGCTGCGCCGTGTGGTCGCGACCGTTCCGCAGCGCGCATCGCTGGTGAGCGGCTCCATCCGCAGCAACCTGACCTGGCGCGATGAAGCTGCGACCGACGAGGAGCTCTGGGCGGCACTCGACATGGCGCAGGCCAGCGAGTTCGTGCGCAACAAGCCGCAGGGCTTAGACGCCCCGGTCGAGGCGGGCGGCAAGAACTTTAGCGGTGGCCAGCGTCAGCGCCTGACTATCGCGCGTGCCTTGGTTGGTTCGCCTCAGATATTGATCATGGATGACTCCGCGTCGGCGCTCGACTTTAAGACCGACGCGGCGCTTCGCCATGCCATTCGCGAGCGCAGCATGCGCGGTGCCGCCAAGGGCGGGCTGCCGCTGACCACGGTGATTGTGAGCCAGCGCGTCTCGACCGTGCGCGGTGCCGACGTGATCTGCGTGCTCGACCACGGCTCGGTTGCCGGCCTGGGCACACATGACGAGCTCTATGCGACCTGTCAGCTCTATCGCGAGATTTGCCAGTCGCAGCTGCGCCGCGAGGAGCTTGAGGGCCAGCGGGGGAGCACAGCGCCCGCGCTCGCCCCAGGTGCCCCGACCGCCCCCGCATCCGTCTGCGCAAAGGAGGGCTGCTAAATGAATCCGTACACTTCCTCCGGTTCGGTCGCCACGATGACGGCCAACGTGTCCGGTAACGATAGCCTCAACGACCTGGGCGACGGCCCGCGCCAGCCTGGCGACCCCGAGCGCTATCCCGTGGGTGCGGTGACCCGCCGCCTGCTGGGCTATGTTCGCCCGCACCGCGTCTCGTTTACGGCATCGTTTGTGAGCGCCGCAATCTCGGTGATCTTGCAACTCTATACGCCCATCCTCATTGGCGAGGGCATCGACCTTATCGTCGCCGCCGGACAGGTGGACTTCGATGCGCTGCTGCCGCTTGTCACCAAGCTCGCGATTGTCGTCGTAGGTGCTGCGGCCTTCCAGTGGCTGCAGGGCTACTGCGTTAACCGTCTGTCCTACGAGACGGTGCGCGACATGCGCGTGGAGGCGAGCGACAAGCTCAGCCGCATGCCGCTCAGCTTTATCGACAGCCATGCTCACGGCGACCTCATGAGCCGCGTGGTCAACGACGTCGATCAGGTGGGCGACGGTCTGCTGCAGGGCTTCACGCAGCTCTTCACCGGTGTTATTACCATCGTGGGCACGCTCGCGTTTATGCTTTCCATCAACCTGACCATGACGCTTGTGGTGGTACTCGTCACGCCGCTTTCCATTTTTGCAGCCGGCGCCATCGCCAAGCTTTCCAACAAAAGCTTTACGGCACAGCAGCGTATTCAAGGGCAGCTCGGTGGTCATATCGAGGAGTACGTAGGCGAGCAAAAGCTTGTCGACGCCTTTGCCTATGGCCCGAACGCCCAGCAGCGCTTCGATGCCCTCAATGCCGAGCTCTACACCGCGGGCGAGCGCGCGCAGTTTATGGGTTCGCTCTCCAACCCCGGTACGCGTTTTATCAATAACATCATCTATGCCGTGGTCGCTGTGATCGGCTGCGTGGGCGTGATCGCGGGCGTGCCCGCGGCGCTTACGGTGGGCGGCGTGCAGATCTTCCTGTCCTATGCCAACCAGTACACCAAGCCGTTCAACGAGGTCACCAACGTCATTACGCAGATCCAGACGGCGTATGCCTCGGCGCGCCGCATGTTTGCGCTGCTCGATGCCCGTGAGCAGGAGCCCGATGCGGCGGATGCCGTGGAACTTGCTGCCCCGCAGGGCGAGGTCGCCTTTGAGCATGTGGACTTTAGCTACGTGCCCGACCGTAAGCTGCTGCGGGACATTTGCATCGAGGCTAAGCCCGGCATGCGCTTTGCCCTTGTTGGCCCCACGGGCTGCGGAAAGACGACGCTCATCAACCTGCTGCTGCGCTTTTACGATATCGATGCCGGCCACATCACGGTTGATGGCAGGTCTTCGCGTGACTACACGCGCGCAAGCCTGCGCCATGCCTTTGGCATGGTGTTGCAGGATACGTGGCTGTTCGAGGGCACGGTGGCGGAAAACATCGCCTACGGTTGTCCCGATGCCACGCGTGAACAGGTTATCGAAGCCGCCAAGCGTGCGCACGCGCACAAGTTTATCGTGCAGCTGCCAGGCGGCTACGATACGGTCATCGGCGAGGACGGCGGCACGTTTAGCCAGGGCCAAAAGCAGCTGCTGTGCATCGCACGCGTTATGCTCACCGACCCGGCTATCTTGCTGCTGGACGAGGCGACCTCTAGTATCGACACGCGCACCGAGCTGCAAGTGCAGGCGGCATTCGACGAGCTCATGGCTGGCCGCACAAGCTTTGTTGTGGCGCACCGCCTGAGCACCATCCGCAACGCCGACTGCATTCTGGTGATGCGCGACGGCCAGATTATCGAGCGCGGTACACACGACGAGCTGCTAGCGGCAGGCGGCTTCTACGCCGAACTCTACCGCAGCCAGTTTGCCCAGTGAGCAAGCCAGTGGGGCAAATTAATCAATCGACAGACGGTGGTTTACATCTGTCACGTTAGTACTAAGATATTCATCTAATAAATTGCATTAGTGGCTTTAGTTTTGGGGGAAACGAGGCAACGTGACTATGACGTGCTCTTTGGTGGTTAACAGCAAGAGCGGTAATACCAGGATGGTTTCGGGTGCGATCAAGCGTACGCTGCAGGCTGCGGGTGTTGAGTTTGTCCATGCCGCGGCGTTGAGCGACGATGCGGATGCAGATCAGGTTGCGCTCGAGGCGCAGGGCGCCTGCGCGGCCGACACGGTGCTCGTCGGTTTTTGGTGCGACAAGGGCGCGTGCACGCCTTCGGTCGCGGCGTTGCTCTCCGCTTTGCACGGCAAGCGCGTCTTCCTGTTTGGCACCTGCGGCTTTGGGGCCGATCAGAGCTATTACCAGCAGATTATCGACCGCGTAACTTCCAATTTGGCTGGGGATGCCGAGCTTGCGGGCTGGGCGATGTGCCAGGGCAAGATGGGCCCCGCGGTCAAGCAGCGCTACGAGGCCATGCTCGAGCAAGATCCCGACAACGCGCGCTATAAGATGCTGCTCGACAACTGGGTTGCCGCAAAGGATCACCCCACCAAGGAAGATCTGGACAACATGGCTGCAGCCGCCAAAAAGGCCGTGCTGGGGGAGTAGCTCCCATCGCTGACGGCGGTCGGTCCATCTTTCTAAATGAAACGTCCTCCCGGGCGTCGGGGCACGAAGTTCCCTGCTCTACAGTCCTGCGCAAGACGAAGGCCACATTAAGTGGCCTTCTTTGCGTGCGGAACT
>UQNU01000029.1 GCA_900542555.1 uncultured Collinsella sp.
GCGCCGCCATGAGGCTGGGGCTCGTGGGGACGGGCGCCGGGAAGGGAAAGTTGGGATTGACGGCCGGCGCTTTGGGCGCGTTGCGCGCGGGCTGTTTCGGCTGCGCCGTAAACGTGCGGACCGGCGTGCGCAAACCTTCGACGGGCTCGGCGCCGCTGGCATCCAAATACGCCAGAGCCGTGGCAATAGCGTGCTTGCACATACCGGGGTAGCGATAGGCAGCGGGGCAATCGCAGTCGTAGTCGATCACCTCGTGCTCGTCCATGTCGAGCGCTACGTGCGCCTTGTACAGGTCACCGCGCGAGCCGCGCACCGTACCCTCAACCGTCACGTTTTTGGAGAAGCGCGAGCCGCTGTCCTCGATCGACAGCACGGCGCCGTTGAGCATGAGCGAACGCCCCTTCATAAAGGTGCCGCTCAACGCCGCCTCTTTGCGAAGCGCCTGCACAAACGTCCCCTGCGCCATCACTTCCTCCAATCTCACCCGGGGTAGCTTAGATAACCGTCACGCGGCCTTGGTTGCCGACGATGGCCTTTGCCTCTGCCAGCAGCGGAATCGAGCGTGCATTGACCTTGGCCGGCACCTCAGCGCGCAGCACGCGCCCGTCGACTTGCTCAATAAAGATCTCCACGCGGTCGCCGCCCGGGTTGGTGGTGAGCACCGTGGCCAGGCGCGCCATATTGCCCTGGCTAAATCGGCTGTTGGGCACCATGACCTCAAAGACCTTGGGCTTGTTTTTCTCCTCGCTAAGCTCCAGCGGCACGATCTCCTGCGCGATGATCTGGTCGCCGCGGTCCGAGCGCTCGAGCTTGCCCTTAATGCGCACAAACGCATCGGACAGCTGCGCGCCGGTCTCGGGATCGACCTCGCCGTACAGGTACCCCTCGGCCTCCTTGTAGGTCTTGGGGAACACCACGACCGTGGCCTCGCCTTCCATGTCCTCGAGCTGCACAATGCCCATGGGGTCGCCGTTTTTGGTCACGCGCTTGGACACGCTCGAGACCATGCCGGCCCACCACAGTGCCTTGCCCTCGGGAATCTCCTGGTTGATGGTACCGCCCGTGGGGTTTTGCACCTCGTAGCCGGTGTCGATCTGCGAGAACGAGAAGTCGCGCGCCTTGGCTAGCGCATACTCAAACGGGCGCAGCGGGTGGTCCGAGACATAGATGCCCAGAACCTCCTTCTCCTGGCTCAGCTTAAGGTGGCGGTCCCACTCCTGGCCGTCCGGATCGGGCACGCTCACCTCAAAGCCCGAGCCCTCAACATCGCCGAACATGTCGAAGAACGACGTCTGGCCGCTCGCGCGATCCTTTTGGCGCTTCACGGCGGCATCGATGATGTTCTCGGGGTTGTTCTTGTCCACAAAGTGCATCATCTGGCGGCGCGGATACCCCGTGGAGTCAAAGGCGCCTGCCTTGATGAGCGATTCGATCACGCGGCGGTTTGCCTGGCTCGAGTCCACACGCTCGACAAAGTCGTGCAGTGTCTTAAACGGACCGCCCGCCTCGCGCTCGGCGATAATCGCCTGCGCCACGCCGGTGCCCACGCCGCGGATGCCGGCCAAACCAAAGCGCACGCCCTCCTTGGTGGCCGTGAACTCGGTACCGGACTCGTTGACATCTGGCGACAGCACGGGGATGCCGTCGTGACGGCATGCCGAGACGTAGTGAACGATCTTGTCGGTCTTGCCCGTGTAGGACGTCAGAACGGCCGCCATGTACTCGTGCGGATAGTGCGCCTTGAGCCACGCTGTCTGCATAACCAAGATGGCGTAGCCGGCGGAGTGCGACTTGTTAAAGGCGTAAGATGCGAACTCGAGAACATCGTCCCAAATCTTCTGGGCGACCTCGCGCGTGTAGTTGTTCTTGATGGCGCCGTTCATCCAGTGGTCGTAGGTGGTCTCGTCCGAGCCATCCTCCCAGTGGAGCACCGTCGACGTGAGCAGCTTGATCTTTTTCTTAGCCACGGGTTTACGGATACGCGAGTCCGATTCGCCCTTGGAGAAGCCGCACATCTCGACGGAGATGAGCATAACCTGCTCCTGGTAGACCATGGTGCCGTAGGTTTCGCCCAGGATGTCGTCCAGACGGTCGTCATAGGAGACGGCCGGCTCCTTGCCGTTCATACGGTTGATGTAGGACGAAACCATGCCGGCGCCCAGCGGGCCCGGGCGGTACAGGGCGATCAATGCCACGACGTGCTTGTACTCGGTGGGCTTCATGTTCTTGATCGTGGCCGTCATGCCGGCGGACTCGACCTGGAAGACGCCGGCGGTGTGGCCGGAGCCCATGAGCTTAAAGATCTCGGGATCGTCAAAGGGAATCTCTTCCTCTTTGATGTCGATGCCGAAATTCTTTTTGATGTTGGCTTTGGCCTTAGAGATAACCGTCAGCGTGCGCAGGCCCAGGAAGTCCATCTTGAGCAGGCCCATGTCGGCAACGGTATGACCCTCGTACTGGGTAATCTCGACGCCGCCCTTGGTATCGAGCTTGGTGGGTACGTGCTCGTTGACGGGATCGCGGCAGATCAGAACGGCGCACGCATGCACGCCCTCGCCACGGGTGAGGCCCTCGATCGAGAGCGCCGTGTCGATGATGCGGCGGGCGTCGTCATCCTTTTTATAGGCCTCGGCAAAGTCGGGGTTAAACAGATCCTCTTTGCCGGGTTGCTTCTCGAGCACCTGCTTGAGCTTGACCTTGGGGTCGCTCGAGACCATCTTGGACAGCCGCTGGCCCATGTAGACCGGGTAATCCAGAACGCGCGCGGCGTCGTTGATGGCCTGCTTGGCCTTGATGGTCGAGTAGGTGATGACGTGGGTGACCTTCTCGGGGCCATAGAGCTGGCGAACGTGCTCCACGACCTCGAGGCGCCGCTCATCGTCGAAGTCCATATCGATATCGGGCATCTCGGTACGCTGCGGGGACAGGAACCTCTCGAACATCAGGCCGTTCTCGAGCGGGTCGAACGCGGTGATGTTCATGGCGTAGGCGACGATAGCACCGGCGGCCGAGCCACGGCCGGGGCCGACGCCGATGCCGTTGTCCTTAGCCCATTGCACGTACTCGGCAACGATCAAAAAGTAGGCGGCAAAGCCCTTGTCGCAGATGACCTTGTATTCGTACTCAAAGCGCTCTTTGATGTTGACGCCGCCGATCTCGCGCGTGGCCCAGTCGTCGCCGTAGTGCTGGCGCAGGCCCTTCTCACACTCGCGGCGGAACTGGCTCTCGTGCGTCTCGCCGGGATCGAGCAGCGGGAAGCGCGGCAGGATGATGGAATCCCAGTCCAGCTCCACGTAGCACTTGTCGGCGATCTCGAGTGTGTTGTCGCAGGCCTCGGGGCAATACGGGAACATCGCCCGCATCTCCTCCTCGGTCTTCATGTAAAACTCCGAGCCGGTCATGCGCATGCGGTTGGGGTCGTCGACCTTGGCGTTCATGCCGATGCACATGATGACGTCCTGCACCGGCGCGTCCTCGCGACGCAGGTAGTGGAAATCGTTGGTGGCGATGACCTTGACGCCCACCTGCTTGGCAATATCGATGAGTGTGCGGTCCATCTGCTCGTCGGTCAGGCCGTTGTCGGTGGTAATGCCGTGTTCCTGGATCTCGATGTAGAAGTCGCCAGGCTCGAAGGTGTCACGGAAGGTCTCGGCCCACTTGATGGCGCCCTCCATGTCACCGCGGTCGATGTACTTGGGGATGATGCCCGCGATGCAGGCGCTGGTGCAGATCATGCCCTTGGCGTGGCGGCGCAGGTTGTCGAGCGTCACGCGCGGCTTGTAGTAAAAGCCCTGCACGGCGGCCTCGGAGACCGTCTGCATCAGGTTGACGTAGCCCTCCTGGTCCTTGGCCAGAAGGATCATGTGGTAGAGCTCGGGCTTGTGGTCGCGGGCAAGGGTCTCGTCCGGCGTAAAGTAGACCTCGCAGCCAAAGATGGGTTTGATGACCAGGGGCGGCTTGAGCTCGTCGATGTTGCCCTTCTCGTCCCACATGGCCATGTCCTTCACATACTGGGCATGCTCGCGCGGGTTTTCCTCGGGATCGGGCTCCACCAGCTCGTCGCGGCGGTCCTTTTCCAAGAAGGCCTTGTCGTGGCTCCAGGTTTTATACTCGGGCGTGTTGTGATTAACGGCGTCGCAGGCCAGCGCTAAGTCGGGCACGCCATACATGTAGCCGTGGTCGGTAATGGCCACGGCGGGCATGCCAAGCTCAACGGCACGGTTGACCATATCCTGGATACGGGTTGCGCCGTCGAGCATGGAAAAAACAGTGTGATTGTGCAGATGGACGAATGCCATGTGATGAGCTCCGATGCGGGTTCGTGTTCTGACTGAACGATTTTACCCCACGGCACGGACAGCACCCGAACCTAGCCAAACCCACACGGCTCCTCTTGAGTTGCGGTGAAATAGTTCCCGCTTGGGCCATCTGGGCCGCAATACAGGAACTATTCCACCGCAAGTTATCTGAGGGCTAGAGATTGTAGGTGACTACTTGAGGTTCGGCGGGTTCGACGAAGATGGTTGGATCAGGCTGCTCCACGCGGACGAACTTGACCGTCACCGTCTCAAAGCCCGCCTTGTGCAGAACATCAGCGTAGACACGCGCCTGCAGGGCGTGCTTCTCCTGCAGCTGTTCCGGCGTCTCGTCCGGCGTGCCGCCCGTCTTGTAGTCGATGACCAATGCGCATGACGAATCCGCCGGGTTCGTCGCCAAAGCGTCGATGGCGCCCTCGGCATAGGCACCGTAGCGAGCGATGTCCTCGTCCTCGCAGCCCAGCGAAAAGAACGGCACCTCGGCGCGAACGCACGGCCACGCGAGCAGGTCGGCACGAACAGCCGACTTGAGCCAGCGGTCCAGGGCGACGTCGAAGCGTTCGCGCTGCTCCGGCGTCAGGCACCACAGGCGCGCCAGCGCATCGGCACGCTCAGCGGGCAGCGCATCGGCACCCATCTCGATGAGCCACTGGCAGGCGGCGTGGAAGGCCGAACCCAAGGCCATGGGATTGCCGACAGGCTCGACAGCGGCCACGTCCGCATCGGCCATCTCCGAGCCATCCGACTCCGCATCATCGCCAGCCTCGTCCATGGGCACACGCGCCTCGGCGGCACGGTCTTCTGTCTCGGCATGGAGCGCCGCCGCGATTGACGAGTAGCTATACGAGTCACGCGCCGGGAACGGACAGATGCCCATGCGCACGCCCACCGCCTGGGGATACACAAGCTCAAACGCATCGGGCTCGGGGTCGGCAGGACCGGGGACGATTGTACTGGCCGAATCGTCGGCAGTATCCGTATCGACATCGCCGCGAACAAGCCTGCCCTCGGCATCCAGCGAAGCGTTGGCCTCAAACGCCTGCTCGCCAAAGGTAAAGTTCGCGAGCGAAATGAGCTCGTAGTCGCCCGGCCGGGAGTCGTCGAACACCAGGCGGTCGGCATCGAGCTGCGGCATGTCCAGAGCGTCGGTCGGCAGAATACGGCGCAGCACGTCATAGGTCAGATCGGTCTCGACGTCGAAGGTCGGCGCCGCCACCTTGCCGCGGCTCACGCCGGCATCCATCGCCAAAATCACCAACTCTCGCGCACGCGTCATGGCGACATAGAGCAAACGAGCCCGCTCCTCGAGCGAAAGCTGCAGGTCGTCGTTGCGCAGGCGAGCAAATGCCTCGGCGGGAGAACCCGTCGCACAGACGTCCTCCATGAGCTCCGGCGGCAGCCACAGCGACGTGCCCTTGCCCTTAAACGCATGCTCAAACTGCTTTTTGACGTCGTCGCCCTTTACGAACGTGCCGTCCACGAGTTTAACGCCGTCGAAGCGTGCCGGCAGTGCCACGACTTGCGCTCCGCCCTCGACGCGACCCATCTGTGCCGCACCGGACGATTTGCGCACGCCAAAACACTCGGCAACCGCCACGACCGGATATTCCAGGCCCTTGGACGCATGCACGGTCATGATGCGTACCGCGCCGTCACCCTCCTCGTTGAGGGCACCCGGGGCCTCCTTGCCCGCCAAGAAGCGGTCGAAGGCCAGCGCGATGGAACGCGGCGAGTTGCCGAACTCGGTCTCTGCCTCGGCCACGGCGTCGAGCGCCTTGAGCACGTTGGCGGCAATGGCCTTCCCCTCGGGGCCGCGCTGCGCCAGACGCACGAACCAGCCGGAGGCATTGACCACGTCGCGCGCGATGGCAGCGAACGAATCACGCCCCACGCGACGCAGTGCGTAGCGCAGCACCTCGCGGGCGCGCGTTACGAGCGGCAAGCCCTGCAAGCCCGGCACATCGGAATCGCTCATGATGCCCGCATCGATGTTGCGACGCGACGTCTCGCCCGTCTGCTCGTCGAGCTTGGTCGCCAGCGCCAGGAACTCTTGGGCGCCGAGTGCAAACATCGGCGAGGCCAACAGCGGCATAAGACCCTGCGCCGTATCGGCCGGATTGGCAAGTGCGCACACCAGGGCACGCACCGTCTGTACCTCGGCTGCCTGGGCAAAGACCGAGCCGCCTGCGATCACGCAGTCGAGCCCTTGGTCGCGGAAGGCCTGCGCATAGACATCGGCGTTGGTCATGCGGCCCAGCAGCAGGACCATGCTGCCCTGAGGCTGCCCCGCTTTGACGAGCGCTTGGAACCGCTCCGCAATCGCACGAGCTTTCGCCTGCGTTCGCTCCTGCATGCTGCCACCGGCAACGAAGACCGCTTGGCGGCGCGAAGCCTTCGCCTTGAGCTTGTCCTCGCGATCGTCACTCGGCTCAAGATCCAAGAACCCCTGCATCAAACCACCGGTATCGCCGTCAAAGACGCGCGCCACATAGCGCAGCACCTCGTCGTGGCTGCGGAAGTTACGCACGAGTTTGACGAGCTCGCCGGCGGGGGCATCGGAGACGGCAGTCGTCTCGGGCGCAGCAGAGGAGCCCACCTTGCGTTCCTGGCGACGGAACACCTCGACCTCGGCGCCACGGAAGCGGTAGATCGACTGCTGCGCATCGCCCACGGTGCACAGCGCGCGCTCCCCCGCGCCCGTCAGATAGCGAATCAGATCGACCTGCATCTGGTCGGTATCTTGGAACTCGTCGATCATGACCATCTTAAAGCGGCCCTCGTAGGCGGCTCGGATGGCGGGACAATCGCGCAGCGCCTCGTATGCCATGCGCAACAGATCGTTATTGTCGAGTGCGGACTGGTCAGCCTTGAGCGCACGGTATTCCGCCTCTACGGCACGGGCAAGCCCCGTCAGCGCATCAAGTGCCGGGTCACCGCAAGCCAGCACAATATTGACGAACGTGTCGGCAGCCTCTGCCTTAAGCAGCTCGACATTCTCCTTTGGGAACATCTTACTCGCGCGCGGCATACTGCACGCCATCATAAGCCGCGCCACATCCGCCATGGTCTTGCCGCTCGCCTCGAACGCGTCGATGGCCTCGAGCGCCACCTGCGCCTTTTCGGTCGCCGCCTTGCTCGCGCCGAGCGCCGCGCGATAGGCGTCTGCCAGGGCCGAGGTATCGGCACAGCCACGAACCACGCACACGTCGTCCATGCCGCCCGGCAGCTGGCTCGATAGCTCCAATAGGTTGCGCACCAGACCTTTGATGGTGGTGCCGCTGCCAAAGGGACCGCCCTCACCCGCCATGGGATACCAGGCATAGAGTGCTTTGAGCGAAGCCGCGAGCTCGGGAGCGGCATCGGGCGCTGTCGCGCGGCCCAGCACATGCTCGACAGCCTGATCCATAAGCTCATCGGTATCGGTAAGCACCGTGAACTCGGGATCGATGCCCAGCTCCAACGCATGCGCGCGCAGGATACGCGAGCACATGCCGTGGATGGTCGAGATCCAAGCGTCGTCGACCGTCAGAGCCTCTTCGTCCATACCCTCTTCGATAAGCGCACGGCGCACACGGTCGCGAATCTCAGCCGCGGCGTCTTTGGTAAAGGTAATGGCGAGCACCTGATCCAGATGCTCGACAAACGGACCGGATTCGGGCGAGAGCGCGTAGACGATGCGGCGCGTAAGGGTAAAGGTCTTGCCCGAGCCGGCACCCGCCGAGACAAATAGCGGGCGGTCGAGCGTTTTGACGACTTGCAGCTGTTGCGGCATCAAAGTCGAAAGATCCATGGTCTACACGTCCCTCCTTACAAACGTTCCTTCGTGGTTATACGAGCAGCGCGCATGCGCGGCTTGCGCCGATGTCGGATCGACCGCCGTCACGACGCCCGCCTCGAGTTCGCGCAGCCGCTCGGCAATGCCGGTCTCCACGCGATCGAGCAGCACATCGAAGTCCATGTTGCCGCCCTCGCCCGGGAAGCCCTTCTTAAGGCCCGGAATGCGACCGTCGCCGCGCTCCTGCTCCAACAGCTCGGCGCTCGCGGCACCGCGCAGCGCGGGCTTGCCGCCCTTGGTGGAAAAGTAAAGCGCCGCACGGGTATTCAGATCCAGCGCCCGGCGCATGGCCTGGGCGTAGATGAGCGTCTGGGTATGCGGCGGCAGCCAGCGCGGGTCGTCGGCGGGCACCGCACCCGTCTTCTCGTCGAACACCGTGGGGTCGGCAAGCTTATACTCCTCGACGCCCGAGCGATGTTTGTAGTCGATCACCACGGCACGGTTCTCGGCATCCACGTCCACGCGGTCGATGCGCCCACCGAGCGGCCAACCGGCATACTCGACCTTAAGCTCATTAAAGGCGAACTCAAGGTAGCGTGGCGCAAAGGGGGCAAGTGCCTCGGACTCGTAGGCGAGCACGCCTTCCAGCTGCGGCAGAATCTCGGCCACCTGACGTTCCTCCACCGGAGAGAGCGGCACGAGCGGACCCTCGGTACCGCGCTTGCCGGCATGCTCGGCCAGGGTCTCGTCAAAGACCTTGCTCAGCAGCTCCTGCGCCCGAGGCAGATTCATGGGCGTCACGCGCTCCATGCCCTCTTGGGGCAGACGGGCATGCAGATGCTCCAGCACGTCGTGGACAAAGTTGCCCTTCTCCATGTTCCCAAAGCCCGCGTCGATGGACTGGGGCTTGACGCGATACGACACGAACCAGCACAGCGGGCAGGTAGAATAGGCCTCGATCTGCGAGGCGGACGTCAGGCGCGGCACGAGCGGCGCGTCCTCGCCCTCGCCATCGCGACGACGCAGGACCAAATACGGCACGGCCTCGGCACTCAGATGCTGAGGGGCTTCACAGGTCACGCGCTCGCGCTTGAGACCTTCGCCTGCCGCGGGATCGAAGTCCCTCACGATATCGCCCTCACCCACGCACGTCGCCTTGTCGGCGCCAGCGGCCTTAGCAGTGCCAGTGGCCTTAGCGTCGTCAGCGGCCTTGTCGGTGCCAGTGGCCTTAGCGTCGTCAGCTGCCTTAGCAGCGTCAGCGACCTTGGCGTGCGCACGCAACTCGGTCCACACGGCCGCCGGATAGCACTCGCGCGCCTGACGATCGTGGGTCACACGGGCGAGCGTAACCGGACCACGCGACGCTTGCATCGCGTGACCAAAGCGCACGCGCAGCAGGGCCGCGGGCTCAAGCGTCACGCCCTCGCGACCAAGGCTCGCCGTCAGCGTAGCCAGCGGTCCCTCCTCGTGCGAGAGCGGATAGCTGTCCAGATCGACATCGGCAAACAGCACGGCATCGTAGCTGCCGGGGCGCAGAGCCGCCGCGTCGGCAAGCGAAGCAAAACGAACCTGAGCACGTGGCGCACGGTCAACCTCGTGGGTCTCGTAATCGTAGGCGGTGCTACGCTTGTCCACCCTAGTGCGAACGCCATCGAGCACGGGTACAGTCGCGACCTGCGACACGTCGAGCGCGCGGGCGCCATTCATAAGGATGTCGATGACGCGGCGCAGCAGGGCCACCTCCGCTTGGCGACGGGCCTGGCCGTCAAGGCCGCCTAGAGCGCGATCGGGCAACGCCTCGGCAACGGCAAGCATGGCCTTAAGCGCCGTCACGGGCTTGTCACGCCACAGCGCCTGGAACACGTCCGAGACCACACACGGTACGTTCTTAAACCAGTTATCGTCGCTCGTCGCCTTGCGCGCGCCCCTCACCTGGCCCTGAACGCTCTGCAGCAGGCTCTTGACGCCCGCGGTAGTCTTGCTGCGCGAGAGACGCATATTCTTATCGAAGTTACGGGCATTGACGGCATCAGCGCCCGAAAGCGGACTGTAGATCCAGTCGGTAAGCTCCGGCGCGGGCCACCACTCAGTCTTGGAAGCGGTGCCCTCGTCGGCGGCTTTCATACGCTCGATCAGGTTGGCGAGCGCCGTAAACTGCCTGCCCGCGATGGACTGGGAAAACGCCGTGAACTCAGTCGTCTCGGCCGCAATGTGACGCGCCGCCAAACGGGCGGCGAGCTCGCCGAACAGCTGGGGTGCCCGGGCAGAAACGACGAGCACGCGCACGGGGTCGGCGGGCGTTGCAGTAGCTTTATCGGCCTTGGACTCCTTGTGCGCTTTCACCAACTTATCGATGGCGTCCGCATAGACATGAGCACGGGCATGGGGGCCGGCGACCTCAATAAAGGCAGGCTGAGCGGCGGCCCCGCAAGCGACATCAGACGCGACGGCGTCCTCCCCCAGCGGCGCGATCTCAAACAGCACACCGCGGGCATCAAATGCCGTGGCAAGCTCCTCGCGCATCGCCGCCTGCTCGCGGGCAAGCAGCACGACGACCTCTCCCCCATTGTTCGCCACGGCAGACAGCAGCTCGAGTAGACCGTGCGTAAACGACGTGGTACCGCGCACGCATACGGCGCGGGCGCACGCCGGCAGGCTATCGGCCAGGGCACCGGCCATAATGTCGGCTGCCTCGCAGGGCTCGACCATATCTCGACGGTCCAAACCGCCCGCGTAGGCACGCAAAAGCTCAAACACACGAGCCTCGGCATCGCTTTTTGGCTCAGGCTGGCAATTGTTGCCACCGCATCGCTCGGCCGTCGTCCCCGCCACACCCGGCAGCACATCGCGGGCCATGCGCGCGAGCATGCGCACCGTGCCCTGGCTACGCGAAAGCGGCTGCAGGTCGGCATCGTCGCGGCGGGCAATCATATCCGAAAACAGCATCTGACGTTGCAGGTTGTCGACGAAACCGCGCCCGTCGCCCAAAAGCTCCCAAAGCGAGCGAAGCCACGATGCGGGTGTCTTGTAGTCGATACCCAGCGAAATGCCGGCTTCCGCCGCATCATGACGGCACAGATCGAGCTCGGCAAACGTTGGTGCCAGCAACACGGCACGCCCGTGACGGGCAATAAGGTCGGCAAGCAGCGCCGACTCGGCATCGCTCAAATCCGTGCCGGCATTGGTGGTATAGATTCGAACAGGCATGGTCCTCCGCTCAAACCGTTCGCAATAATCAATGCATCCATCCTACCCGCCCAAGCGGACACATTGCCACCGCAGTTCCATCTTTTGGTACAAAGCAACCTGAACCCAACGCACCAGCCGATTGCAGGCATATAAAAACCGCCCCCGGAGGGACGGTTCTTCGTAATTCAATGTTGTCGCTGGCCTACTCGCCATCCTCCAACTTAATGAGGATCTTGCGGTAGCCACCGTACTCGCCGTTCAGCGCCTTTGAAACGCGGCTCACCGTGGTGGACGAAGCGCCGGTACGGGCCTGAACCTCAACATAAGGCTCGCCCTCGTCCAAATAGCGCGCAACCTGCAAACGCTGAGAAAGGTCGCAAATCTCGCGCGGCGTGCAGATATCGGTCAAAAACGCTTGGATATCCTTCTCGTCGTCCAAAAGGCTAAATGCGTGGACCAGCTGCTTGACATCAGGCTTGTCAAACATGTTCTCGATATTCATCGATCACCGCCAAACCCGCCAAAAGGCATCGAAGTTGATACTGACATCGGGCATCGTTCACCCGTTCTATGCAATAGGGCAACGCCTGTGGCTTTTGCCCGTAGCAGTGTAGCACACCACCAAACTAAAGCGACAAGACTCTCTGCCAGCGGCGCGTTTTTCAGGACGAACGCCGTTTAGAAACCATATGCGCACGTAAGCTCCACGAATATTTGAGACAATGGGCGCCCAAACACCGCGGCGCGCCCGCGCAACCATCCAGGTCGCCGCCGTAAGCCGCTTCACGCGACGCCAGCAATCCCGGCGCAAGAAAGGATTCACGCCATGCGCTTTATGCTTAACTGGCTCTTCACCTCGATCGCCATCGCGATCGCCACGTTCCTCGTCCCCGGTATCCAACCCTTCGGCTTTGCCGAGACCTGGGTCTGCTTTGCCTTTGTGGGACTGTTCCTGAACATTGTCGATTCGTTCGTCAAACCGTTCCTCACGGTCATCTCGCTGCCGCTCACGATCATTACGCTGGGCATTTTCCAGCTTGTCGTCAACAGCTTTATGCTTGAGCTCGCGAGTTACCTGTCGGTCAACCTGCTGGGCGTCGGCATCTCCATCGCCAGCTTTGGATCGGCCTTTATGGGCAGCATCCTGGTGTCCATCACGCGCAGCATCCTCGACAGCATCGCCGAGGACTAAAACGGCCATTCCGGCCGTGTCCGTCTCAACAGCCCAAAACGAAGGCCGCCCATCGCAAAAATGGGCGGCCTTCTTATTTGCCAAGTCTCAAAGGGCGAGAAAATCTACCATTTCCACCCCGTCCCCAAATGGCAGGCGTGGGTTAGATGACATAGTCGTAGCCATGGTTGGGAGCGACAAGTTGATCGAGCGTCACACCGTCGAGGTAATCGTTGATGAGCTTGTCCAGGTTCTTCCACACGTCGAGCGTGGGGCACTCATCAGATCGCGAGCAACCCTTGCAGTCGCCATCCAGGCAGGCGACCGGTGCCAGACTGCCCTCGGTCAGGCGCAAGATCTCGCCCACCGTGTACTGCTCGGGCGGGCGCGTGAGCACGTAGCCGCCGCCCTTGCCACGCATGCCCGAAAGCATGTTGGCACGCACGAGCGTAGCCAAGATGTTCTCGAGATATTTCTCGGAAATCCCCTGTCGCGCCGCAATCTCTTTGAGCGGGATGCGACCGGCCGCCTGGTGCTCGGCCAGGTCAACCATAACGCGCAGGGCGTACCTGCCCTTAGTAGAAACCAACATATATAGTGCTGCCTTTCGGTCTTTTAGTCCGTTGAAATTCTAGCCGAAAAATCGGCTTTGGAAATACCCGTTCCGGTCAAGATGGTTAATCGACTCGTAATAATCTTCTATTTCCTATTGCATTACTAGGCTTTAGTGTCTACTATGCTTGCCAACAGCTAAACGAACAACCTATAAGGTTTATGGGTTTAGCTGCTAGACATGCCGTAAAACCGCACGGCAACCAGCAACTTGAACACTTTGGAGGTTCACCATGAGCAAGGTTTACACGTCCATCGATCAGCTTATCGGACACACCCCGCTTCTGGAGCTCACTCACTTTGAGGCCGACGAGGACCTCAAGGCTCGCGTGCTCGTCAAACTGGAATACTTCAACCCCGCCGGATCCGTTAAAGACCGCGTCGCCAAGAACATGATTGACGAGGCCGAGAAGGCTGGCAAGCTCGTGCGCGGCGGCGACTACACCATCATCGAGCCCACGAGCGGCAACACCGGCGTCGGCATCGCCTCGGTGGCGGCCGCCCGCGGCTACAAGGTGATCATCACCATGCCCGAGACCATGTCCGTCGAGCGCCGCAAGCTGATGCAGGCATACGGTGCGCAGCTCGTGCTCACCGACGGCTCCAAGGGCATGAAGGGCGCCATCGCCAAGGCCGAGGAGCTGCAGAAGGAGACTCCCAACAGCATCATCGCCGGCCAGTTTGTGAACCCCGCCAACCCCGCCATTCACAAGGCCACGACCGGCCCCGAGATCTGGGACGACACCGACGGCAAGGTCGACATCTTCGTCGCCGGCGTTGGCACCGGTGGTACCGTGACCGGCGTGGGCGAGTTCCTCAAGGAGCAGAACCCTGAGATTAAGGTTGTCGCCGTCGAGCCCGCCACCTCCCCGGTGCTCTCCAAGGGCCAGGCCGGCCCGCACAAGATCCAGGGCATCGGCGCAGGCTTTGTGCCCGACGTCCTCGACACCCAGGTCTATGACGAGATCATCCCCGTCGAGAACGACGACGCCTTTGCCACCGGCCGCGCCGTGGGTCACAAGGAGGGCGTGCTCGTGGGCATTTCGTCCGGTGCCGCCGTGTGGGCCGCACTGCAGCTGGCCAAGCGTCCCGAGAACGAGGGCAAGACCATCGTGGCGCTGCTCGCCGATACCGGTGAGCGCTACCTGTCCACGGCGCTCTTCCAGGACTAGAGCTTCTCGTTCTTAGAACGAGTCCAGGGCGCGCCAGTCTCCCCTCTCTTCTGGCAGCCCGAGTCCATCTCGTTAGGGTGTCCCACGAGACGTCCGAACTTGCTACAATGTCTGCGGCGCGGAACCAGCCTCCCGCGCCGCTTTTCTTTTTTTGGCCACATGCCACCAAGGAGAACCTCCCCATGCACAACAAGCGCGTGCTCGTCGCCATGAGCGGCGGCGTCGATTCCAGCGTGACCGCGTACCTGCTCAAAAGCCAGGGCTACGAATGCGTCGGCGCCACCATGCGCCTCACCTGCCCCGCGCCCGATCCCGCCACGGGCATGAGTAAGGTCGACCGCGACATCGCCGATGCGAAGGCCGTCGCCGAGCGTCTGGGGATACCCCACCATGTGCTCGACTTGCAGCAGACCTTCGACCACAGCGTTATCGAGCGCTTTGTGAACGCCTACCAGGAGGGGCTGACGCCCAACCCGTGCATCATCTGCAACCGCCACATAAAGTTTGGCGCGTTGCTCGGTGCGGCGCTGGACATGGGCTGCGACTACATCGCAACGGGTCATTACGCCAAAACAAGCCAGACAGTAGACGGCACCTGGCAGCTGCATCGCGGCGAAGATCCCAAAAAGGACCAGAGCTACTTTTTATATTCGCTTACGCAGGAGCGCCTGGCGCACACGATCTTTCCGCTGGCTGGGCTGGACAAAGAGCGCGACGTGCGCCGCATTGCCGCCGAGCAGGGCTTCATCAACGCCAAGAAGGCCGAGAGCGAGGATATCTGCTTTATCGCGGACGGCGACTACGCGGGCTATATCGAGCGCCGCCGTGGACATGCCGCCGAGCCGGGCGATATTGTATGGCGCGACGGCAGCGTGGTCGGGCGCCACAACGGTGCGCTGCGCTATACCATCGGCCAGCGCAAGGGCTTGGGCGTCGCGATGGCGCATCCCGTGTACGTAACGGGCGTCGATGCCGCCAGCAACATTGTGCATCTGGGCGAGGCCGAGGACCTGACGGCCACAGCGCTCGCGGCCAACGACTGGATCTGGAGCGCCCCTGCCGACCGCATGGAAGCAGAACTCGATGCCGGCGGCATTCGCGTGGGCGCCAAGTACCGTTACCGTCAGAAAGACCAAGCAGCGACCCTTACGCGCGGCGAAGACGGGCAAATGCTGCTGACTTTTGACGAGCCGCAGCGAGCCATCGCCCCCGGCCAGGCCGTTGTAGTCTACCACGGCGACATCGTCCTCGGCGGCGGCACGGTGACCGGCGCACTTAAGTAGCCCCATCCCCTTCATAAATTGCGGTGAAATAGGGACTGTTTAAGCGTTTAAAACCGCCAAACAGTCCCTATTTCACCGCAACTTAGAGAGGACGGCCTCGGTCGGTACTGCCGTATCAGCCGAGGCCGCTGCATCGCTAGCGCTGTACGTAGGCGCGGACGAGCTCGAAGGTGTTGCGCACGCCGTCCATGTGGCTACGCTCGTAGTTGTGGCTCGCATACACGCCGGGGCCGATCAGACCATGGCGAATGTCGTAGCCGGCAGAGAACGTGGCTTCGACGTCCGAACCGTAATGCGGATACACGTCGATAGCGTAATCGAGCTCAAGCTCGCGCGCGATATTGGACAGCGCCGTCACCAGGTCGTAGTTGTACGGACCGCCCGAATCCTTGGCGCAGATCGACACCATGTGCTCGGTGCAGCCTAGGTCGTCGCCCACGCAGCCCATGTCAACGCTGATCATCTCGCGCGTGTCGGCCGGCACGAAGGCGCCGCCGTGGCCCACCTCCTCGTACACGGTAAAGAGCAGCGAAACCTTACGCGAAAGCGTCACCTCGCCAGCGGCGACGGCACGCGCCAAGCCCAACAAAATGGCGGCCGATAGCTTGTCATCCAGGAAGCGGCTCTTAATGTAGCCGCTCTCCGTCACCGTCGTGCGAGGATCCATAGCGATGATGTCGCCGGTCTGAATACCCAGCTCGAGCACATCGTCCTTGCTGTCGACGTTCTCGTCGAGCAAGATCTCCATGTTCTTCTCGATGGTCTTGACCGGCTCGTCGGCCACGTGCGCCGAAGGCTCGGTGTTAAGAACCACGCCCGTGTAGACATTGCCGTCGCGCGTGTAGACGGTGCAGTTCTCGCCATCGGCCGTAGACCACTGATGCCCACCGAGCGTCGTGGGGCGCAGGCGGCCATTGTCCTTAATGGAACGCACCATGGCGCCTAGGGTATCGACATGGCTCGCCAGTACGAGCGGCTCGCCCTCGCCGCCAAGCTCAACGAGCACGTTACCCTTATTAGAACGCTCAGGCCCAAACCCCATATCGCGCAGGGTCTCCATCAGATAATCAGTCGCCGCACGGGTATAGCCGGTAGGGGAGGCAATAGAAGTCAGCGTCTTAAGCTGTCCTGCGATATAGGAGAGCGTCTCCTCTAGAGAAGCATCAATATTAGAAGTCATATGCATCCTTCCAAGTAAAACTAAGACCGAGTCCCGATTTTAACCGTTCTGCACGTGCAATGCCCCAGGAGCCGAGCCGCCTCCAGACGTCCCCGCACCGGTTTTGTGCACGTGCACGGTTTACAATCTCAATCTTGCATAAATCCTATTGGTATTTGCATAGAAATGAGGCATCTTTTTGCTTCGTCTCAGGGTGCCCCACCTTGGACCGTGCAAAAAACGGAGTATTCAGCACCGTGGGCCCCAACGGCCCCATCACGAACGACAAAACGACGCGGTTACAGCAGTGTTGCAGGTCGTCGCAAAGCAGAAACTCAGTAACAACCCCCTCCACTCATCGATAGCCCGCCCACAATGGCTGTCGATGGGCGCCTGCGGATCACTACCGCCCATTCACAACGTTATGCATTTTTAAGAGCTTGTTGAATACTCCCAAAAATGCACGCAGGGAAGTGCACCACCTATCCGCAGCGGGCAGTACGCCTTGGTTTTGTCCGTCTCAGGGCATCGACGCAGCACAAAAAGCCCCGCCGTGCGTAGCACGGCGGGGCCAGCGGCACGTCAAAAGACCATACACCTACGGGCGAAGGACCACCAAACTGGGCTAGGCAGCCGGGCAGATCTTCTTGAAGAGCTCGATGACGTCGTCGAGCGTTGCCTCGCGCGGGTTACCCGGGAAGCAGGCGTCGGCCATGGCGTCCTTGGCCAGGACCTCGATCTCGTCAGCCTTCATGGCCTCACAGACGTGCGGGATGTTCACGTCGGCGGAAAGCTGCTTGACGGCGGCGATGGCGGCATCGGCGGCCTCGGCGGTGCTCATGCCCGTGGTGTCAACGCCCATGGCGACGGCAACCTTGGCCAGGCGCTCAGCGCAAACCGGCTTGTTGAACTCCATGGCGATCGGCAGCAGCATGGCGCAAGCGACGCCGTGCGGGGTGTCGTAGTGAGCGGACAGGGTGTGAGCCATGGCGTGGTCGATGCCCAGGCCAACATTGGAGAAGCCCATGCCGGCGACATACTGACCAAGAGCCATGCCCTCACGGCCGGAGCCGGGCTGGCCGGACTTGGCCTCGGCGACGGAGTCGCGCAGGTTCTCGCTGATCAGCTTAATGGCCTCAAAGTGGAACATGTCGGAAAGCTCCCAGGCGCCCTTGGTGGTGTAGCCCTCGATGGCGTGGGTCAGTGCGTCCATGCCAGTGGAAGCGGTCAGGCCGGCGGGCATGGAGGCCATCATGTCGGGATCGACGACGGCGACCTCGGGGGCGTCGTTGGTGTCGACGCACACGAACTTGCGGACCTTCTCGGGGTCGGTGATGACGTAGTTGATGGTCACCTCGGCGGCGGTACCGGCGGTCGTCGGCACAGCGATGGTGAACACGGCGTGGTTCTTAGTGGGAGCAACGCCCTCGAGGCTGCGGACATCGGCGAACTCGGGGTTGTTGATGATGATGCCGATGGCCTTAGCAGTGTCCATGGAGGAGCCACCACCGATGGTCACGATAGCGTCAGCCTCGGCGGCCTTGAAGGCCTCGACGCCGTCCTTGACGTTCTGGATAGTGGGGTTGGGCTTGATCTCGGAGTAGAGGCTCCAAGCGATGCCGGCAGCGTCGAGCTCGTCGGTCACCTTAGCGGTAACGCCAAACTTGACCAGATCGGGGTCGGAGCAGACGAAGATCTTCTTGTAGCCGCGACGCTGGAGCTCGCCGGGGATCTCCTTGATGGCGCCGGAACCATGATAAGAGATGGTATTGAGAACGAAACGATTAGCCATTGATAGCCTCCCATCGTGTGCGGGGCATCCATTACGCCCCACGCTATGAGTCCCATCCTAACGCTTTTGAAACAAAAAACGCGTGAGAACGTCAATAGTGTTAAAGCGTTTCAACAGATGATGAAAAATATTGCGGCAAAGGGACAACCCCTTTGCCGCATTCGGTTACTTTCGGCAGCCCTCTTTCCAAGCCTCGGCCGCAACCTTCCAGCGTAAGCGCAAGTCGCGCTCGCGGTCGATGAACATGATGGCAAACGCGACAAACAGCAGCAAGCTCGCCACGACGATGGCGTGCAGGCCCATGCGCTCAATACACCAGTTGCCCAACACGGCGCCAAACACAAAGGTAAAGATCACGCCAAAGTACAGCAGGCCGTTTTCCAAAAAGCCGCGCCTGTGGGTGATGATGTAATCGTCCACGTTTTGCAGCGCGTTGCGCAAGTTGCCGATGCACATGGTCGTAGCGATGCCGTGACCGTGGATCTTGCGGAAGCTCTCGACCTGCATGCCGCAGGCAAACGAGGTGAGGCAGTTGGCGAGCAGGTTGAAATTGCCGACCGGGATAAAGCTCACGCCCAGCAAGATGACGGCTTCAAAGAACACCGTTACCTGGCGCCAGTGAATCACGCTGCCAAACCGCTCATGCACCAGGTCGGCAAGCATAATGCCCACGGCAAACGACACCACGGGGAAGAAGTAGCGTCCCGCAAGTGCCCAGTTGCCCTCCGAGATGCTCACGCCCACGAGCAGGATGTTGCCTGTCTGCGCGTTGGCGAAAACATGATCGCGCCCAATGTACGAATAGACGTCCATAAAGCCACCGGCGAGCGCCAAGATGATGCCCAGCTCAATAGACTCCGATATCTGTTTGGCACGCTGCATCGTCGTGCATCCTCCTTGTTGACGACTCTCTCGTGCGTTGGCGGAAACATAGCCGCCGTTCATACTGTAACCCATTGACAACATGGCGTGCGCGCGAGACGGGTTCTCCAACGCGCAGATACACAGTCTGGAAACAAACGATCCCCGCATCGACGCGCCGATCCCCAGCTCATGTACTCCCCCAGTCTTTTTAGCCCCGTCCCAAAAAGACTGGTTACAATTACGTGCAGCATACAAACACCGGGAGGGATCGTGGCAAAAAAGCCTCAGCACGCTCAGAACAACCAGCGCAGTCAGCAGGGCAAACAGGGCCAGCAGCAAAAGCGCGGCGGTAAGGCGCAGGCCACGGTCGCCCGCACCAAGCATTCCCAAGCGACGCCCGCCCGCCCCTGGCGACCGGGCCGCGATAAGTTCCTCCCCGTCAGCCGCGCCGACATGGATGCGCGTGGCTGGGACCAGTGCGACTTTGTCTACATCTGCGGCGACGCCTATGTGGACCATCCCAGCTTTGGCATGGCCATCATCAGTCGCGTCCTCGACGCGCACGGCTACAAGGTGGGCATCATCTGCCAACCCGACTGGACCGACCCCGCCAGCATCACTGTGCTCGGCGAGCCGCGCCTGGGCTTTTTGGTCAGTGCCGGCAACATGGACTCCATGGTCAACCACTATTCGGTGACCAAACACCGCCGCCACACCGACGCCTATACCCCCGGTGGCGAGGAGGGGCGCCGTCCCAACCGAGCCGTCACGGTCTACGGCAACCTCATCCGCCAGACGTTTAAGGACGCCCCCATCATCATCGGCGGCATCGAGGCAAGCCTGCGCCGCCTGGCCCACTACGACTACTGGCAGGATAAGCTCAAGCGCTCGGTGCTGCTCGACTCGGGCGCCGACATCCTCATCTACGGCATGGGCGAGCACGCGATTGTCGAGATTGCCGACGCGCTCGACGCGGGGCTGCCCATCGATCAGATCACCTATATCAACGGCACCGTCTACCGCACAGGCTCGCTCGACGAGGTCTACGACTACGACCTGCTACCCAGCTGGGACGACCTTACCGCCGACAAGCTCAACTACGCACGCAGCTTTAACGTGCAACAGCAGAATATGGACCCCATCACCGGACATCGCCTGGTAGAGCCCTATCCCAACAGCGTCTATGTGGTGCAGAACCCGCCGTCGGCGACGTTGACGACCGATGAGATGGACGAGGTGGCCGAGCTCCCCTACGCACGCGATTGGCATCCCGACTACGATGCCGCGGGCGGCGTGCCGGCCTTTGCCGAGATCAAGTTTTCAATCAGCTCCAACCGCGGGTGCTTTGGTGAATGCTCGTTTTGCGCCCTCACCTTCCACCAAGGTCGCGTGTTGCAGATGCGCAGCCACGACTCGATCATGCGCGAGGCAGAGCTGCTCACGCGCGATCCCGAGTTTAAGGGCTACATCAACGACGTAGGCGGACCGACGGCCAACTTTAGCCGTCCCGCCTGCGACAAGCAGCTCAAGCACGGCGTGTGCAAGAACAAGCGCTGTCTGTGGCCGAGCGTGTGCAAGAACATGGTGGTCGACGAAAGCGGCTACACGCAGCTGTTGCGCGACCTGCGCCAGCTGCCGGGCGTCAAAAAGGTCTTCGTGCGCAGCGGCATCCGTTTTGACTACACCATGGCCGATGCCTCGGACGAGTTTTTACGCGAGCTGCTGGAACACCATGTCTCGGGCCAGCTGCGCGTAGCGCCCGAGCACGTGAGCGACGCGGTGCTGTCCGTGATGGGCAAGCCGAGCCGAGCTGTCTACGACGCATTCTGCCGTAAATTTGAACGCTTGAATCGCGAATACGGACTCAAGCAGTACGTGGTGCCGTATCTGATCTCGAGCCACCCCGGTTCAACCATGAAGGAAGCCGTGGACCTTGCCGAAGCCGTGCGCGACATGGGCTACATGCCCGAGCAGGTACAGGACTTCTACCCCACCCCGTCCACCATGTCGACCTGCATGTACTACACCGGTGTAGATCCGCGCACCATGCAGCCGATCTACGTGGCGCGCGACCCGCATGAGAAGGCCATGCAGCGCGCGCTCATCCAGTATCGCAAGCCCGAGAACTACAAGCTGGTGCGCGAGGCGCTAGAGAAGGCCGGGCGTCGTGATCTGATCGGCTATACCAAGCATTGCCTGATTCGCCCCGTGCCGCCACGCCCGGGCGAGACGTCTGCCGGCGGTGGGCATGGCACCGGCAAGAAGGGCGGCAAGGCCCACGGTGGCGCCGCCGGCAAGGGGCCCAAGGGCAGCAAGGGTCACGGCGGTATGTCCCGCGCGCAGAACACTGCCGGTCGCAATCGCGCGGCACAGGGGCGTCAGGGCGCCAACGGAGGCGGCAGACGCAACTAGCGCGGCGAGGCGGCATGCCGCCGTTGGCGACACGACACGCCCCACCAATAAAATGCCGCTCGCTGGGGCGTCGCAGAACGATTCCCCGGCGAGCGGCCGATTAATATTGTCTATCTCAAAACGTCGTTACTTTTTGTCGAAACGACCATAGAGCGCAAACGAGAGCGCCACAGAGATAACCCAAGTCAAAGCGATGCAGACGACAATCATGATCAGGTTCATGGGATTGCCGCTTGGATCGGCATAAACGGGCAACGAGGTAATGCCGGGCATAACAAAGCCGAAGCACTTTGCGCCGAGAACAACGGTAAGCGCACCGCCAATGCCATCCGCAATCATCGCAGCGATAAGCGGAGTCCTGTTAGGAACCTGAACGGTAAACAAGGCGGGCTCGGAAATTCCCATAAATGCTGAGAAGGCGCACGTCATTGCAGCGGACTTGAGCTTTTCGTCGGTCATGCGCAGGGCTGCACCAAAAGACGCACCGCTTTCGGCGAGGTTATGGCAGAAAGAGATCGGGAGCAGATAGTCATACCCAAGCGTTGCGATATTGGAAATCTGGATAGGCCTCGTTGACTGATGCATGCCGAAGAGCACGATAAGCGGCATAAAGAAGCCCAGCAGAAAACCGGCAACGGGGCCTAACGTCGAGAATAGCCAAACGATACCGTTGGCAAGACCAAGACCGCACCAGGCACCAATCGGAGCGAGCACAAGCAGGTTGACGGGAATCACGATAGCAAGGGAGAGCGCCGGAACGACAACGAGCTTAAAAAGATCCGGCACGACTTTGTCGATTGCGCGATATACAAAAGACAAGCCAATGACGCCAAAGATAACCGGGAACACGGAATCGGCGTAGCTAAAAATCGGCACCGCAAAACCGAACAGCGCAAGGGGCGTCTCGCCCGTACCGACAGCGTTGACAATGGTCGGGTACATCAGCGATCCAGCAACACAAAGCGCAAGCGAACGGTTGACCCGGAACTTATCAGCTGTAGACATTGCCAGCAAAAACGGCAAGAAGTAGAACGGGATATCCGAAATCATATTGAATATCGCAAAGTCGCCGGCACCCGTGTCGATTCCAAAAGCCGCGATAGCAGCCAGGATGCCCTTTACGATGCCTCCCGCCACCAGTGCGGGAATGATAGCGGAGAAGATGCCGGTGATGATATCGAATACGCGAGCCGAACCTTTTTGGAGCTCAGGCTGCTCGGCGTCGGCGGAGACCTCGCCACCCATCCTGTCACCTAGCATGGGCTCCAATTCGTCATATACCGACCCCACGCTGGCGCCGATGATAACTTGCCACTGTCCGTCTTTAACCTGCGCGCCCAAGGCGCCATCAAGCGTCTTAAGGGCCTCAAGGTCTGCCTTGCTATCGTCCTTCAGGTTGAATCTGAGCCTTGTAATGCAGTGCGTTGCCATAACAACGTTATCGGCGCCGCCCACGAGCTCGAGGACACGAGCGGCCAGTTCCTTCTTGTCTGCCACGACAATCACTCCTACCCAAGATCCTCACCATTAGTGGCGATACATTTCTGATACCAATAGAAAGAGTCTTTACGCGAGCGCTCCGCAGTGCCGTTGCCGCAATTATCCAGATCGACATAGATAAGCCCGTAGCGCTTGTCCATCGTAAGAGGACCGCAGGCAACAAGGTCAATGAATCCCCAGATCATGTATCCGCGCACGTCAACGCCATCGATCACTGCTTCCTTAAGGCACTTTATGTGCTGGCGCAAATAATCGATTCGATACTCGTCGTGGATGCTGCCATCCTCCTCGACTACATCAGATGTACCGAGGCCGTTCTCGGCGATATACAGGGGCAGCCCATAGCGGTCATACATCTGGTTAAGGGTAACCCTCAGGCCAATGGGATCGAGCTGCCAGCCCCACTCACTCGTCTCGAGATAAGGGTTCTTGTTTGCCATGACCAGATTTCCCGCAGTCTTCTCCCATCCCTGATCGCAGGTGGATACCTGGGAAAAGTAGTACGAGAAGGCCAGGAAGTCGACCGTGTTGCGAGCGATGAGCTCTTCATCGCCCGGCTCCATTTGAATCTCGATATCGCACGCGTCGAAATAGCGATTCATATAAGCGGGGTATTTTCCACGAGCCATCACATCCGTATAGAACCAGTTGGAATACTGGTCGTCGTGAATAGCCTGCATGTTATCTTCGGGACGGCAGGTGGCGGGATACGTACAGAATCGAGCGATCATGCCGCCAACGGGAGTATCGGGCGAAAGACGATGGACAATCTCGACGGCACGCGCATTGGCAACGAACTCGTGGTGCAGGCACTGGAAGATGGCTCGATCGAAGTTCTCCCCCTCTTCGTCTTTGACCAGACAGACCCCGTCCCAAGGCGAAAAACGCGCTGCATTGAACTCGTTAAAAGGCAGCCAGAAATCGACCAGATCGCCCAATTCCGTAACGATTGTCTCGACATAGCGGGCGAAGAAATCAATCGTCTTGCGATTCTTCCATCCCCCATATGTGGTGACAAGATTTACCGGGATGTCATAGTGGAGCATGGTGACGAAGGTTTTAATGCCGTGCTTTTTGCACTCACCCAGCATGCTTCGATACCACTCGATGCCTTCGCGGTTAGGCTCAAGATCATCTCCGTTAGGATAGATTCGGCTCCAGCAAATAGAGGTGCGGAACAGCTTGAGGCCCATCTCCGCAAAAAGCGCGATGTCCTCACGGTAGTGATGATAGAAGTCGTTACCGCGCCTAAACGGGTAGAACTCAACACCATCATCTGCGAGAGCGTTCATTAGTTCGTCATGGCAGAAGGGGTTGTTTTGATGCTTGTCCTCAATCTGGTCATGAGTCCAGGTACCATCCAGCCATCGACAATCCTGCGTCGACTTTCCCTTTCCGCCCTCATTCCAGGCGCCATCGGCCTGCGAGCACGATATGGCTCCGCCCCATAAAAAGTCGGAGTCAAACCCATGTTTTAACTTACTCATTTGCCCTCCTTGATCGGATGCTCCAGCGGATAACCCAATACTAGGAAGAACAAGATGCATAAGATATCGCATAGAAAGCGTGAGTTTATAACATTTTTTTAGATATAATACCGTTTAAGGCATCGATTCTACCGTTCACCCCTGGAGCACCCCATGGATTCGAATCTCAAACAGCTGCTCTATACGCATACCGAGACCGAAGAGTGGCATCGCGCACATCCGGGAGAGCTCAGCCCGCGATATAACAGGGTGGAAACCACAACCATTAACGGCGAAGAGGTCTATCTGTTTGATTGGAAAGAAACTCTCGACGAAAACCCCGTGGGCCTTATCAAGGAGTCGCGCTTTACCGATATTCCTCCTCATATCAATCGGGATATGGAGCTTAACTACGTGTACGACGGCGTCTGCACGTTTATCGTCAACGGACGGCGGCTACTCCTTAAAAAGGGCGACGTGCTCATTTGCAACACCGGCGTAGTCAGAAGCGTTCCATACGTTAAGGGCGAGCATGATATCGTCATTTCGATCGTCTTCAAAAAAGAAATGTTCGATTCGTTGTTCCTGAGCCAGCTACCCGGCGCGTCACCATTAACGAGTCTTCTATTTGATTTTGTGTCCAAAAACCGCGAGGCCCGAAAATATCTCATTCTTCCAGAGGAATACGCCCGACATGCGCGACGCCTCATCGAGATGCTCTTTATCGAATATCACTTTAAAGATGCCTATTCCAATGAACTCATGAGGCACCTCGCCGTCAGCCTATTCCTTGTTCTCATTCGAGGACTGTACCGACGCTCCGCAACTGATAACCAGGCGATCATGTCGGACGAACGCATCGTGTCGATTCTGAATCATATTGAGCGAAGCTACGGCGACTGCACACTCGAAAGCATTGCGAGCGATACGGGTTATAGCACCAGCTATCTCAGCAGCTTGATCAAGCAAAAAACCGGCAAAACGTTTTCGCAAATCAAGCTCAACCAGCAGCTCACAGAGGCGGCATATCTTCTCAATAACACCGAGCGCAGCGTGCAGTATGTAGCCCGAAAAGTCGGCATCTCCAACATGTCATTCTTTTACTCAAAATTTAAAGAAGCATTCGGTGAAACGCCAGGTGCGTTCAGGACGCATCGGTCTAATTAAAGGCGTTATTACTCAGACCGATCAGCTTCGCGCGACACGGGAATGCACAATCGAAGCAGCGAGCGCATCGCCTCTACCAGCAGAAAGCCGGCGATGCCAACCGTGACCACAACGTCGAGCGGTGTGCTCACAAACCACAGCAGTGCCATGAGATACGACCCGGCATTAAACGCAAAGTGCAGCAGAATCGTGTAGCGGAGCTTTCCGGTGGTCACGAGCACCCAACCAAAAATGAGGCCGGCGGCGCCCGCGTAGCAACCCTGCACCCAGTTCATGTGCATAAAGCCAAAGATGGCCGCCTGCAGCACAATCGCCGCGGCGATACCCCACGTGCTCGGGGCCGCCCAGGGCACTATGGCGCCGTCCTGCGCGTTCGCGCGGCGCCGGCGCTTCCAGAGCGAACGGCACTGTGGATTAAACGCACGCAGCGAAAACTCAAAGATGATGCCGCGCACCAGGAGCTCTTCGCAAAACGGAGCGCCGAGCACTGTGGTCAAGACCGCAAGAAGGCTGGTATCGCCCATGCCCGTCTCCTCGACGAGATCGCTATAGTCTGCCGCGACCTCGGGCAGCAGCGACAGTACGCCGTCGCATAGGTAGCTAATGACCACCTGCATGGATAGGCCGATCACGACAACGCAGGCAATGCGCTTCCATGCCGCGCTTGCTCCCCCACCGAGCGGGCGCTCGCCTTGCCGGCGCGCCATGAAGGAGCGGGGCCACAGATAACGCCACCACAGCAGCGCCATCAAAAATGACGCCGTCTGAGCGGCAGCCTGGAACCATTGGATATCGAGATTGTCGATCGGATAGCCCGTCAGCACCGACACGGCATCGAGAACTGAAAGCAGAACCACGCTCAGGGCTATATCGGCAGCGACAACGCCAAAACAGGCAAGCGCCCACGCCATCGCATTGAGCATGCCAACCTCCTCAAAACCCGGCACTTAGGGACGTTCCTTAACTGCCGGCAGAAAAAGAACGTCCCCAAGTGCCGGCAGTTTGGGACAGTCATTGTTGATGAGAATCGGGCGCAGCGCCAAAAGCCCCGCTCGGCGAGATGTCGAACGGAAAGGTGCCGCAGCGATTGAAGGCGGCGATGAACATGCGGATGGCGTTGGACGGCGTGGTGCCCACGAGCTGGGTTGCCGCCGCGAAGGCCGCCTTTTCCTCGGGCAAGACCTTCGCGACAACCGGGGTCATGTGTTCTGCCATGGCGCTTCCTTTTTGAAACGACGGTGGTGCGGATGGATGCGGGCCACGCGGCTGGGCGACGGGCTGTGAAGGCAACCCGATTGGCCCGCATCTGGAGTTTGTTCTACGGCGTTGGTATTACTTGGTATTCCTAAGTATTACCCCACAGATAGAATACCATACCCGATCCCATGGAGACGGAGAAAAAACGGATCAATTTGTTGCTGAGTAAGTATTTAGAGCGTGATGATGTCCGAGATATTGAGGGCCTGAGCGTCGACGGCATCGTGCGTAGCAAGCAACAGCATGCGGCCGTCGAGCAAGTCGCGCACGACCTCGGCGCATGCGTCGCGCGCAGCGATGTCTAGACCGGTAAAGGGCTCGTCCAGAATCACTGCGCCGCCCGGACACAGCAGGGCTCGGGCAATCTCGACGCGACGGCGCTGCCCGCCCGAAAGCTCGGCCACACGAGCATGCACATCGACCCCCGGCACCAGCAGGCGCAACAGGGCCGCGGCACTCGAGGCGTCCACGCGCGCGTCGGCGCACACCAGCACGTTATCCAAAGCCGAGGCGCCCTCTACCAGGCGCACATCCTGAAACACCATGGAGCACGGCGCGCACTCCCCCGCCGCCAGCGCAAGCAGCGTCGACTTGCCCACGCCCGAGGTGCCCATCACGCAGGCGCGCCCACCGGCGGGCACACGAAGCACCAGTCCGTCGAGCGCCGGAGCCCAGGGAGCGCGATCGCCCACGGCGCTGTCTCTTATACACATCTCCGAGCCCACGAGACTCGACGTCATCTCGTA
>UQNU01000030.1 GCA_900542555.1 uncultured Collinsella sp.
ATTTTGCCTCTTGACAATGTCCTGCTCATATTAAAAGGAACGTCCCCAAGTGCCGGGTTTGCCCGCGGCAAGAGCGTCCCTTTTGGCTAGTCGTTTAAGAACGTCCCCAATGACTAGGTGAATAGCAAAAGCCCCGCAGTCGGAGCGGACTGCGGGGCTCATGAAGAGAGGCTAGTTTGTGGGCGCTTTGTCTGGCGCCCACGAGAGAGGCAACAGAGTAGAGACTACTCGTGGATGCGGGTACCGGAGAGGCCGGCCATGGTCTCGGCGGCCTTGTCCAGGGCACCGATGATGCAGGTGCGGCCCTTGCGGGAACGCGCAAACTTGATGGCAGCGCGGACCTTGGGCTCCATCGAACCCTTGCCGAACTGGCCCTCGTCGGCCAGGCGCTCGGCCTCGTCGGCGGTGAGGTCCTCGAGCTCCTCCTGGTTGGGCTTGCCGAAGTTGATGGCGACATGCTCAACGGCGGTCAGCAGGAACAGGACGTCGGCGTCGCAGTCCTCGGCCAGCAGCTCGCCGCCCAGGTCCTTGTCGATGACGGCGGGAACGCCCTTGTAGCAGCCCTTGTTCTCGTAGTCGCGGACAACGGGGATGCCGCCGCCACCGCAGGCGATGACGATGAACTCGTTGTCGAGCAGGTTGAGGATGGAGTCGGCCTCGACGATCTTCTTGGGATCGGGGGAAGCGACGACGCGACGCCAGCCGCGGCCGGAATCCTCGACGAAGACCTTGGAGGGATCCTCGGCCATGAACTCCTTGGCCTGCTCCTCGGTGTAGAAGGGGCCGATCGGCTTGGTCGGGTTCTTGAACGCGGGATCATCGGGATCGCACTCGATCTGGGTGACGACGGTGGCGGCGTGCCAACGCTTATAGCGCTTGTGCATCTCGCGGCCGATGCCCTGCTGCAGGTGATAACCAATGTAGCCCTGGGACATGGCGCCGCACTCGGGCAGCGGCATCTCGGGGGTACCGATGGCATCGTGGGCAGCGGCGAAGGCGTTCTGGATCATGCCGACCTGCGGGCCGTTGCCGTGGGTGATGATGATCTCGTTGCCCTGCTCGATGAGGCCGAGGAGAGCGTGGGCGGTGTTGCTCACGGCCTCGATCTGCTCGACGGGGTTGTTGCCGAGGGCGTTGCCGCCAAGGGCGACGACAATACGATCGGGCTTGCCAAGAGGCTTAGACATTGCTGGAATCCTTTCTGTAAAAGGCCTACAACCCATTAATAACCCGCGTCCGTGCGATACGCGAGTTTATTAAGGTTTATATTCTCTTTATCGCTCATTTTATTCATTTTGAAAATAGCAGAACGGTGAACGGTCGGTTTTGTCCGCTCAGCGTACAGAACCCCAGCTCAGACATATCTACGCCATTTACGTGCAACTTTATTTAAATGCAGCGAGGATTATGTCGGATTATGCAAACTACATCTCTGCTAAACACAAAACGGACAGCGCAATATCTTACTCGCACTATACGAGATTCTATGCACTTATAAGTTGAGTATGCACCCCTGCAAAAACAAGGGGCTTTTCATCCAGCATAAGGAATAAAGAAAAGCTCCGAAAAGGCGGCAACAGCCAAGTCCCCCATCTATCTCCAAAGTGGCACGAGGTTTCGCAGCAAAGTCGCGAAACAGCGAAGGGGACAAAAGCCCCCCCACAACCACGTCCTTCATCCGCCCACACAATCCGAGGACGTAGTCGTAGCAGGATCTGAGGGCTGACCTTCGCGGACACTCCGCAGGACGAAAGAACCCCCGCCGCACGTAGTGCGCAGCGGGGGTTCTTTCATGTCCGAGGGCGTCCGCGAAGGTCAGCCCTCAGATCCTGCGGTGGGAGACCTAGGCCTCGTTGTACACCGTCTTGAGCTTCAGCAGGTGAGCGTAGCGGTCCATAGCGGCCTGCTCGTTCTCCTTGAAGAGCTCCTCGGCGCGCTCGGGGAAGGAACGCGTCAGCGAAGCGTAACGGGCCTCGTTCATCAGGAACTCCTGATAGCCGCCCGCGGGCTCCTTGGAATCGAGCGAGAACTTCTTACCGGCAGCAGCCTCGGGGTTGAAGCGGAAGAGGTTCCAGTAACCGCACTCGACAGCCTTCTTCATCTCGGCCTGGCAGTTCTGCATGCCGCCCTTCTTGATGGAGTGCATCTCGCAGGGGCTGTAGCCGATGATGAGGGACGGGCCGTCGTAGGCCTCGGCCTCATGGATGGCCTTGAGGGTCTGAGCCGGGTTGGCGCCCATGGCGACCTGCGCCACGTAGACGTAGCCATAGCTCATAGCGATCTCGGCCAGGGACTTCTTCTTGGTCACCTTACCGGCAGCGGCGAACTGAGCGACCTGGCCCAGGTTCGAGGCCTTGGAGGCCTGACCGCCGGTGTTGGAGTAGACCTCGGTGTCGAAGACGAAGACGTTGACGTTGTGGCCGGAAGCCAGGACGTGGTCCAGGCCACCGAAGCCGATGTCGTAGGCCCAACCGTCGCCGCCGAAGATCCAGAAGGACTTCTTGGTGAGGTAAGCCTTGTCGGCGAGGATCGCCTTGGAGGCGTCGCAGCCGCACTTCTCGAGCTCGGCAACGTAGGCGGCGGCAGCGGTCTTAGAGGCCTCGGCGTCGTTGACTGAGTCGATCCAAGCCTGACCGGCGGCCTTGAGCTCGTCGGACGGACCGTCAGCGGCGATGATCTCCTGCGTAGCAGCGATCAGCTTCTTCTGAACGGCCTCGTAGCCAACGGCCATGCCCAGACCGTGCTCGGCATTGTCCTCGAACAGGGAGTTGTTCCACGCCGGGCCGTGACCGTCCTTGTCCTTGCAGTAAGGAGCGGTGGCAGCGGGGTTGCCCCAAATGGAGGAGCAGCCGGTGGCGTTGGAGATGAACATGCGGTCGCCGGCGACCTGGGTCACCAGACGTGCATAGGCGGTCTCGGCGCAGCCGGCGCAGGAGCCGGAGAACTCCAGGTAGGGCTGCTTAAACTGGCTGCCCTTGACGTTGGCCGCGATGAGCCCCTTCTTCTCGGAGACGTTCTCGACCATGTAGTCCCAAACGGGCTGCTGGTCCATCTCCTGCTCGGTGGGAACCATCTCGAGGGCGCCCTTGGGGCAAACCTTGACGCAGTTGGTGCAACCCATGCAGTCGAGCGGGGACACAGCCATGGTGAACTTCATGCCCTTGGCCTTGGGACCCATGGCGTCGAGCGTGCGGGTAGCCTCGGGCGCGGCGGCAGCCTCGTCCTCGGTCATCGCGAACGGACGGATGGTGGCATGCGGGCACACGTAGGCGCACTGGTTGCACTGGATGCACTTGGTCTCGTCCCAGTGGGGAACGACCACGGCGACGCCGCGCTTCTCGTATGCGGAGGCGCCCAGCTCAAACTGGCCGTCGGCGCAATCGACGAAGGCGGAAACAGGCAGGCTGTCGCCGTCCATGCGATCGATGGGCTCGAGCAGGTTCTTGACCTGCTGGGCGATAGCGGACTTGGTCTCCTCGGAGAGCTCGACGGGAGCGGCATCCTCGGCGGTAGCCCAGTCGGCCGGAACCTCGAACCTACGGAAGGCGGTAGCGCCGGCATCGATGGCCTTGTGGTTGGCGTCGACGATAGCCTGGCCCTTCTTCATGTAGGACTTGGTAGCCGCGTCCTTCATGTACTGCAGGGCGTCCTCGGCGGGCAGGACCTTGGCCAGCGCGAAGAAGGCGGACTGGAGCACCGTGTTGGTGCGCTTGCCCATGCCGACCTTAGCGGCCAGGTCGATAGCGTCGATCAGGTAGACGTTGACGTTGTTGTTCGCGATGTAGCGCTTGGCCACGGCGGGCATGTGCTCGGCGAACTCCTCGTCGCTCCACTGGCAATTGACCAGGAAGGTGCCGCCCGGCTTGACGTCGCGGACCATCTTGAAGCCCTTAACGATGTAGCTGGGGTTGTGGCAGGCGACAAAGTCGGCCTTGGTCACGTAGTACGGCGAACGGATCGGGGAATCACCAAAGCGCAGGTGCGAGACGGTGACGCCGCCGGTCTTCTTGGAGTCGTACTGGAAGTAGGCCTGGACGTACTTGTCGGTGTGGTCGCCGATGATCTTGATCGAGTTCTTGTTGGCGCCGACGGTACCGTCGCCACCCAGACCCCAGAACTTGCACTCGATGGTGCCGGGGGCTGCGGTGTTGGGCGCATCCTCGGCCTCGGGCAGGCTCAGATTGGTCACGTCATCGACAATGCCGATGGTGAACTCGCGCTTGGGCTCGTCCTTCTTGAGCTCCTCGAAGACAGCGAATGCGGACGCGGGAGGCGTGTCCTTGCTGCCCAGGCCGTAACGGCCGCCGACGACCTTGATGCCCGTCTTGCCGGCCTCGTAGAGAGCGGAGACGACGTCCTGGTAGAGCGGCTCGCCGATGGAACCCGGCTCCTTGGTGCGGTCCATGACGGCGATCTTCTGGACGGTCTCGGGGAGAACGTCGACGAAGTGCTTGATGGAGAACGGACGGAACAGGCGAACCTTGACCAGGCCGACCTTCTCGCCGTGAGCGTTGAGGTAGTCGATGACTTCCTCGAGCACGTCGCAGAAGGAGCCCATGCACACGACGACGCGGTCGGCATCGGGAGCGCCGTAGTAGTTGAACAGGCCGTAATCGGTGCCGAGCTTCTCGTTGATCTTCTTCATGTAGCCCTCGACGACGGCGGGAAGCTCGTCGTAGACCTTGTTGCAGGCCTCACGGTTCTGGAAGAAGATATCGCCGTTCTCGTGGCTGCCGCGGGTGTGCGGGTGCTCAGGGTTGAGCGCGTGGTCGCGGAAAGCCTGGACGGCGTCCATGTCGCACATCTCGGCCAGATCCTTGTAGTCCCACATGGCGACCTTCTGGATCTCGTGGCTGGTGCGGAAGCCGTCGAAGAAGTTAAGGAACGGGGTCTTACCCTCGATGGCGGCAAGGTGAGCCACCGGCGAGAGGTCCATGACCTCCTGGACGTTGCCCTCGGCGAGCATGGCGAAGCCGGTCTGACGACAGGCCATGACGTCGGAGTGATCGCCAAAAATGTTCAGGGCGTGGGAAGCGACGCAACGCGCGGAGACGTGGAAGACGCCCGGGAGCTGCTCGCCCGCGATCTTGTACATGTTCGGGATCATCAGGAGCAGACCCTGAGAAGCCGTGTAGGTGGTGGTCAGAGCACCGGCGCCCAGCGAACCGTGAACGGTACCGGCTGCACCTGCCTCGGACTCCATCTCGACGACCTTGACCGGGGTGCCGAAGATGTTCTTGCGACCCTGGGCCGCCCACTGGTCGACATGGTCGGCCATCGGGCTGGACGGCGTAATGGGATAGATTCCCGCTACCTCGGTGTACGCATACGAAACATATGCGGCCGCCTCGTTGCCGTCCATAGACTTAAACTTACGCGCCATATACCCCTCTCCTCTCATATAGGTATACAGGCCCCGGCGATAGCCGGGATGTTGGCGTGATGGGATTTACGCTGTTGCTTCCAATCATCTGGCAGGCAGGCTCAGCAGCAGGTACATGGCGTGGAGAGAAGACATGCCGAGGCGAGGGGCACCTGATGCGCCCTACAGGCCCGACCGCCCGTCTTGCACATGACCGAGCGCCGCAAAGGCCGCATGCCGGATGCTCCCGGGCACGCCCCGGCGATGGGAAGCGCCCGCAACGAAAATCCGCATGCGGGTTTATTGTACCCCGCCTTCAAGTGTAATTTCGGCAAATATAGGCGGGCGGTAAAGGTTTACCTTGGGTGACTGCCAAGGGCCAAAATGGCCCCTCCATCCCCGGGCGACTGGCTCTGACGCGCCAAGGAGTGTCCCCAAGTACCGGCAGGAAAGGAACGTCCCTAACTGCCGGCTAGAGGGCGCCGAGCAGGATGGCGTAGGTGGTGGATTCGCCGAGTTTGAGCTCGTCGCCGGGGTTGAGCTGGGCGGAGCGGCCGGGCTCTACTTGAATACACACACTCGTGGCCCCGTTTACCACCACGGTGCCGTTAGTGGACGACAGGTCCTCGACAAACCATGCGCCAGACTCGTCGCACCAGATATGGGCATGGCGGGCCGAGACGTCGTCGGTGATGCCGCCCTCCCCCGTTGCCAGCGCGCCGATCTCAACGCCTTCCTCACTCGGCTGAATCCAGCGCGGGACGCTCACCACGTAGCCGTTTTGCACGTACAGCAGTCCCAGCGGATGCGCCGGCGCGACCTCGTGCTCGCCCGCGACCGAAGATGTGCTCAGCGAGCGCGGCGTCGACGTGTCGCCGCCACGGGTCGCATGAGCGCGGCGGCTCGCCCGACTTGGAACTAAGGCGGGCGTGAGAGCAAACGGCATAGGGAACGAATCTTGCGGATGTACTCCTCGACGTCAGGCAGGTAAGCCCCACGAAGTCACCGGGGAGGCCCAAGCGGCCCGGCACCACTTCCAGATTCTGACCAGGGCGAGTCGTTCGCCGGTGGCTGAAGGCTCGCTCCCACCCAAAAGGGGAGATTCGCGTTGTTCCCCAATCGCTCTCGCATCTTTCATTTTGCTCGAGGTGGGCTATAAAAACTTTCCTGGTGAAAGGCGGCGATTGGTTTCCTTTCTTTCCAGAGGAGCGCGCCTGTAATCTGTTTTCATCCTAAATCAAGTTAAGATCGGACCTTCCAGAGGCAAGTCGACTCAAACTGCGAGGCTCCATGTTGGAATAAAGAGCGCTGTCGAAGTGCCAACAACACAAAGCTTGCCAGTCTCAAATAGAACCTTTTGGGAGTCCGATTGGGCCGCACACCGAATCCCCGCTGGTGGTTTTTTATAGCTGCGCAACAATAAACAAGGTTAGTGCCAGTCCAGCATGAAATTGAGGAACGTATGCATTTTTTCTCAGTAAGTGATCGTCGTTACTGCTTCGATGAGGTCACTCGCAATTGCTTTCAGGTTGACCAAGCATCAGAAGATGCGCTTCGCATATTTGAAGCATCGGGAAGAACGGTCAACTCGAAGTTGCTAACAAAGTCACTTGCTGCGAAAGGCTACGACCAAACGACCATAGCAGAACTTGAAGACGACATTGATGAGTATCAACGATTGTCTGAGCGGACTTTCTTAACAAAAGACACGCCTCGAAAACTTAGATCCATCGAACTCCACGTTTCACATGCATGCAACCTTGGTTGTAGTTACTGTTTTGCCGGTAAAGGAGATTATGGAACGTCTCCTCTGCTGATGACAGACGAGATAGCCTTCAAGGCGGTCGACTACCTCGTCGCAAGTTCATCGGAAAACGAAACGCTTGCGATCGTCTTTTTTGGTGGGGAACCCATGATTAACGAGCCGCTGATATGGAAAACGGTCGACTATTCAAAAAGAATATACCCCAATAGAAACTTTACCTATTCTATTACGACCAACGGAACGCTTTTGAATGACACTGCTGTGAATTCTTTCAAGGAGCACGGGTTTTCTGTTCTGATTAGTCTCGATGGTACAGGATGCAAGCACGATGCATCGCGCCCGTACAAGACGGGAGGCGGCTCTTTCTCCGATATCGACAAAAACGTTCGTCGTTTTTCCGAGTCGTTCCCCTTCGGCGCAAGAGCGACCTTAACAAATAATAACTGTAACCTTGTTGAAGACTATCTTCAGTTTAAAGAGATGGGCTTCAGAAGGATTTACTTCTCGCCCGTGAGCTCATTCGATGAGAATATCAAACTCGACGAACACTCATTAAACAAAATCAGGGCGGGCCTAATAGATTTGGCGGATCAATATCTCAAACAGATTGATCAAGGGGAAAAGCCCTTGTTTAGAACATTGAAAACTGCAGTTGATTTGATTATGAGCAACAGGATCGCCTTTGTCGGATGCGGGGCTGGCAGGCGTTTTATTTCCGTGACTCCCGAAGGGGACGTATACCCCTGTCACAGGTTTGTCGGGATGATGCGATTCAAAATGGGCAACATCGTCACCGGAATTGACGAAACTAGGTATATTGAAAACTGGAGTCAGGGTGTCGAAAAAAGAATTGACTGTACGGACTGTTGGGCTCGGTCTTTCTGTGGTGGGGGCTGTAGCTGGGAGGCTGCAGACGAGCACGGCTACTTGCCCAAGAGTCTACACCCTGCATCATGTGAATATAGAAAAATGTGCTACGAGATGGCTTTTGACCTTATTTCCCGCCACTCATCTTCGCAGGAGAAAAATCAACGAGAAGCTACTGTATCGGAATAAGCGGTTCAGCGCATTGCTGTCACCATTGTGGAGGTGTTCGTTCTTCTGATTACCGTCTGCGAAGCTTATTGCTACGTTCGCCGAAACCATTCTAGAAATATGGTGAACTAGACATCTTGGTTTGTTATACACAATATTGAGGTTTTTCTGCACTCAAAGGGAGGTAGTCGTGAAGCATATTCATCCGATTAATCCAGGAAGTGGCGACGAGGCAGGCGTGAAGCCGATGTCTTTTGACTGCCTCTTGGGCATTACTGACATCTGTACTGTTTATGATAAAGCAGATGGCTGTGGTGCATACGATTACTGCGACTATGACATGGATGGCGGCAGCATCTGCGTTGTAGATCACTGTGGCATTGATCAAACGTAGTCTCTAATTGGATTAAGGTGAGGAGCTGTTATGAAGCATATCCATCCTGTTGGTTCAAATGAACATCCTCCCGTTGAGCCTTGTTGTCTTGGAGTTGATATATGCAATTTTTACGACATCGCCGAGTGCCCTGTTGCGGATTGGTGCTATGTCGATAAAGAATCAAGCTGTGTTTTGCCAGCAGATTGGTGCGATCCAGTTGACGAGTAGTTTTGTGGCTAGGAACTATTTGGTCCAATTCAGAATAAGATGGGAACAAATACCAAAATCTCGTGTCTGGGAGGAGTTATGCCATTATTGCAAGGTCTCGTTGGATTAGCCTTTATACTTGCGTTATATCTGGCACCTTTTTTAATTCTATTCTTCATTATCCGACTCTTTCTTCGGAGAAAATAGGAGTGTCACGCAAACATTAGCGTAGCTTTCTTCCAATATGAGCCGAGCATTGGCAAGTGGAATAAGAAGCCCGACCGTTCGCCACATGAAAGTGATCGGACGGGCTTCTCTATTTAACCCGGGCCGCCACCCATAGCGGCTTTCCAAGCGTATTCTCAGTGCAAAGCAATCGTCAGTTTAATCCTATGCGCTGATACCGCATTTCATTTGTTCGGCTCGAATTCTACGGCCTGGCAACCCTCGCACTCTCCGGCAAATGGATTGAACGCGAAGGCAGAGATGATGTGTGCGTGGACATCGAGGCTGCTGTAGGCAACATACTGGGACATGGACCCCCGCTGCGCGTG
This sequence comes from uncultured Collinsella sp., assembly GCA_900542555.1. Taxonomy (GTDB): domain Bacteria; phylum Actinomycetota; class Coriobacteriia; order Coriobacteriales; family Coriobacteriaceae; genus Collinsella. The sequence goes on from UQNU01000030.1 coordinate 9,300, forward strand.
GTATGCGGCCCGGCATATTCATTGCCGTCCAACCCCGTGTAGTTGCAGCAAAGGGTGGAACCTCAATGCTCAGCTCATGTTGTCCGTGGGACACGAGAATCGTAAGTACACTTTGGTGCGATTCTCACGCTGATACTGAGCCACCTGGAATAAGATACGTCGCGACAACACTTCGCTTCACCTCTGTCTCGACAAGATGACGTAGACTAAAGTTTCCTTTAGTAAGAGAACGAGAACTATATCTGAAAGCGTTGCGATGGCGTGAAGGCACCGAGTCCGAACCGCCTGAATGCTACGTGCATCTGCATCGCCTTTTTGTTATCTCTACCAGTTGGGTAGCACTACACTTGTCATCATTTACCCTGGTACATGCTGCCTAAATCCACTACCCCTTCTACCGCGCCGACCATCTCGTCATCGTGAGAGACAACGATGATCAGCTGGCTTTGCTTGTTGCGCTTAACATAGGCCGCAAGCTCGGCGCGGCTTACAGCGTCTAACCCAGTCGTGGGCTCGTCGAGTACCAAAACTGACGACTTGCGTGAAATCGCCGACCATAAGTACACTCGGCGCAGCTCACCGCCCGAAAGCGCGGAGCAACGTTTCCCGAGCAACTCCTTCACGCTGTTTTCCAGCGAAAGTAGGCCATCTACACCCCGGTGATAGGAAGAAAAGGGCGTGTCGAAATACTCTAACAGCTCTTTCACCGTTTCGTCCGGCGCGAAGCACGACTGTGGGCAGCACGATATCTCTCTCGCACGTATGTAATCCAAGTCGCATTCTTCGATTGGCACGCCGTTGTATTTTACTTTGCCTTTCGATGAGTATAGCCCGAGCATCAAGTAAAGAAGTGACGTCTTGCCTCTTCCGTTTTCCCCAACTATGCAATATGTACCAGGACCGGAAAACTTGAAAGAAAACCCGCCGAGGACCTCTCGGACAGATCCGTCTGGAAGGGCAACCGAGAATTCCAAATCAGATACCGAAATGTCATTTATTTCATCGAGTTTAGCTAAATCGGTCCGATTCCACCCCGATCTCTCCTTTTCTCTCGTCGCGATAGCCGTCCTATCCCATGATGCTTTGGCATCTTGATAGGATTTGAACAATGACATCATACTTTTCAAAGTCTTAAAGAGAACCGCGAAGTATGTACCGATGATAGTGTACTCGCCTATTGACATAGTTCCATTAATGATTCGTACTCCGGAAACAACAAGTATCACCGCTTGAAACAACGCTGCGAAAAGACCATCGAGCGATGTCAGAGAATATGATAGCTTTCCGGAGCGCAAAACTTTGGGAAAATAGCTCTTAAACCCAGCGTCGAGCGCTTGTTCGCTCTTGCCGTACGAAGATGACAGTTGAATGTTGAGAATCTGATTAAGCTGCGATGCAATTGCGGCGTAAAAGGCGCTGTCCGCCTCTTTCTTCTCATACGTGACCCTATACAAAAGTTTCCTCAACCCAGTAATTACACAGAAATACACGATGAGGAGAATGATGGAAAACACCGCGAGAGTTGAATCAATTGACCATATGATAAGCAATACGATGGGAATGGCTACAATGGACAGCGGCGCACTGATAAAATTCGCCAAAACGAAGGATGAGACCACGCTGGAGTCGGAAATAATCCGTTGCGTTGTATAGGCTGGATCGATGGTCCGACTCACCAAGTAATCGTCTCTTTCAAAACGCAAGACGGCCTCCCTGAGAAGATCAAAGGAAAGTCTCGTGGTTATGCGAATGGAAAGTGTTCCTGCAAAATAAGTAAAGAGGGTGGAGAAAACTCCTATTGACGCAACCAGGAGCGCGAAGAGTACGGCGTCTCTTTCGCTGCGGTTACCGAGAAGAAAATCTAAGAATTTCCCGTTCACGTATGGCATGGCATAGGAGAGAGCGGTTCCAATCACCGTGATAGCAATGAAGACGAAAGCCCCTTTTGCTCTGATGAACCTCGAGAGAACACATCGAATCAAGGAAGGCCCCAATCTACCCGCCACAAAACATCAATCACTGATACCTTACACCTCAACACAACAGGAGCGAAGATTTGCCAATGAGACTGCTTTAAGATTGCCTTGGGCCAATACGATCTCAAGCTCTTCCTACAAGAGAGTCGGAATCGGACATCTCCTCCGACGAACCTGGCAATCGGGCGGTTGAAATATCTTTTTCAACCGCCCGATTGCCACAATAGATTTGAGCATCCGCCCACAAACGTCCGCGTTTTATACCCATCAAATCCTTTGCCTTTTGTCGTCTAGACTAGAAAAATCGCTCGAAATAACGCAACCGGCCTGCTCGCTTGAAGAAACCTAAGCCCGTAACGTAGATGTGCAAACTTCCGAAACGCCTTGCGCGGCATAGTGCGTATAAACTTCGTCAACCGCCTCAGAAATATCTGAGTATCGCGCCGGGTCAAAAGCATACGATGTCGCAGCTATACCCTGCACCCATTCGGAACGCGGATTAATTGAATAGCCACACAGCATCATCATACATGCATCTAGACCTGATTTCCCAAGTATCCGACGTATTGATGAGAGCATCGCGGGTCGCCCCTGCACCATCGTCGTCACCCCAATTAGCAGTATTTACCGTTTTTCTCTAAATGCGTATCGCCACCCTTAAGAATACGAAGTGTTTTATCCAGACCCGATTGTCCTCCATCTCAAACGAAGGGATAAGGAATCTCATCCGGAATCGGCAGTAACGGAGGATTCACAACGACAAGCGAAAAACATGAGTCATCTCTCAGAGGGGAGTAAAGGCTCCCCTCAAGCACCCTAGTTTCGTCATCCAAAGAGTTGATGGCAGTGTTTTTCTTACAAAGGTCGACAACAAAAGGGTTGATTTCTACAGATGTTACATCCATGCCACAGTTGGTAAGTATCAGGCCCTGTATTCTGGGGCCAGAACACAAATCGAGAGCCTTCCGTGCGCTCTGCGGTGTAAGGCGCCAATCTCAGCAAATCTGTCCCACAATACTGCGCTGAAGAACAAGACGGAACCCCTGAGCCAAACTCCCCTATACCTTATTAAGGCTAAGACAGGCAAGTTCACGCACCCGGCATATTCCAGAATAACATCCTATTGTTTTAGATGCTCTACAAGCATGAACAGCCGCGAATCGGAAAGATCTTCTAGTTTCGCCCCGACTGACCGCCAAGGGGCAAAATGGCCCCTCCATCCCTGGGCGACCGGCTCTGGTGCGCCAAGGAGTGTCCCCAAGTGCCGGCAGAAAAGGAACGTCCCTAACTGCCGGCTAGAGGGCACCGAAGAGAATGGCGTAGGTAGTGGATTCGCCGAGCTTGAGCTCGTCGCCGGGATTGAGCTGGGCGGAACGGCCGGGCTCGACCTGAATGCAAACGCGCGTGGCCCCGTTTACCACCACGGTTCCGTTGGTGGACGACAAGTCCTCGACGTGCCAGATATTTTGAGCATCGCACCAGATATGGGCATGGCGGGCCGAGACATCGTCGCCGACGTCGGTAATATCGCCCTCACCAGTGGCCAGCGCGCCAATCTCAACACCCTGCTCACTCGGCTGAATCCAGCGCGGGGCGCTCACGACAAAACTGTTTTGTACGCGCAGCAAGGCCAAGGGGTGCGCCGGGGCGGGTTCGCGTTCGCCCGCGGTCATCGACATGCCAAGCGAGCGCGGCGTGGAGGTGCCTCCGCCACAGGTCGCGTGCGCGTAGTCGATGGCATAGTTCACCGAGGACCGCACATCCGCCGAACAGCCGACGGCGACAAACAGCACCAGCACGGCCTCGGCGCGCTCGGCAGGCATGAGTTCTGCCGCCTGGGACAGGCGATCGAGCGCGTTGCGATAGAGATTCGTGTCCTGGTGGCACTCTTCGAGCGCGCGCACCATCGGTTCACCTGCAGGACCGCACACCATATTGATCACAGCCGTGGAGTCCATGGGATTTCGCTGACGCAGGGCCAGTTGCGACATAATACGCGCAGCCGAGGTACCGTATTCGGCAAAGTAGCGATGCTGAAGCGTGCCGACCGGCGCGCGAACGATAAAGCGGGAAACCCAAGAGCGATCGGCGGCTCGGCTCTGCAGGCTGCGGCCGTCGGCGAGCGGACGGGACGAAAGCACCAAGCCGCACAGCTCGATATGGCTCAGATGCGCCGCGCGCTTAAAGATGTCAAACATGGCCCCGCATGGGGTGAGCTCAACTTGAGATGCCATGACCTAGGCCTCCTTAGTCGTAGAAATAGAATCGGACGATACTTCGACAGGTCCGCCAAAAGTACGGGCAGCTGCGGCTCCACCGGCAAGCGGAGTCGCCATCTGGGCTTTTGTGCGTCGCGGTGCCGAAACGGGAAGTTCAAAGGCAAAGCCCATCGCAAGCAAAAACCACGTAAGCGTATAGGTTGCAACCAGAGCGGCAACAAGGCCGCCCATCACGGCGCGTTGGGAAAATACGCTACATGCAGCCACAACCAGCACCGGAACCTCGCAGGCAGAAAGCGCAAGCACACCCTGCAGGAAGCCCGAGCGCCGATCGCGCGCAAGCGCCCCCGCGGCAACGCCGGCTATGCCTGGCAGCGCCAACGCCAGTGCGGCAATAATACCCGGTAGCGACCCAGACCACACGAGCGATCCCAAAGTCGCCGTCACGCGAGCGCCCGACGCCAGCAGCGCGGCCGAAACCACGATCACAGCCCAAACCACGCCACAGACGACCGTCGCGCCGACCATCAGCGCGCGACGAACCGCGCGGCCAGACGCATCCATGGGGCACGGCGTGAGCGGCTCGCCGCGGAGCGAACGGCCGACATTTTGCGCATAGTGGTCACAAAACGCTGAGAGCGCCGCCTCGACCGCCGCCGGCTCGGGACGATCTTTTTGATGGCTGGACAGACAGGCCATCACCACGTCGAACAGCTGGGCATCGACAAACGCCAGCGCATCGCGTAGCTCTTCGGAATCCGGCTCAAGCCCTAGCTGCTGGGCCTGCTCGGCCGCGGCGAGCGCCACATCGGGCTCACGACGAAGCAGCTGAGTCAAATCACAACCGGGCGCATGGGCACCAATGGGATAGTCGGGCCGCGTGTCCATCTTGAGACGGTAGGGGCTCGCGATGTCGCGCGTCTTTTTGCGCGAACCCGAGGTGCCCGAAGTGCTCGGCGCGGCTTCGTATGGCGCGACGCCGGCAATGAGCTCGTAAACCGTGCTTGCCGCGGCATAGACGTCGATCGCCGGCGACATACGCAAAGCGCGCAGATCGGGAATATCGTCGGTGAGCATCTCGGGCGGGGCATAGGCAACCGTCGCGCGACGCAGCGTGGCATAGCGCTCGGTAAAGGATGCCTTGCCGCCGGTACCGGCCACGGCCGACGCAGGCTCAAGCGCCAGCGACGAGCCAAAGTCGATCAGGCACAGGTCAAAGGTGCCCTCGGCAAGCTGCCGGTCAAGCGGTAGACGCGCCGTGCGCACCATAATATTAGCGGGCGAGATATCGCGATGGACAAAGCCCTCACCCACCAGGCTCATACGGCAGAGCAGATCGAACAGGTCGCGACCCAGACGCGCCGCCACAAGCGGCGACAGGCGTCCGGCATCGTCCACGGCGAGTCGCGAACGCAAGCGGGCAAGCGTCTCGCCCTCGACCCATTCCATGACAATTGCAGGCACACCGTCGACCTCGCCCCAGCCATAGAGGCGGGGAAAGCCCTTAAGGCCCGAAAGGGCGCGATGGCATTCGTATTCCTCGCGAAACGCCGCTTTGAACTTGGCGACCAGCGCCTCGTGAGCGGCATCGTCGTCAAACTCATCGCGCGTCGGCAAGATGAGCTGCTTGAGTGCCACGGCCTCGCCTTGGGCGTTGACGGCACGCGTCACGCGGCCGATACCGCCACGGCGCATGGTGGCATCGTCGGCAAACAGCATCGTAAAACGACGCAGATAGGCAGGCAGTTCGTCCTGACCGAGCGCAATGGCCGGCTCAAACCCGTCGACACGCGCCAGGCGCAGGCCGACCATGGGATCGCGACCGAGCGATTGTGGTGTGGTGGATGCAAGATCGGTCATCATAGGGCAAGCGCCGCCACGTTATTGTTGAAGTTACCGAGCGCGACGTCATCATCGCCGTAATGGCCGACCCATTGACATAGGTTGGTGTAACAGCCCCACAGATTGGCATACTGCTGATACCACTTTGACCGGGGCGAGAATGTCTGACGACCGAACTCAGCTCGAATAACAAACATCTCCCCGACCAGGTTGTCGCACGGTCTGGGATCTCCCGTAGAGTTATAGGTCGAGACCACGTCATTGGCACGAGAAACATAGCCGTCGAGCATGTTGTACTTGGTCACAAGCCAACTGTGAATGCTCTCTTCTTCAGCAGCGGAAAGGCCACCGGAGTTTGCATCGTTGTCAGTGTTGCCGCCCGTCGAGCCGCCGTTTCCAGACCCTCCGGTAGAGGAACCCGACCCAGAGCCGCCGCCCGAACTCGATGAATCCGAGCTACCGGGCTTGCCTGTCTGCTGGGCGTCCTGCCCCTTCTGCTGCTCGACCTTATTCACCGTTGCCGCCACGCTATTGTTGGACAACCGATCGATGATCTTGGTGTTGGTGAGCACGATGGTTTTGCCATTGGCAAGCGTGACTTCGTTGTCCGGGACCTCGGCGCCGTCCGCATCGTCGGTGCCAAACACAATATGCCCGACCACACTTGCCCAAGCATATCCAGTCGTGGTGCCCAGATCACTTTTGACCTCATGCCCCACGCGCGGTTCGCGTGCGGCATGCGCCTGCATCATGAGCGGCACGGTCATGCCATAGGCAGAAACGCCAGCTATGACCAGCACCAGCGAGCACGACAGCAGCACGTACGCCCGCGGCGCCAAGCCCAGTCGGCGTCGCATGCGCACCGCGGCGCCGCGCTTTGTCTGAGTGCCACCGGGCCGCATGCGTTCTCCTCCAAGAAAAACACGCCGCTCAGAAGCGGCGCATTCATTCAAATCCATATTTGAGTGTATCAGCGAACACAAAAGGTTGCGCAACGAATGGGCAAATTAAGGATGCGAGCGGAAGCATCCATGCGATAAGCGGATACGAAGCATCTTTGTTGCACAACAAACTCACGGTCGCACGGGGAAATTATGACTACCCCGTGCGTCGCAAGGAAAACATACGGCAGGAGCAGGCTCGCCACCTAAATCGCGCGACGGGCCTCGATGGCGCGGCCAAGCGTAAGCTCGTCGGCATACTCCAAGTCGCCGCCCACGGGAAGGCCGCTTGCCAGACGCGACACCTCGACGCCCAACGGCTTGATGGTACGGGCCAGATAGCTCGCCGTGGTCTCGCCCTCGATGTTGGGGTTGGTGGCGATGATGACCTCATGGATATCCTCGTGGCCCAGACGCGCCAGCAGCTCACGGATGTGCAGCTGCTCAGGGCCAATCTTGTCCATGGGGCTGATCACGCCGCCCAGCACATGGTACAGGCCGTGGTAGCTGCCCGTGCGCTCGATCGCCTGGACGTCGCGCGGCTCGCCCACCACGCAAATACGAGTGGTATCGCGCATCGGGTCCTGGCAGATGGAGCACTCGTCGGCCGTGGCGTAGTTAAAGCAACGGCTGCAAAAGTGGACCTCCTGCTTGACCTCCAGGATGGCCTCGGCCAGGCGGCGGGCCTCCTCGGCATCGGCCTCGAGCAGGTAATAGGCGATGCGCTGGGCCGACTTGGGACCAATGCCCGGCAGACGACCCAGTTCATCGAGCAGTTTTTGCAGACTGTGATTCGCACTCATATATATGCGTGTCTTAGAACGGCATGCCCGGAATGTTGAGGCCGCCGGTGATGGCGCCCATCTGCTTATTGGCGAGCTCGTTGACGCCGCGGACGGCCTCGTTGACGGCAGCCATGATCATGTCCTGCAGCATATCGACGTCCTCGGGATCAAGCGCATCGGGATCGATGGTGAGGCTGACGAGCTCCATCTCGCCGTTAACGGTCACCTTGACCATGCCGCCGCCGGCAGAAGCGTCGACGGTCTGGGACTTGAGGTTCTCCTGCGCGGCGGCAAGCTGCTCCTGCATCTTGCGAGCCTGCTTCATCATCTGCTGCATGTTCATACCGGCCATGATGGCTCCTTTACGTGCGGCCGCGCGACAAGCTGCAAGGGCAGCCGGAGCACGGCGGGACTTTCAAACTTAAAAATCGTACCACGGCGCGGGGCAAGCAAGCGGGGCGGACACACTACCTCAGTCGATATACATGTCCTGGAGCGTGATGCGCCCCCAAGATTATGCAAGGTCGAATTAAAAGCCCCTAAAGAGCTAAGAGTCCCAAGTCCGGCGAGTGGCCCTCAGCAGTAAAACGATAGCCCGCCGGTTGTTTCTTTCCAACGCTTGCAAATCAGCGCATGGTTAGATGAAACAAACTGCATGATATCGCGTAAATCCCGAGCAGGAATATCGCCCTTGTTATGGGCCAGCTTGCATCCGCCGGAGCGGGTAAGCCATATCTTGGTTGCCTCGGCAGTGGGGCGCTTGACTGCAACGTGAACATGGACAGGTTCGCCGTTCTCCCCCGTCCAGAAGAAGATGATGTACGGCCCGAATCGAAACAGACTAGGCATAGACTCGTCCGCCTTCGTAGGCAAAACGCAGGATGAGCGGGGCATTGTTACGCACGAAATCATCGAGTTCTTGGAGGTCCGCTTCGCTAAAGCCCTCGTGTGACACCCAATTGAATGCCGGCAAGATACACTCCGCCGTGTCAAAACCCCAATCACGCGGGCGCTCCACAACAACCTTCACCGTGTTGTCCTCCCGGACTTCGGAATACGAAACCTGCGTATCGTCCTCAAGGCGGACATATTCCCACATCATAAGCTCGCTCCGTTCAAAGGGTTCTCTTCTTGAGCAGTATACCCGCCCGTACAGCTACTCCACCGGCTTGAAGATGGTGGACTGGCCGAAGACGCTGCGGATGAGGGCTTTGGCCTCGTCCTCGGTCTGCGGGATGCTCGGGGCTGCACCCTGATGGCCGAAGGGGCTGCCCGCACCGGGGTTGGACTCCCAGGGAGCTGCAGAAGTGCCCTCCTCTTTGGGGGCAGTTGCAGCGGACTTGGACGCGGACGCCGCACCCGGCACGTCGAACGGAGGCAGATCGTCCCCGCCAGCATCGGCAGCAAAGCCGCCGACCATGGCGTCGTCGTAGGGCACCTGCTCGGATTCCCACGGCGCGGACTGCGCGACAGGCTGAGCCTTGGGGGCAGCCGAGCGCTCGGGCGCACGAGGTGCGGGCTCGGTCGGGAGCTTACCCGTGGCAGGAGCGCCGGCGGGGTTGTCGGAGCGTAGCCAGGGGGCTTTGCCCAGGTCAGACGACTTGGGCGCGGGCGAGACGGGCTTGGGCGCGGGTGTCGGAGCAGCTGGTTTGGACGCCGCGGGCTTAGGCGCCGACGGGGTCGATGCCGCTACCGGTGTCGCTTGCTGCTGCGGCGCGCTGGCGCTCGAGGATACAGGGGCCGCCGAGGACACGGGTTGCGGGTCCGCAGATGCCGCGGCCCGTGCAGATGGAGAATGCTCCTCATGTTGAGGAGCCGGCGTGCCACCTCCATCCAGGACGTAGTCGACGGTGCGACGCCCGAAGACCGCGCAGACCGTCGGCAGGACCACCGACTGCGTATCGGCGCGACCGAGCATCTTAATGGCAAAAGTCGAACCCGCGGGGAACGAGACCGTGAGCTTGGAGCCGTCGTCGGCCGTGGCGCGGGCGTTGAGCAAAAGCCCTGCGTAGGAAGCCTGACGCGCCTTGACACGCTCGACAACCTCGGCCCATTTGCGCTGCAGCTCTCCGGCATCCTCGACCGCGGGCGTCTCGGCGGCACCGGCGGCGGCAACCTGGGCGGCGTTGTTGGACTGGGGCTTAGGTGCCGGAGCGGTGGCAGGCGCGGGGGCCGCAACGGGCTGAGGCGTCGGAGCCGGCGCAGGCTGAGGTGCAGGCGCTGCAGGCTTGGAAGCTGACACGGACGCAGAACGGGGCGCAGGCTGAGCCGCCGGAGCGGCAGCACGGGCGCCCGAAATGAGCGTCGGCTGCTGGGCAGCAGCGGGTACGGATGCTGCGAGCGCGGCGGCCTGAGCAGCCGCCACGCTCGCCGGCACGGCGGCATTGGCAACCATGGCCTCCAGGCGTGCCACGCGCTCGGCCAATGCCTCAATCGTTAAATCAGCCTCGGGACGTGCCAGGCGCGTGCAGGCGATCTCGAGCACCAGGCGCACGTCGCTCGCGCCCCTCATCTCCAGTGCGGCATCATCGAGCACCGTCAGCACACGGGCCAGGCGGTCGGCAGGATGCTCGCCAAAGGCAGCGGCCTCGGCAGCAAGCGCCTCGGCCTGCTCAGCACCGCCCTCAAACAACTCGGCACGGGCACCGGCAACGCAGGCAACGTACACGTCACGCACATGCGCCACCAGGTCGCGCGTCAGCTCCAGCAGGTCGTTTCCTTCCTCGACCTGCGCACGGATCAGTCCATAGAGCTCGGCAACATCGCGATCGGCGATGGCGCGGGCAAACTCGCCCAGGATCTGGTCCGAAACCTCGCCCAAAAGCGAGCGGGCGTCGTCCGCATGCACAGAACCGTTGCCAAAGACACTCAGCTGCTCCAGCGTGGACAACGCGTCGCGCATGCCGCCCTTGGCATGGCGCGCCACGATAGCCAGCGCCTCATCGTCGTAATCGAAGCCCTCCTGCTCGCACACGTATGCCAGGCGGCGCTCGATATCCTCGTTGCCGATGCGATGGAAATCGAAACGCTGGCAGCGCGAGAGGATGGTCTCCAGAATCTTTTGCGGGTCGGTGGTGCACAGCACAAAGATCACGTGTGCCGGCGGCTCCTCAAGCGTCTTGAGCAGCGCGTTGAACGCCGCCGTCGTGAGCATGTGGACCTCGTCGATGATATAGATCTTGTACTTGCCGCGCACCGGGGCAAAGTTGACGGAGTTGATGATCTCCTCGCGCACGTTGTCCACGCCGGTACGGCTTGCGGCATCGAGCTCGTAGACATCCGGGTGGTTGCCCTCGGCAATGAGCTCGCACTCCTCGCAAGTACCGTCGGGCATGCAGCCGCTTGCACCCTCGGCGCGCGCTGCCTCGGCATTACGGCACAGCAGCGCCTTGGCCAGAATGCGCGCCATGGTGGTCTTGCCCGTGCCGCGCGGTCCGCAGAACAGGTACGCGTGGGACAGGCGTCCCTCGGTGATGGCGTGCTCGAGCGTCGAGACGATATGCTGCTGGCCCACCACGGAGTCGAAGGTGAGCGGGCGATACTTTCGGTACAACGATTCCATGGGTGCTCCCCCGGGTATACTGAGTCTTGTTGCCGCGACGGCCATGCGGTCGCACGGCATACTGCATTCATAATAACCCGTACGGCGAGCCCGCCGCGATAGGAGTCCAAAGAGCATGGCAGACGCAGAGAGCAACCTCGTTCCCTCCGAAGCAGCCGACCAGGTCGAGGTCGCGCTCGAGGAGCAGGCCGCAGCCGATGACGGCATCCTGTACCTCAACGAGTACCAGTACGAAAACGACCTGGTCACCGACTTCGCCCGCCTGGTCGCCTCGCCCAGGCGTCGCGGCTCGCTGTATGTCGCCGCGGCAATTGCCGCGCTCATCGGCATCGGCATGCTGGTGGCCGGCGGCAACTGGATCAAGTTTGGCGTCGTGTTGATCGTGTTCGGCGCCTTTTTGGCCTGGTGGAGCAAAAACCTGCACCACACCCTCGCCCGCGACTTTATCGACGCCGTCGAGGCCGACGAGTCCATGGGTGGCCGCTATCGCCGCGTCGCCGCCAACGAGGACGGCCTGATGGTTTGGGGCAAGAGCGGCAAGTCGCAGTTTTTCCCGTTTGAGAAGCTCGACCACGTGCTCGACGGCGAGCGCATCTTTGTGGCCATGTTCGCCGACCAGGGCGTGACGATCCCTAAGGAAACCTTTATTCGCGGCGATGCCGAGCAGTTTGGCACCTTCCTTAAGGCGCGCATCAACAAAACACTCCGCATCGAGACCAAACGCAAGAAGATGAAGGCTGAAAAGGCCGCCGCCGAGGCCAAGCAGGGCGACAAGCCCCAGGAGACCAAGGGCAAGCAGCGCAAGCAGAAGAAGAACAAGAAGAAGCGCTAAGGCCAAGACAGACAGGCAGCCTCGCATCCCGTTATCCTCGCCATCCGCCCGAGCGTGCTACACTAGCAGCATCTATGCCACCGCGAATGGCTCGGCCCCGCGCCCGCCGCTCGCAAACGAACTTTAAACGCACGAGGGTTGGCCATGCCGCTTTTCTCGCAACATACCGCCCGGTTCTCGCCGGACGTTCCTTTGGAGGGCACCAGCTCTCGCGAGCTGCTCAAGCGGTACCAGCCGCTCGAGACACTTGCGACCGGCGGTTTTGGCTCCATCGAGATCTGCCGCGACACGCACCTGCGCCGCCGCGTCGCCATTAAGCGCATCCCCCTTATTAACGGTGTCGGCATGCCCGCCAGCGACATCATGGATGTCCTGCGCGAGGCGCACACTGCCGCCATGCTTCAACATCCCAACATCGTGCAGGTCATCGACTTTACGCACGACACAGCCTATGCCTACCTAGTTATGGAATATGTCGATGGCATGTCGCTGGCCGAGTTTTTGCACCGCGTGGACGGTCACTCACTTACCTTTGACGAGGCCGCGGCCATTGCCGATGCCCTAGGCCAGGCGCTCACCTTCGCCCATAGTAATGGCGTACTCCACCTGGACATTAAGCCCGCCAACGTGCTCATCGACCACTCGGGCAATGTAAAGCTCACCGACTTTGGCATGGCGCGACTGTCGTCCGCCGGTGGCTTTGGCGGCTCGCGCGGCGGCACCATCGGCTACATGCCGCCCGAGCAGCTCGATATCGAGACCGGCACGGTCGATGAGCGCGCCGATGTCTTTGCCCTCGCCTGTGTAATCTATGAGGGCCTGTGCGGCAGCGCTCCCTTTATGGCGGCCACGCCCGCCGACTCGCTCGACCGCATCATCGGCGGCGCCACCTATCCCAGCGAGCTGATACCACACTTTCCCCCGGGAGCCGAGGCCGCGCTCATGAGCGCGCTCTCCCCCATGCCGCAGGACCGCCCCAGCAGCGTCGAGACATTTTGCGACCAGCTCCTTGCCGGTCTGGGCAGCGTGCGCGAAGGCCGTCGCAGCCTGGAGCAAATGGTTGGCGAGCTTTCGGATGACGAGCAGGAGCTCGACGGTATCGAGCCGTCGCACTACGAGGACGACGCCATCGAGGTCGACCCCGCACTCGGCTGGGCGGGCACGCGCTGGAGCCATGCGCGCGACTACACCATGCGCATTATCTCGGCGCTAACGTGCGGCACCTTTAGCTTTTTGCTGATGCAAACGGCCGGGGTCGCGGCGCTTCCCGGCCTGGTCATTGCGGCTATCGCAATCGGAGCGGCGGCTGGCCTGGCCCCCCAGATTGGCTCGGCCATCTCGGCTGTGGGCTTTTTGGTGCTCATGGCCAACGCCACCATGCAGGCACAGGGCATCCTGTCGATGCTGCCCGTCGCGGTGATCTTTGCCGCCGCCATGTCCGGTTGGTGGATCGCCTGGGGTCGCACCGAGACTGCCGCGAGCGCCACGCTCACCTGTGCACTCGCGCTTGGCTGTCTGACCGGCAATACCTTCCTGGCAGCTGGGGTCGCCGCCGGCGTCGCGTCGTTTTGGCTCGGCCCGGCAAGCGCCGCCGCGGCAACGGGCATGGGCGCGCTTTTTGCCCGTCTGGCCACGGTCGCGCTTTCAGCCGGAGGCGTGCTGGGGCTCGGTAACGTTGCCGCAGCGCTGGGAGACCCGCTCCTTTGGGCTGCCTTTGTGCTGGTCGCGGCAACTGCCGCGGCGTCATCTGCGCTGCTCAATGCCCATGCCAAGCGTGCCGATCAGGGCTCAAACCTTGCCGCAATCGCCGCCATCATTGCCACCGGCATCGGCTGCTCAGCGGCGTCCTGTCTTGCACACCATATGGAAATTGCCAGCCTTGCAGCCGCGGTCATCGCCAAGGCGGCGGTTGCGGGAATCCTATCCTCTATAATCGTTGGGATATGCCTATATTTGCTCGGATACCAAAGAACCTATACGGAGAGTGATCTTTCGTGAACTTCCTGAACATCTTCGAGGACCACGTGGCCGGCATCTTCGGTGCCACCCGTGCCCCGTTCTCCTTTAAGAAGCTTGCCAAGCAGGCCGCTCGCGACATGGAGGATCAGACTCTGGTGATTAACGGCGTCAACACGGCGCCGGCACTCTATACCATCCTTATCGCCGCCGACGACGATCCCATGCTCGCCCCGTTCTACCCCGAGCTTTCGCGCGAGGTCCGCGAGTTCGTGAAGGCGCAGGCCGAAAAGCGCCGCTATGTCTTTGTCGGCGAGCCCCTCGTGCGCTTTATGATCGATCCGCAGCTGCGCGCCGGCAAGTTCTCGGTCTTTGCCGAGAACGTCGATGCCCCCACGCTCGGCCGCCTGTACGAAGAAGAGCGCGCCTATCAGAACGGCCTGGGCCAGAACAACTCCGCGGCAAGCCGTGCCGCCAGCGCCCCGCGCGCCGGCCAGCAGCAGTTTGCTGCCCCGCAGCAGCAGCGCCCCGCCGCCATGCCCCAGCAGCAGCCGACGCCTCGCGCCGCCGCTCCCGACCCGCTTGCCGTGGCAGACCCCTTCGCGCCTAGCGTCCCCGACCCCGCCGCCGCACCCATCCCGGTGCCTCAGACCGTCTCGCGCGACGCGCTTGCCGGCATGGGCGGAGCCGCCGCGACCGGTGCCGCCGTGGGCCTAGGCGCCGCAGCCGGCATCGCCTCCAACATGGCGAGCACTCGCGCCCCGCAGCGCCCGCTCGCCCAGCTCGTCGACGTCGTGAGCGGCGAGAGCCATAGCATCACCTCCGCACAGGTGACCATCGGTCGCGAGCGCTCAGTTTCCGACATTGCCCTGCGCGACCCCAACGTGTCGCGCCGCCACGCCCAGCTCACCTTTACGGGCTCGGATTGGTCGATCGAGGACCTCAATTCCACCAACGGCACGCTCGTCAACAACCGCCGCATTACGCGCTGCCCGCTGCGCAACGGCGATCTGCTGACGTTTGGCCTGAGCACCTTTGAATTTAGGGGATAGTCGCTTATGAACATCGATATCGTCCTTTTTGCAGGCCGCATCGTCCTGGTCGCCCTGCTCTATATCTTCCTGTTCGCCGTCATGAAGACCGGCGTGGGACTTGTGCGCGGGCAGCGCCGCGACTCGGCTATCTGGACGATTGATGTGGACAAGGGTCCGCGCGGTATCCGCGGCATCCACGTAGACATGCTCGGCCCCGTCATCGTCGGTCGCTCGCCATCTTCGGACATCTGCATCAACGAACCGTTCGTCTCGGCCTCGCATGCGCGCTTTTCGCTGCAGGGCCCGGCGCTCATCATCGAGGACCTCAACTCGCTTAACGGCACGCTCGTCAACGGCCGCCAGCTCGTGGAGCCCGCGACGCTGCGTGAGGGCGACGAAGTCCAGATTGGCGACGTGGTCATGAAGGTGAACCGTCGATGATCGACGAGGAGAACAAGTCCGCAACTATGACCGAGGCACCGGCTGCCGCCGTAGCTGCACCGGCCCACGCCGCTCCGGCGGACTCCACACCCGTGGAGCCCGAGGACACCGTGTTCTCCCTGCCTCTTTCGCATGTAACGCATGATATTTCGGATCTCGCCGATAACGAGGACGAAGCGGATGCCGCAGCAGCGCCCATCGGCGCACATGCTGCGGAACAGCCCACAGCGCCCGAAGCAACCCCGGCGCCGGCTCACTTTGCAGAGCCCGTCGCCGCGGCAATCAACGAGAGCGCTGCGGTGTTTGCGGCACCCGAGCCCGCCGCGCCGGCGTTTCCCATGGCCCCGGCGTCCGAGGTTGCGCCCGCGTCTACGCCGGCGCCCGAGCCTATAGACGTCAGCCCGCAAGACGACGAGTCGACCGCCCGCGTTTCCGAGGAGCCCGACTCCCCGGACACCGGAGATTCCGAATCAAACGCCGAGACAAACACCGTCTCTCCCGGTGACACAGCAGAGATCGACGTTGCCGCCGTTGAGGCCAAGCTCAAAGACCCCGGCTCGACCATGAGCTTTGAGCCCCTGACCGAGGAGCGCATCGAGACCGACTCGACCTATGATGCCGGCACCACCACGCAACTCATGTGGGGCGCCCGCTCCGACGTTGGCTGCGTGCGCCCGCACAATGAGGATTCCTACCTAGTGCAGTCGCCGCTCTTTTGCGTATGCGACGGCATGGGCGGTCACGCCGCCGGCGAGGTAGCCTCCTCTATCGCTGTCGAGACCATTGCCAAGACAGCTCCTCAGTCTGCCGACGCCGCGCGCCTGGCGGCAGCCGTCGAGGCCGCCAACGCCGCCGTAATCGAGGCTGCCTTGAATGGCCTGGGCAAGCCCGGCATGGGCTGCACAGCCACTTGCGCCTACATCGAAAACGACACGCTCGCCATCGCCCACGTGGGTGACTCTCGCGCCTACCTGCTCCACGAGGGCACGCTCATCCGCGTGACCCGCGACCACTCCTACGTGGAGGAGCTCGTGGACGCCGGCGAGATCACGGCAGACGAGGCTCGCGTCCACCCCAACCGTTCGGTCATCACCCGCGCGCTGGGCTCGGACCCCGCCATGTATGCCGACCACTTCACTCTGCATATCGAGGAAGGCGACCGTCTGATCCTGTGCTCCGACGGCCTTTCGAGCATGATTCCCGATAGCGATATCGAGAACATCGCCACGCAGTCCTCAACCGCGCAAATCTGCGTCGACAACCTAGTGGACGCGGCGCTTGCCGCCGGCGGCCACGACAACGTGACCGTAGTAGTCGTTGACCTGGTTGACGATGGCGTCATGCGCGAGGCGCAACGCGTGCGTCGCCGCAACGTTACTATCGCCGCCATCCTGGCCCTCGTCTTTGTGCTGGCAGCTGGCATCTGGGCCTACACGGGTGTCACCGGCTCGTACTACCTGGGTACCTACCAGGGCAATGTCGCCGTCTGGCGCGGCCTGCCCGGCAAGCCGCTCGGACTCAAGCTCCACTGGCTCGAAAGCGAAACCAGCATCAAGCTATCCGACCTGCCCGAAGACACGCAAAACCGCCTCAAGGCGGGTATTCCGCAAACAAGTGTCGACGATGCGCAGGACACGATATCCAAGTACCGCCACCAGATCGACGAGGAGCAGACCCGCCAGGTGATCGACGCGCAAACGATTCGCGACAACACCAATCAGGGATCGACCTCCGAATCAGATTCCGAGAAAACCGCCGAACAGTCCGCCGAGGCCGAAGCCTCCGATAAGAATTAGAAAGGGAGTGCCGCTTATGAGTCGCCGCAACACCGAGCTGCTCTTGCTCATCGCCTCGGCGTTCCCCGTCATCCTGCTGTATGCGATGTACGTCCTCACCGCGGGCGCTGCCATCTCCTTTGAGACGCTCGCCGTACCGATCGGCCTCTTTGCCGCCTTTGCCGCGGCCCACATCGCCGTGCGCATCTTGGCGCCCGGTGCCGACCCCGCCATCCTGCCCATCGTATTTATACTTTCGGGCATCGGCATCACGTTCGTGACGCGTCTCGCCCCCGCTCTCGCCATCTCACAGCTCATCATCCTGTTTGTCTCGGTGGCGCTCATGGTGGGAACGCTTGCACTAGTCAAAAACCTCGACGTGGTCATGCGCTACAAGTACACCTTTGGCATCATCGGCATCATTCTGCTGATGCTGCCTATCTTTATCGGCACCACGATCTCGGGCTCCAAGCTGTGGATTCGCATCGCGGGCTTTACCATCCAGCCCGGCGAGTTCGCCAAGGTCTTTATCGTGCTGTTCCTGGCCGGGTACCTGGCCGAGAACCGCGAGCTGCTCTCCATCTCCAACCGCAAGATCTTGGGCTTTAAGATCCCTCGCCTGCGACTGCTACTGCCGTTGTTTGCCGTGTGGGGTGTGTGCCTGCTCGTCGTCGTCTTCGAACGCGACCTGGGTTCGGCCGTGCTGTTCTACACCATCTTCTTGCTGATGCTCTACGTTGCCACGGGGCGCTTTTCGTATGTCGTTATCGGCCTTGCGCTCTTAGCCGTTGGAGCCGTGGGCGCCTACAAGTTCCTGTCGCACGTTCAGGTGCGTTTCCAGGTTTGGGTCGATCCGTTTAAGGACGCCCAGGGTCAGGGCTACCAGATCGTCCAGTCGCTCTTCTCGCTTGCCGATGGCGGTCTGGTCGGTGTTGGCACTGTCTCTTATACACATCTCCGAGCCCACGAGACTCGACGTCATCTCGT
>UQNU01000031.1 GCA_900542555.1 uncultured Collinsella sp.
CTCGGAGATGTGTATAAGAGACAGGTCCAAGATCATGCCATCGCGCTCGGTGGCATCGGCGTCATCCCAATCACCAGCGGCAGGCGCGCGCAGCTCCATGTCGCGGTACAGATCGAAGTAGGTCTGCGGCGCGTCGAAGGGCGGGTGGGGCCGCACGAAGCTCGTCATGAGGAAGAACGGGCGCGTGCGATCGCGGGTCTCCAAAAAGCGGATGGACTCGTCCACCACCCAGTTGGTGGGGTGCAGGCGCTCCTCGTAGGCCCAGGGATGGGTGATCCAGGAGTTGTTCTCAACGCCCGAACCGTTCACGTCGGCGAATTCGCCCAGTTCATTTTTGAGGAAGCGCATGTAGTCGTCGGAGACGTTCTGGTGCATCCAGTACGGCAGGTTCGCCTTGCGGTAGTGGCCGATGTAGCCGTCATGCAGGCGCATGTGCTCGAAGCCGCAGCCCAAACGCGGCGGATGCACGTGCATCTTGCCTACCACGGCGGTCTGGTAGCCGCCGTCGCGCATCTCCTGCGCGAGCATATGGTCGTACTCCCACGCGATACCGTCCTGGTAACCCACGCGGCCCGTGCCCGCGGGCGTCTTGCCGCAAAAGAGGGCGGCGCGCGCCGGGATGCAACTCGGGCAGGCGGAGTAGGCGTTCTCGAACAGCATGCCGTCGGCGGCGAGCGTGTCCAAGTAGGGCGTCTGCACGTCCGGATGGCCGTCGATACCCAGGCAGTCGCCGCGCATCTGGTCGCACATGATAAGGAGAACGTTGGGTTGCTGGGGCATAGGGAACTCCAAACTCACGGGAACGGGATGAAGATTGAGTGGTCAAGGCGGGAGGGGCGCAGAGCCCCACACAACTACGACGAGGCAAAACCCGGGCAGGATCAGCGCCGCGTGAACATGCGAGCCACGCGCTGCAGGCCGGGATAGGCGTACTCCAAAAACTCACGCAGCCCGCAGTAGCCCGCATCGTAATAGGCGATGTTCAGGCGCTTGCAGTTGCGATGGCAAATGCCCTCAAAGGGGCAATCGGCGCACCGCGCGCAATCGCGACGCGGCTCGTTCAAAAACATGCGCATGGTCTCACAGGTCGCCATTGCCTCAAGGGAATCGACGCGAATATCGCCCACGCGGTACTCATCCAGCGCATAGAAGTCGCACGGATACACCGAACCGTCGCTTTCCACCACGAACTGCGGAGCGCAGCGGCCGAGCATACCGCACTGCGACGGAAACTGCCCGAGCGCCATCTGCATGACGTTCTCGAACAGCCAGATGCTCACATAGCGCCCAGCACCGAGCTCGCGCCACCACAAGTCGAACAAGCGGCGGTAGAACGAGGAGAAGGCACGCGGGTCGAGCGAGAACGTGTCCCGCTCATCGTCGAGGCCCGGCAGGCACGGGATGAACTGGATATGGGTGATCTTCTCCTGCTTGATGAAGGAGAAGACGCGCTGTGGATGCGCCGCCATCTGCGAGGTGAGGACCGAGAGTATGTTGACGTCCACGCCGCGCTCGCGCAGCAGGCGAACGCCGCTCATGACGCGCGCGTACGTAGCGGCACCGTGCGCATCGGGACGCATCGAATCGTGCAGGTCGCGATAAGCGTCAACCGAGACTCCGATGAGGAACCCGTGCTCGCGGAAGAACTCGGCCCATTCCTCTTCGATCAGGTAGCCGTTGGTCTGCAACGCCCAGCTCACCCGCTGGTTCTCACGGCGCTCCTCCACCCGCGCGACGAACGAATGGAAGAAGTCAAGGCCGGCCAGGGTGGGCTCGCCGCCCTGGAAGGCGAAAGAAATGTGCGCATCACTCGCCACGGCGAGTGCACGGTCGATGATGGCACTTGCCACGTCTTCGCCCATGACGCGGGCGCTCCGCTCCTCGCGATGAGCAGCGACATCGCAGTAAAAGCAGTACCTGCACCGCATGTTGCAAGCACTCGATGCCGGTTTTATCAAAAAGCCAATATGCTTCGCGCACATGGCACATACCCCCCTTCGCACAGGCTAGCCCTCACTCATCGGGCCGGAAACCACCTCCTTACCCGAGGCGGCGCATCCGGCCCGCACAATCACCGCATGAATCTTAGGCCAAGCCCAGGCGCTCCTTTTGCTCGGCCGGGGACTCATGCTCCTCCAGGCCGCGCAGCAGCAGGTCAATCATGCGCTGTTCGGCGTGGTCGTCCTTGCCGGCGAGATTATTAACCTGGCCGTAGTCACTCTCAAGGTCGAACAGCATCGTCTGCTCGACCTCGGCGAGCGGCGTGGCTCCCTCGATCTGGGCCGGCTTCTTACAGGGGATCTTGAACAGCGGGTACTTGGTGCGTTTGAAGTAGCGGCCACACTCAATCTCCTCCGGGCAGTCCGAACCCATCTTTTTGCGGATGGTGTGCGGCAGTGCGGTGTACTCGAAGCACGGCTGGTTACCGGCGACCGGCGCGCGGAAGTAGGTGTAGCGGCCGTCGGTGACGTTGACGGTCATGGCGTGCACGCCGTACAGGGCGTAGCCACGCGTGGGCGCGTCAGCATCCGTCATGAGCGGCACGAGGGAGGTGCCGCACACATCTGCGGGAATCTCGCAGCCGTGGGCCTCAAGCACCGTGGGCATGATGTCGATTGCCTGAGTGAGCTGGCGGGCATGCTCGCCGGCGCGGGCGTTACCCGGGAAGTGCACAATGAACGGCAGATGCGCGAGCTCGTTATACAGGTGCATGTAGTTTTTGCCCATGTAGTCGCGCTCGCCCAGGAAATAGCCGTGGTCGGTGGTGACCATGACCATGGTATCGTCCAGCATCCCGCGCTCCTCGAGCTTGTCGATGAGCCTACCAAACCAGCGGTCGGTCATGGTGACGAGGGCCTTGTAGCGGCGCTTCAGGTAGTCCTCCGCGCCCTTGTTGACGTCGGTGGCGGAGACGCGCTTGTACTCAGGAATCTCGAAGTAGTCGCGGTCGAGCTCGCCAGTGCCGCCGTACATCTCCATGTACTTGTCGGGCACATCGAAGGGCTCGTGCGGGTCGAAGGCCTCAACCATAAGGAAGAAGTCGTCGGCCCCAGCATTGCCGTCGATCCAGTCGCAGGCGGACTGGAAGGTCTTGGGGCTCGGCATGTCCTCTTCGTTGGGCCAGAGCTGACGGTTCTTCTGGTACTGCTCGCGCACGCGCCCGTAGAAGGTCTCGGGCATGTTATTCGGCTCATCGATGCGGCTGACCCACGGGTCGCCCTCCTGGCCGCGGTAGTAATCCCAGGTGTTGAACTCCTGGAGGTAGCCCTCGCCACCGGTGCGTAGGTAGTGGCAGTGGTCGGTGGTGATGTGGCAGAAGTTGCCGTTCGCGCGCAGGCAGGCCGGCAGCGTCACATCGAAGGGCTCGATGGGGCCCCAGGGGCGCTCGAGGAAGTTGTAGCGACCGGTGAGGATGTCGCGGCGGGCAGGCATGCAGGGAGCCGAGCCAATCCAGTGGTTGTCGAACACGCAGGAACGCTCGGCAAAGGCATCGAGATTGGGGGTCTGGACGTCGGTTGCGGGGTTGTAGCACGACAGGACGTCGCGACGCAGAGTATCCATGAGCACGAGGACGGTTCTCATTGGCATCCTTTCGATAGTTGGATTTGCCAGATGGCGATACGCCAAAGGCACATGGGCATAATGGAGCGCACCCCGATCGCGCACGATGGAGAGCACATGAGACAACGAGGCCCGCGCCCGGCATGCGGGGCGCGGCCATCAAACGATTTGCCTTTTGATAAGCTCGCGATTAGGCGAAGATCTTGAACGCCGGGAAGTAGAAACCGATAGCGGCGAACACAAGGGAGAACACAATCAGACCGATGATGATCTGGGCGGAGTTCTTGCCCTGGCCCTTCTTGAGCAGGCGATAGCAGATGAAAGTCAGAACGACAGGCAGCAGGAAGGGCAACACCTTATCGAGCTGGTCCTGGAGCACCAGCGGGTCACCCTCACCGAAGGCGAACTGCACGGCAAGCTTGAGCTTAACGGTCGTGGCGATCAGGCCGCCGGTGACCATGACGCCCAGCACGTTGGCGAGGTTGCCCAGACGGTCGAAGACCTGGACGCCCGCCTTCTCGACGAGCTCCATGCCCATCTCGTAACCCTTGTGCAGGCCGAAGTACTTCAGCGGCCAGTACAGCAGGTTGATGAGCAAGAACATCACGAGCGGACCCACAATGGAGCCGTTGTCGACGCACATAGATGCGCCGATGGAGCCGGCGATCGGGTACCAGGTGAGGTTCAGCAGGGAGTCACCAAGGCCGGCGAAGGGACCCATGAGGGAGGTCTTGATGCCGACGACGGTGTCCTTCTGATCCTCATCCGTGGTCTCCTCCAGGGCGGCGGTGATGCCAAGGATGAAGGGGATCGCGAGCGGGTGGGTGTTGAAGTACTCGAGGTGGCGCTTCATGGCGTTAACGCGCTCCTCCTTGGGGGCGTCCTTGTAGAGCTCCTCGAGGACAGGGGCAAAGCAGTAGGTCAGGGACAGCGACTGCATGCGCTCGTAGTTGTGCGCGAATTGGCAACCCTGGGTGCGCAGCAGGACCTTGTTCAGGGTGGAGTTGGAGATCTTACCCATTAGAGATCGTACTCCTCGTCATCATCGGAGCCGGCGGCAGAGGCGGCGGCAGGGGCGGGTTGATTCTTCTGGCCCTCGGTAATGACGTCCCACACGCCGGCGGCGGCGCAAGCGGCGAGCGCGATGCCCACGGTCGGGACGTTGAGGAAGGCGGCCATGATAAAGCCGAGCAGCAGGAAGATCCACATGTTCTTCTTCATCATCATGGTGAGGAGCATGGCCAGACCGACGGCGGGCATCATGCCACCGGCGGTGGAGAAGCCGGTGAGGACCCACGGAACCTGGTTCTGCAGGAAGGCCATGATGTCCTCGATCACGAAGGAGCCGATGCCCGTGGCGATGAAGACGGGAACGGCGCGGGTCAGGAAGAAGCACAGGGCGCCGGTCCAGAAGAACTTGTTGACGGCGTTGAACTTACCGGACTCGATGGCCTTGTCGGCACCGTGGACAAGCGAGACGTTAGTGGTCATGACCAAGATGTTCAGCTGCTGAACCAAGGTGGCGGTGGGGATGCCGATGGCGACTGCCAGGGCGATGGCGCTGGCGGTGTCGGTGGAACCCATGATGCCCAGGGCGGCACCGACGATGGTGCCGGAGATGACATCCGGCGGAACATAAGCGCCGATGTTGTTGACGCCGAGCCACATGAGCTCCATGGTCGCGCCGATCATGATGGCGGTCGTCATGTCACCGAGGATGATGCCGACGCCGACGGATGCCAGCAGGGGCTTGCGGAAGCCCAGGTGGGGACCGAACTGGTCCCAAGTGCACAGACCCGCCCAGATGGCGAGCAGAAGTGCCTGAAGCATAAGCCTCTCCTTCCCTATTCGCCCATCGTTCCCTCCGATGGGCACGCCCCGGGTTCACATGCCCGGAGATGGTTACTTACTTAGTAGTTCTTGAGGAGCTCGGACACGGGCTCCTTGGAATCGCGCGTGGTGGTCTGCATCCAGCAGTCGACGCCGAGGCCAATGAGCTCCTCGAAGGCGGCCTTTTCCTCGGCGGTGACGGACATGTTCTTGTGCAGGCGATGACGCTGCTCGTTGAAGCGCATGCCGGAGACGTTCAGGTAGTCGAACGGCAAGCCGTTCTCGTGCAGCTTGAGGGCGTCGATGGGGTTGGTGAAGAGCACCATCGTGGCCTTCTTGAGCTCGGTCTTCTTGAGGACCTCAATGAACTTCTCGACACCGAAGACGGAGACCTTGATGTCGGGGGCGGCGAGGCCGGCGACGGACTTCTGGACGGGGTCGTTGGCGACCTTATCCGAGACAATGATTGCCGATTCGATGCCGAAGTCGGGAATCCAAGTGGTGGCGACCTGACCGTGGATCAGGCGGTCATCGATGTCGACGAGTTTGAGTGCCATGATGTTCTCCTTTTCGTTTGCACGTTCCTTCAGTACCGTTTACGAATGCTCTGCTCGATCGAGGCGCCCACTCGGGGGATACGGGTGAGCGCCACTCGAATCGACGGGCTAACGAGCCTAGAGGTCCAAATCGTCCTCGTCTGCCTCCACGGCCGGAGCGGGAGCCTTGATCTCCTGCTGGGCCCCGGCGTGAGCGGCAGTGAGCTGGGCACGGACCGCGTCGGCGGAATCGAGGCCATCGCGGGTGAGCAGGAGCTCGACCGCAACGGGCATGGACAGGCCAGTGTAGGCAACCATGTTCATGCCGTTGAGCAGGCAGCGGGTAGTCACGTTGAATGGGGTGCCGCCGTAGATGTCGCATAGGGTGACGACGAGTTCGCACTCGGCGCTGAGGGTCTCGTAAGCCTCGCGCATCTCGGACTCGAAAGACTCCAGGCTCTTCTCGGCGGTGAGACCAAGAGCGATGACATCAGGCTGCTTGCCCGCAATCATCTCGACGGCGCCGAGGGCGGCCTGAGCGAACTCTCCGTGACTTGCAAGGATGACACCGATACGCATCTTCTGTCCTTTCATACTTATTAATTCTCTTCGTTCTGTTCGTTCTGTTCGTTCTGTTCGTTCTGTTCGTTTATGTTCGTTCTGTTCGTTTATGTTCGTCTATATTTGTTTATTGGTCAAGAGATGATTTTTGGAATGAGCTCTATTTACCTCCTATTTGATGGTTTTTTCCGTGAGCGTTATGTTTTGACCGGTGAAAGGTAATGTGCCTTCGTGAACGGTTTGCGTTTATTTATGTTGTTCGTTTACATTGAAATAAGAACAAACGCTCGATGAGGGAGTCGGCACTCATGAAATCCGAACGCCAGGAGGCCATTCTCGACTTGCTCGATCAACATCATTCGGTATCGGTAAACGAGATATCTAATACCCTATCTGTTTCGGATATGACCATCAGGCGTGACCTGGCCGAGCTTGCCGACAAGGGCCTTCTTGTGCGCGTACACGGAGGGGCTCAGCTTCCACACTCCGCCCACGGAACAGCCCTTTCACGTTTGACCCCGCATGAGGAGAAACGTCGTTTTCAAGTTGATCAGAAACGTGCCGCTGCTATAGCCGCCGCCCAAACCGTCTCAGCCGGCGATACGATCTTTCTCGGTGGAGGCTCCACTCTCGAGCTCATGTGTTCGTATTTGCCCCAGGAGGACATACGCGTCGTCACCAACAGTCTTCCCGTGCTGAACCTGCTAGCCGACAATCCACATATAGATCTATTCTTTGTTGGTGGCATGATGCGTCACGACACGCGAGTTTTCACCATGCCATACAACGGCCGCGGCCCCTACGGTCTATCCGCTCCCAAGGCCTACGTCTCGGCAACCGGTATTTTTGGAAACGAGGTCTTTGGCTCTCGTCCCGATGCAGCCATGGTCCTCTCAGACGCTCTTTCTCGAGCTCAGGAGCGTTATCTTGTTGTAGATGCTGAAAAAGTCGGAAGGCGCGACTTCTGCCTTTTCACCACACTGGAGGATATGACCGCGGCATTCATTAACGAGGACGCAGACCCCCGGACCATCGAGGCCCTCCGCGCCTATACCTCCGTCATTACCGCATAATCCAATTGGCAAGCCATGCTTAAACCCGAACGTCACGAACAATTACTTGAGCTGTGCGCTCAGCGCGGAATGGTCACTGTTGCCCAAGCCGCAACAATCTTTGGTATATCTGAAATGACCGCTCGAAGAGACTTCGATGAGCTCTCGCGACGCGCTGGCGTCATCCGCGAGTACGGTGGCATCCGACTTTCAAGCGGCTCCCCCATTGCCGAAGAGGTCCCGTTTTTTGAAAAGCTCTCAATCCGCTCCCCTGAAAAAGAGCATATCGCACGCACCGCTGTCAACCTCATCAGAGAGCGCGACACCATCTTCCTCGGACCAGGTTCGACTTGCGCTCTCATCGCCCGTGCGCTGCCGCGCATGCGGCTGCGCGTCATCACAAACAGCATCATCGTGCTGAACATGCTCCAGACGCGTAACGATGTGGAGATCTGGGCCCTGGGAGGACAGTATCGCAAACGATCGGGTTCTTTCGTCGGGCCCATCGCCGAAGATGCTCTCGCCCCGCTCGGTATCGACACTTGCTTTATCGGCACCAACGGCGTACTCGCCCAATCCATCTCCTGTTCTAACCTTGAGGAAGGACGCTTACAGGCGCTCGCTTGCGATCGCGCCGCCAAGCGTTACCTTGTCTGCGATTCAAGCAAGATCGGACAGATGGACTTCTTCGGCTTCTTCAATCTCGATCAAATGGACGCACTCATCACCGATGCAAATGTCAACGACAAACAGCGTTCCATGGTTCTCGAATCAACTCGCATCATCGTCGCAGAATAGGCCTGTTTTGATTTAGCTGGACACCACAGCAAAGACCCCGATTCGATAAAGCCGAATCGGGGTCTCATTATTCGCATCAAATCGCAAATAGGTCAGCAGCTACTTCTCAGTGTAGACGCTCTCGCCACCGAGATAGGTCTCGACGAGGGATAGGTCGGGGTTGAGGACGACAACCTCACCCACGTAATCGGAGGTGCCGGCACCGGTGAGCACCACATTGAGGCGACCGTCGCCCATGGCGCGGGCGTCGGCCAGGAACGCCTCGACGGCCTCAAGGTTATCCTTGTAGATGTTCAGCGTGTCAAGCCAAAGCTCGGGAGACGACACGTTGATGCCTGCTTAACTCTGCTCGCTCAGGCTAAAGACTTTGTTGAGGATCGATGATCTGCTGCAAGGTGAACTTACATTGGGACGTGTCGCATTCTTCTTGCGAATCCTCAAAATCAAAGATCATGATGGCGCAGTTGGGGAGCTTTGCTGGGAGTTCGAAGCCCTCTGGGGCGGCGGCTTTGATGAATTGGCGGCTGGCGCTGCCGTGGCTTACTGCCAGGACGGTTTCAACATCATCGGCGCTCATGAGATTAGCGAGCGTGCTTACCATACGCTCTTGCAGCGCCTGACTTCCCTCCCCTCCGAAGGGGATTAAGTCCTCGCCCGGATCCCAGACGTCGGTAGGCAGTGCGTCGTGCGGGCCCCCTTCAAAGGAGCCATAGCAGCGTTCGATGATGCCTTCGCAGGGCTCGACGGCGGCGTCCGGGCCGAGGAGCTCGCCTGCGACGAGCCGAGCCGTGGCCATGGCTCGGCTTAAAGGAGACGAGACTACCTTGTCGGGGGTGACGTCGCGGGCTTTAAGCCATGCGGCGGCCTTTGCGGCCTGCTGACGGCCCAAGTCCGTTAGCGGTGAATCGCAGCGGCCCTGGACGAGCTTTTTGACATTGAACTCCGTCTGACCGTGACGGAGCAGATACAGTTTCTTCATGGTCTCCCCTTTTGCGCGAATGGCCCTAGCGATACAGCCCTACTCGCGTGCCGCGCCGACGTAGTCTTCATCGACCGTAATCTTGGCTATCGACTTGGGATATTCGGACTCCACCTGCTGCGCCAGCGTGCGCCTAAGGTCATCGGCGCCCATCGTTAAATCCGAAGGACGCACGCAGTCAAAAATCACGTTAGTGTGCGTAGGGCCCGGCACGCAGCGCAGGTCGTGGATCGAAATACGGCCGTCGATCTGTTTGGCCATCGCGTTGATGCGGAGGCGCATATCTGCCACCTTTGGATCGTCGGTCACGATGGGGTCGTAATGAAGCGTGACGATCATGCCGTCATCTTTCCTAAACGCCTGCTCAATGTTGTCGAGCGTGTCATGACTCTCCAGCGGATCGGCTTCGGCCGCCATCTCGGCATGAGCGCTTGCGAACTTCCTGCCCGGGCCGTAGTCGTGAACCATCAGATCGTGAACGCCCAAAACACCGGGATAGCTCATGATCTTATCTCGAATGTGCTTGACCAGCTTAGGATCGGGCGTCTGGCCCAAAAGCGGGCTCACCGTATCCTGGATGAGTTCAAAACCGCTCCAGCCAATATAGGCGCCAACGGCAAGGCCGACCCATGCGTCAAGATTGATGTGCGTCACCTGCGAAACAATTGCGCACGCCAGCACGGCGCCCGTAGCAAGGACATCGTTCTTGGAATCCTGGGCGGTCGCATGCAGCGTCTCGGACTCAATGCGATCGCCGAGCTTTTGGTTGAGGGTCGCCATCCAGAGCTTTACGACCATCGAAAGCACGAGAACTGCCACCAGGGCAAGCGAGAACTCGACAGGTTCGGGGTGGATGACGCGCTCAACTGAGGACTTCACCAGCTCAACGCCAATCAGCAGCACGAGCGCCGCCACGACCAGACCCGAGAGATACTCGTAGCGACCGTGGCCGTAAGGATGCTCGGGGTCGGCCGGCTTGCTCGCCAGCTTAAAGCCAAGGACACTCACGATGTTCGAGCTGGCATCGGATAGGTTGTTCATGGCATCCGCCACAATCGAAACCGATCCCGAAACCACACCAATTGCGCCCTTCGCAGCACAAAGCGCGACATTGGCGACAATACACACCATGCCCGCTAACGTGCCCACACGCGCACGATCGCCCTGCGCACGCTTAACAATCCACTCGACCATCTACATCCGCCCCCACGGTGCTACTTATATATCTATTGTTCAAACGGATTGTAGTGTAGCCACTTTGTCCCCCAGATACAAAAAGGCCGCGACCCACACGGGCCACGGCCTTGGAATGTGGCAAAGGAATCGTCCTTGTGCCGCACAGGTTTACGCGCTTACTTCGGCCGCGCTCTTAGAGGTTTCGGGCAAATCGGCTCCATCCCCCGCCGCCTGCCCCTTCGCCGGCACCACGCCAAAGCAGTAGCTCAGCGCCGCAGACACCGCAAATGCCACACCGCCGGCAGCGCAGCACCACAGCAGGTTCGAGATGCCGCCCGTGGCAAAGCCAATGACCATGAGGACATTCGTCATACCGATGGTACAGGCCGTAACGTGGCCCACGGCCGCAACAAGGCCTCCGACGGCGCCGCCAATGGCCATGCACGTCAGGCACCTGCCATATTTAAAGCCGCAACCGTACAGCGCCGGCTCACTTACGCCACCAAGCACGCCCGAGATCGAATAGCCCAGCATGAGGGCCTTCTCGTCCTTATCCGCAACGCGAAGCGACGCACCAAAGGGCATGCCCCAAACGGCAAACGTTGCCATCGTCGCGGCGATCAGGATGCACGAATCCGTTCCCACACTCATAAACTGCGCATAGGCGAGCGATAGGACAACGTTGCTGACACCCGCGATCTTTAGGAACTCCCAGCCCGCGGCAAGCCCCATGAGCGTGAGCAGCGACACGATGCCACCGGAATTGCCAAGCATAAACATAAGCTGGCCCAACAGCATGCCCAAATAGCTGCCCGCCGGCGCCGTAATACACAGCGAAACCGGAACCATGACGAGCATGGTTGCAAACGGAACGAACGAAAACGCCACGGCCTTAGGGATAACGCGCTGAAAGAAACACTCCACTCGCCATAGCACGGGCACCGAGATGAGAACCGGGATAACAGTCGTCGTGTAATCGTTGACCGGCGCGGGAAGCAGACCATACACGGAAGTCATCGATGCCCCCGTCGTCGATGCGGCATCGACGAGCTTAAGCAGATCGGGCGCAATCAATACGCCGCCCAGCATCATGCCCAGCTGCTCCGAGCAACCGAGCTGGCGGGCGGCCGCCCAACCAAGATAAATGGGCAAAAAATAGTAGCCGGCGTTATAGAGCCAACTGTAGAACAGGCGATAGATTTCGGAATCGGCAGACCACAGGCCCAGCATGCCTTCGCCCATAATGACGGCGACGGTGCGGAACAACGCCGCGCAGACAATAAACGGCAGCGCCGACATCATGCTTTTGGACAGATAGTCCACCACGGCCATGGCGTTTGATGAGACCGTCGTTGTAAACGAGGTGTTAGAAACTTGTGACATGGAACGCCTTTCTCAATGTGACATGCGGGAAGTCCCTTTGTCACATCGTGCGGTACTGACCGATTGCGCGGTACTTTTCGTAGCGGAGGTTTGTGAGGGTCGCGTCGTCGAGCTGCCCAAGCGTATCGAAGGCATCAAATGCCGAGGACATGACGGCGCCGGCGATCTCCTCATGCGACAGGCCCCTATCGTCAACAATGCCGTCGATGATACCGAGCGCCAACAGATCGGGGGCCGTGAGCTTAAGCGCCTCGGCGGCCTCATTCGCGCGCTCGGTATCCTTCCACAGGATCGACGCACAGGCCTCGGGGCTCACGACCGAATAGGCCGAGCTCGAGAGCATCAGGATGCGGTCGGCCACGGATAGCGCCAGCGCGCCACCAGAGCCGCCCTCGCCTGTCACCACCGAGACAATCGGCGTCTTAAGGCCGCTCATCTCCATGAGATTCTGGGCAATCGCCTCGCCCTGGCCGCGCTCCTCGGCACCGATGCCGCAAAACGCGCCCGAAGTATCGACCAGGCACAGAACCGGTCGACCAAACTTTTCGGCCTGGCGCATAAGGCGACGCGCTTTGCGGTAGCCCTCGGGATGTGCCATACCAAAGTTGCGACGCATGCGCTCTTTGGTCGTGGTACCGCGCTCGACGGCGATAACCGTCACGGGTCGCCCGTCTTTCCAGCCAATGCCAGCCACCACGGCGGCGTCGTCGCCAAAGTAACGGTCGCCATGCAGCTCCACAAATCCATCCAGGCCCAGCGAGATCATCTCGCCCGCCGTGGCGCGATCTGCCGAGCGGGTCTGTTTGACAATCTCGAGCGCGGTTTTTGGTGCGGTCGAGCGCTTGAACAAGTGTCCCAGCTTTTTGCCGCGACGACCCGTATGCACGATCTCATGCGGTGCCCCCAGGCCGGGCGCGTGCCCTTCGTGCAGTGCCAGCAGCTCGCCTACCGTGAGCGCAATCTCGCCACGCGGAACAACGGCATCGCAAAAGCCGTGCTCCAGCAAAAACTCGGAGCGCTGGAATCCCTTGGGCAGGCGCTTGTGCATGTTCTGCTCGATCACGCGCGGGCCGGCAAATGCCGTCAGGGCATCGGGCTCGGCCAGGATAATATCGCCCTCCATGGCAAAGCTCGCGGTTACGCCTCCGGTCGTGGGATCAGTGAGCACCGTGATATACAGGCCGCCCACCTCGCTATGGCGCCTAACCGCTGCAGAAATCTTGGCCATCTGCATAAGCGATGTCACGCCCTCTTGCATGCGTGCACCGCCCGAAACGGTAAAGCCGACAACTGGCAATCCAAGCTCGGTCGCTCGCTCAAATGTGCGACAGATCTTCTCGCCCACCACGGAACCCATCGAGCCCATCATAAAGTTGGCATCCATAAAGAAGAGCGCGGTATCGCAGCCGCAGATTTTGCCCTTGCCGCACACAACGGCATCGCGCTCGCCCGAACGTTCGCTCACGCTCTTGAGCTTGTCGGCATAGCCGGGAAACGAAAGGAAGTCCTCCGGCGCCAGACTGGCATCCCATTCCTCAAACGTGCCCTCGTCAATCGTCATGCGCATGCGGTCGCGCCCGCTCACGCGAAAGTGTTTGCCGCAACGAGGGCAGACCTCGAGGTTGTCGTGCAGGCGCGCCTCATCGATCACGCGGCGGCACTCCGGGCACTTGATAAACACGTGGCGCGCGGGAAACTCGGCGCACGACTCGGTCATCGGTCCCTCGAGGACGTTGACCGTCTTCGCTTTTCTATTCATCAGCATAGAGATGCCCCATCAGATCGGTGTGATACATGCCCGACAAGAACTCGTCGTTTGCCAGCACGTCGAGCTGAAGCTCGCTGTTTTCGCTCACGCCCTCAATCACGAGCTCGCCCAGGGCCGAGCGCATCTTGCGAATGGCGCCGTCACGCGTGGGCGCACACACGATGAGCTTGCCGAGCATGGAGTCGTAGTACGGCGGAACTGTCGCACCGGTGAACATGGCCGAATCCCAGCGCACGCGCGGACCACCCGGTACACGCAACGCGGTGACCGTTCCGCATGATGGCAGAAAGTCCGGCGTCTCGGCATTGATGCGGCACTCCATGGCATGGT
This sequence comes from uncultured Collinsella sp., assembly GCA_900542555.1. Lineage (GTDB taxonomy): Bacteria > Actinomycetota > Coriobacteriia > Coriobacteriales > Coriobacteriaceae > Collinsella. The sequence continues at coordinate 13,975 of UQNU01000031.1, forward strand.
TGCGGACCGGCATGTCCTCCTGCTCAAAGGGCAAAGGCTGGCCGGCCGCCACGCGCAGCTGCCACTTGACCAAGTCGGTATCGGTCACAAACTCCGTAACTGGATGCTCCACCTGCAAGCGCGTGTTCATTTCCATAAAGTAGAAATTGCCGTCGTCCGAATACAGGAACTCGATGGTACCGGCTCCTTCGTAGCCGACGGCACGAGCCAGGTCACGCGCTGCCTTGTGCATGCGAGCACGAATGTCGTCGTGTCCGTCGAGGCACGGCGCGGGGCTCTCCTCGATCAGCTTTTGGTTGCGACGCTGCACCGAGCACTCGCGCTCGCCGAGCGAAAACACATGGCCCTGCTTATCGGCCATAATCTGCACCTCAACGTGGTGCGCCGGCGCGACGAACTTCTCCATGTAGCACTCGCCGTCGCCAAAAACGGCCTCGCCCTCGGCACGCGCCTCGATGAACGCCTTTGCCGCATCTTCCACGCGCTCGACCTTGCGAATGCCGCGACCGCCACCACCTGCACGCGCCTTAATAAGCACGGGGCAGCCAATGCGCTCGGCCTCGGCCGTCGCCTCCTCGGGGCTTTTGAGCAAATCGCAGCCCGGCACGATGGGCACGCCCGCCGCGGCAGCCGTTCGACGTGCGGCGTCCTTGTCGCCCATGCTGTCGATCACCTCGGCCGAAGGACCGACAAACGCCAGGCCATACTTGTCGCAGTCGCGCACGAAGCTCGCCTTCTCAGAAAAGAAACCGTAGCCAGGATGGATTGCCTTTGCCCCCGACTTCACGGCACAGGTGAGCACAGCATCGTCGTTGAGGTAGCTCTCGGCAAGACGCGGGCCACCGATGCAATACGCCTCGTCGGCAAGCTGCACGTGCAGCGCGTCCGCATCGGCCGTGGAATAAACGGCGACGGTCTTGATGCCCATATCGCGGCACGCGCGGATAACACGGACCGCGACTTCGCCGCGGTTGGCGATGAGCACTTTGTCGAACATGAAGCCTTCCTTATCTTTCGTGCATGAGTGCAAAAGACATATCGGCGCGGCAGCAAACCTCACCGTTGACGCTCGCAGTACCCGTCGCAAAGCGGAACGGCCCGCGCGCACGCGTGATGGAGCACACCAGATCCACCGTGTCGCCCGGGCGCACCGGACGCTTAAAGCGCACCTTGTCCAGACTCGTGTAGAACGGCGTCGCGCCGCGCGCCTCCTCATCGCCCATCAGCAGCACGCAGCAGTTCTGGGCGAGCATCTCGCACTGGATCACGCCGGGGACGACCGGGTTTCCCGGAAAATGCCCCTGCAAAAAGTACTCGTCGCCCGTAATCGTGATCTTGCCGTGGGCCTCGTCGCCCACTAGCTCGGCTTCGTCGAGCAAAAGCATCGGCTCACGATGCGGCAACAGCTTCTTGAGCTCTTCTTTGTTCATGGATATCACCTATCCGATCCTCATGAGGCAGCTGCCAAACTCCACGAGGTCGCCGTCGGCCACGCAGATCTCGAGCACCTCGCCATCCGCCTCTGCCGTCACCTCGTTGAGAACCTTCATGGCCTCGATGATGCAGAGGGTCTCGCCGGCCTTGACCTTGGAGCCCACGCGCACAAACGGTTCGTCGCCCGGCGCCGGGGCAGCATAGAAAACGCCGACCATGGGAGCGGTCACCTCGGTGCCCTTAGGCTCCGGTGCGGCGGCAGGCGCCTGCGCGGCGAGCTCCGGCGCGGCGGCAGGCGCGACTGTGGGAGCTGCAACTGGAGCGGCCATAGCGCTCGGCATGGGCATGGGCACGGCAACCGGCTGTGCGGCGCTCGCGCGCTCGAGTTCGACCGCGGTGCCATCGGGCTCCTCAACGCGCACGCGCGTGAGGCCGCGGTCCTCCATAACATCGGCTATCTCGGCAAGTCTTTTGGAATCCATGCTCTAGCTCCTCGTATATCTACGCAGCGCGATGGCGGCGTTGTGTCCGCCAAAGCCCAGGTTGGTCGAAAGCGCCCAGGTAAGGTCGGCGCGAACCGCGCGATTGGGCGTGTAGTCAAGATCGCAGGCGGGATCGGGCGTGTGGTAGTTAATGGTCGGGGGCACCACGCCCTGCTCGAGCGCCATGGCACATGCCATGACCTCGATGGCGCCCGTGGCACCGATCATATGGCCGGTCATCGACTTGGTCGACGAGACATGTGCAGCGCGCGCCGCATCCTCGCCGAGCGCTCGCTTGATGCCCGCCGTCTCGGACGAATCGTTGAGCTTGGTCGAGGTGCCGTGAGCGTTGATGTAGAGGCCCTCGGAAGGCTTAACGTCGCCCTCGGCCACCGCCAGCGATATCGCACGGGCGATGCCTGCCGCGTCCGGGTCGGGACTCGTGATGTGGTAGGCATCATCGGTGTTGCCGTAACCCACGACCTCGGCATAAATGTGCGCACCGCGCGCCTGCGCATGCTCCATGCTCTCGAGTGCCAGCACGCAGGCGCCCTCGCCCATCACAAAGCCGTCGCGGTCTGCATCGAACGGGCGGCAAGCCGTCGCGGGATCGGGGTTGGTGGTCAATGCGCGGCAGGACGTAAAGCCCGCAACGGCATCGGGGATGATTGCGGCCTCGGCACCGCCGGCGAGAATCGCATCGGCATAGCCATGCTTGATAGCGCGGAACGCCTCGCCCACGGCATGGGCCGAGGTCGCGCACGCGGTCACCACGGGCAGGGTCGGGCCCTTTGCCTTGTGGCGGATTGCGATATTGCCCGATGCCATGTTGGGGATCATCATCGCGATCATATAGGGCGATGCGCGGCGGGGCCCACGTTCGGCAATCGTATGGACGTTGTCGACGAGCGTCGTCATGCCGCCCACGCCTGAACCCACGTAGACGCCCAGGCGCTCGCGATCGATGGCGCCTTCGACATCAAAGCCCGCATCGTGCATGGCTTCGTCCGAAGCCGCCATCGCAAACTGAACGCAGGGGTCGAGATGCTTGGCGTCACGCTTGCCAAAGTACTCGTTGCCGTCAAAGTCCTTGACCTCGGCCGCCACCTTGACGGCAAACGCATCGGTATCGAAGTGCGTGATCGGGCCGATGCCGCACGTGCCAGCGCACATTGCCGCCCAGGTGGCAAGCGCGGTGTTGCCGAGCGGCGATACGGCACCGATACCGGTGATTGCAACTCTCTGTTCCATCATGGTCTCCTCATCCAAGCCGCTTACCCGGCTTGCTTTCTACATCGCCATTCCGCCGTCGACGCGTATGACTTCGCCCGTAATGTAGGCAGCCGCATCGCTCGCTAAAAAGCGCACCACGCCGGCCACTTCCTCGGGTTGCGCCATACGCTTAAGGGGAATCTGGTCCTCGGTGGCCGCACGCACCTTTTCCGAGAGCTTTGCCGTCATATCTGTCTCGACAAACCCGGGGGCGACCGCGTTCACTCGTACGCCGCGGGGTGCAAGCTCGCGCGCCACCGCCTTGGTCAGGCCAATCACGCCCGCCTTGGAGGCAGCGTAGTTAGCTTGCCCGGCATTGCCCATCAGGCCCACGACCGAGCTCATGTTGATGACGCAACCGCCGCGCTGGCGCATAAAGGTCTTGGTGAGCGCGCGCGTCGTGTTAAACGTTCCCTTGAGATTGACATCGAGCACGCGATCGAAGGCGTCATCGCCCATGCGCATGAGCAGGCCATCGCGGGTGATGCCAGCGTTGTTGACGAGCGCCCAAATGGAGCCAAAGTCGTTGAGGACCGCTTCCACGCACGCGTTGACGGCAGCGGGGTCGGCCACGTCGCATTGATATGCGCGTGCCGCGGCGCCAGCCGCCTCGCAGGCTTCGCACGTCTCGCGCGCCGCATCGACGCTGCCGGCATAGACGACGGCGATATCGTAGCCATCCTCCGCCAGACAGATAGCGCAGGCGCGGCCGATACCCCGCGAGCCGCCCGTGACCAGTGCCACGCGACGTGAGTCGTTGCGCTCGAGCGCGCCATTGTTCAAGTTGCCCATGTCATTCCTTTCGGGTTACAGCCCTGTGGACTATGCGAGCTCGTCGGCAATAGCTGCGACCTGCTCGGCCGTCTCGCACGAATACACACGAACGTCGCTCAACGTACGCTTGACCAGGCCGGACAGCGTTTTGCCGGGGCCGACCTCAATAAATGTGTCGATGCCTTGATCCTGCAGAGCATGCAGCGTATCGACCCAGCGCACGGCATGGCTCACCTGATTGGCCAAGACATCCGATGCCGTCTGGGGGTCCGCCGGATAGGGCGCCGCTGTCATATTTGCCAAAACAGGAATGAGCAACGGGGACGGCGCGTGACCGGCCTCAATATATGCGGCAAGGCCACAGGTCGCCTCGGCCATATAGGGGCTATGAAATGCACCCGACACCGCGACCTTCATGGCGCGGCCGCCAGCCTCTTTTACTAGGACGTCGAGCTCCTGCAGCGCCTCGGGCGCTCCGGCCACAACCGTCTGCTGCGGGCTGTTGTAGTTGACTGGCCAGCAGTCCTCGCCGGCCTGTTTTGCCAGGCCCTCGACTTGCGCCGCATCGAGCTTGATGACGGCGCGCATGCCGCCCGGATGGCGCTCGGCAGCCGCGGCCATCAGCGCCGCGCGCTCGCACACAAGCCCAAAGCCCGCTCGCGTATCGAACGCCCCCGCAAAGGTGAGCGCGGCGACCTCGCCCAGCGAGAATCCCGCACAGGCGGCAGGTACCACGCCGCGCTCACGCAGGGCGGCAGCCGCTGCCAGGTCGTGAACGAACACGCACGGCTGCGTGTTCTCGGTCTGCGAGAGCTCCTCCTTGGAGGCACTCCGGCACTGCTCGCTGGTCCCCGGGCGCACCTCGTCGGCAATGGTGAACACCTCGGCGGCCGCCGGCGATGTCTCGATCAGGTCGACGCCCATCGCGGGGTGTTGGGCACCCTGGCCGGCAAACAGAAACGCTACGCTACCCATGCGGACGCACCCTTCAGGACGCGCTCGGCGCCATCGACCAGATCGTCAACGATTTCGCGTGCGCTCTGGCGCTCGCTAACCATGCCGGCAATCTGTCCACACAAAAACGAACCCTCTTCGTAATTGCCGTCCTTGGCGGCCTTGCGAAGGGCGCCCGTGCCCATGGCCCCGAGCTCCTCGACACTTACGCCCGCCGCCTCGCTCTTGGCGTAGGCGTTGGTGAAGGGGCTCTTGAGGGCGCGCACCGGATGTCCCGTCGAGCGGCCGGTCGCACGCGTCGAAGTGTCGTTGGCCTTCAGGACCATCTCCTTGTACTGCTCCGAGACGGTGCACTCATTTGCAACGAGAAAGCGCGTACCCACCTGGACGCCGGCAGCGCCCAGCATAAAGGCGGCCGCCACGCCACGGCCGTCGGCAATACCGCCGGCAGCCACTACGGGAATGTCGACCGCATCGACGACCTGCGGCACCAGTGCCATCGTCGAGGTCTCGCCAATATGGCCGCCCGATTCGGTGCCCTCGGCAACAACCGCTGTGGCTCCACGACGCGCCACGAGACGGGCGAGCGCCACCGAAGCCACAACGGGGATGACCTTGATGCCCGCATCGTTCCAAGCTTTCATGTACTTGGTGGGATTACCGGCACCAGTCACCACAACGGGCACCTGCTCATCGATCACAACCTGTGCAACCTCGTCGGCAAACGGGCTCATGAGCATGACGTTAACGCCAAAGGGCTTATCCGTCTTGGTGCGCAGCTCATGAATCTGGTCGCGAAGCCAGTCGGCGTCGGCATTCATTGCCGCGATGATGCCTAGGCCGCCCGCCTCGGATACGGCCGATGCCAGTGAGGCGTCGGCAATCCAGGCCATGCCGCCCTGGAACACGGGCTTTTCGATGCCGAGCAGATCGCAGAGAGGAGTCTTGAGCATCTCTACTTCTCCAATGCCGCCTCGACCGTATCGGCGAACTCGCCGACCGTCTTGGGGTTCTCCTCGGTATCAAGCTGGATGCCAAACTCGTCCTCAACGGCGACGAGAATCTCGACGGTACCCAGGCTGTCGAGGCCAATCTCCTCGAGCGTGGACTCGGGCTTCATCTCGACGTCGTCAAGGCCAGCGGTCTCGCGGATAACGTCGCAAACGCGCTCGAAGGTCTTCTGATCTGCCATGGTAGTTCTCCTTTGTTTGTGCCCTAGGGGCGTTTTCATTTCCTATGTGCGACTACTTCCAACGAAGCAGATAGCCACCTATATCCAGACCGGCGCCAAATCCAACCAAGGCGATGGTGTCGCCTGTGTGAAGTGCACCGGCGTTTGCCAGCCGGTCGAGGGCAAGCGGAATGCATGCGCTCGAAATGTTGCCGGTCTCGCGCAACGTGCGAACCACGCGCTCGTCCGGCACGCCCAGGCGCTTGACCGCCTGGCTCAGGATTCGTTCGTTAGCCTGATGGAATACAAAATGATCGATGTCTTCGACCAAAATGCCCGCATCGATCGCAAGCTTATGGACCGTGTCGCAGATGGCGTTGACGCCGAACTTGAACACGCGGCGGCCATTCATGGACAGCACGCTCGCGCTATCTGCGGAAGCCTTAAACGGCGAGGTACCGACCAGACCGGGAACGCGCAACGTCTCGACGTCGGGCGCCGTCGAAAGCTCAACGGCAAGGGGGTTGTCTCCCCCAGCCTCTATCACAGCGGCGCCTGCCCCATCGCCAAAGAGCACGCAGGTGGCGCGGTCTGTCCAGTCAAGCGCGCGCGTCATCTGCTCGGCCGCAACGACAAGCGCATGCTCGGCTCGTCCTCGGGCGATATAGCCCTCGGCGACATCGAGCGCAAATACGAAGCCGGCGCAGGCCGCCGAGACATCGAAGGCAGGACACGTCGCGCCCAGACGCTCGGCTACGGCACACGCCTCGGCGGGAACAAGATGATCGCCCGTCGTCGTCGAGCAGACGATAAGATCCAGCTGGCTCGCATCGATTCCGGACGTCTGCAGCGCTTGCTCGCTTGCTGCCACGGCAAGGTCGTCGAGTGACTCGGTGGTGCAGACGTGGCGGCTCTTGATACCGGTGCGGGTAAAAATCCACTCATCCGAGGTATCCAGGAACTCGGACAGTTCGTCGTTGGAAACGCTGCGCTCGGGAAGTGCCGAGCCCGTTCCCAGTATCGTGAAACCCATCACTAACCTCCTTTGAGTTGTTGACGTGTTTACATCGACCAAGAGAGGATAGCGCATTTCAGTCATTGTTGACGTGTTAACATTAAATTGTCCAAATGCGACAAAGGCTTCACATTGTGTCTGTCTCACAACACCATTGCGTTATTCACTTATTCATTAAGGAGGTAGCAGCCGTTATGGATGCCCAATTAACGATAGTCGACGTAACCGGATCGACCAACGATGACCTGCTCGAAGCAGGAAAACAAGGAGCGCCGCACGGCACAGGACTTGCCGCCCGGGCTCAGACAGCAGGACGCGGCCGGCGCGGCCACAAGTGGGATTCAACCGCCGGCAACCTATTGCTTTCGATTGTCCTGCGCCCATGCGTTAATCCTGCAAAGTTCTCTGGTCTTGCCGCCGTCAGCGGCCTAGCGGTGCTCGAGGCACTCGAAAAACAGGGTCTTGCAAACGAGATTGGCCTCAAATGGCCCAACGACCTGGTCGCGCGTGGACGCAAACTCGGCGGCATTCTGGTCGAGGCCGCACGCGATAACGAAGGCAACCCCTTTGCGGTCTGTGGCATCGGCGTTAACGTGAACTATGTGCCCGCGGAGGTTCCCGATGGCGGCCTGCCAGCAATCGGCCTGTCAGACCTCAACAAGAACGTTCCCGCCGTCGACATGCTCCTCGATGAGGTCTATCACGCAGTTATAGACGCTGTAGATGCCTGGGCAGAGCGCCTCAACGCCAAGGAAGAAGACGCCGGTCCGCTCGCGCCCGTCCACGACGAATATATCGCTCACCTCAATTGGATCGGGAAGCACGTTATCGCCCGCTCCCCCGCTGAGGACGAGCTGGCGCATGGCATCTTTAAAACGGTCGATGGCTTTGGTCGCGCGTGCATCGAAACGGAAGACGGCTTTCGATCCTTCCATTTTGAGGAGGCATCGCTGCGTCCCTTGAGCGAATAGGGCGCCGCAACCACCTACTCGGCAGCATTACCCGGCAGTCCAAACCATCATTCAAAACAAAAGGGCCCCGCCACCGAAACGGCAGCGAGGCCCTTTAAGCTATGAGCGATATCGCTTAGAGCTTGATGTCGATGTCGACGCCAGCGGGGAGGTCGAGACGCATGAGCGAATCAACGGTGCCCGAGGTGGGGTCGAGGATGTCGATGAGGCGCTTGTGGGTGCGCATCTCGAACTGCTCACGGGAGTCCTTGTTCACGTGCGGCGAGCGGATAACCGTGTACAGGTTGCGCTCGGTGGGCAGGGGGACAGGACCGGAAACGCGAGCGCCGGTCTTCTGAGCGGTCTCGACGATGAGCTTCGCGGACTGATCGACGACCTCGTGATCATAGCCCTTGAGGCGAATGCGGATCTTCTGGGTAGCCAACTTAAACCTCCAAAGAGTGCGAGAGATGTTCTCGCAGGATTACGTAACAGGGAGCTCGAACTTAGGCGTTCTTGCTCATGACCTCGTCCACGATGGACTTGGGCGCGGGCTCATAAGAGTCGAACTGCATCGTGTAGGATGCACGGCCCTGGGTCTGGGAGCGAAGGTCGGTAGCGTAACCGAACATCTCGCCCAGCGGCACCTTGGCACGGATGAGCTTGCTGTTCTTGCGATCCTCCATGCCCTCGATCTTGCCGCGGCGACCGGAGAGGTTGCCCATAACGTCGCCCATGTACTGCTCGGGGGTCTCGACCTCGACAGCCATGATCGGCTCGAGCAGCTGCGGATCGGACTTCTTGAGGGCGTCCTTGATAGCCATAGAACCGGCGATCTTAAAGGCGGCCTCGGAGGAGTCGACCTCGTGGTAAGAACCGTCGAACAGGGTGACCTTAACGTCGAGGACCGGGAAGCCGGCGATAACACCGGTGTTCAGGGCCTCCTGGATGCCCTTGTCGATGGACGGGATGTACTCCTTGGGCACGACGCCGCCGACGATAGCGTTGACGAACTCGTAGCCGAAGCCCTCCTCCATCTTCTCGAGCTTGATGACGGCGTGGCCATACTGACCGCGACCACCGGACTGACGGACGAACTTGCCCTCAGCCTTCTCGACGTCGTGACCAGCGGTCTCGCGGTAGGCAACCTGGGGCTTACCAACGTTAGCGTCAACCTTGAACTCACGGAGCAGACGGTCGACGATGATCTCGAGGTGCAGCTCGCCCATGCCGGCGATGATGGTCTGGCCGGTCTCGTGGTTGGTGGACACCTGGAAGGTCGGGTCCTCCTCGGCGAGCTTGGTCAGAGCCAGGGACATCTTGTCCTGCTCGGCCTTGGTCTTGGGCTCGATGGCAACGTCGATAACGGGCTTAGCGAACTCGATCTTCTCGAGGACGATCTCCTTGCCCTCGGCGCACAGGGTGTCACCGGTGGTGGAGTTCTTGAAGCCGACGCAAGCGACGATGTCGCCGGCGGCAGCGTCGTCACGGTCGATACGCTCGGCGGCGTTCATCTCGAGGATGCGGCCGAGGCGCTCGCGCTGACCGTTGGAAGCGTTGACCACGTAGGAGCCGGACTCGGCACGGCCGGAGTAAACGCGGACATAGGTGAGCTTACCGACGAACGGGTCGGTCATGATCTTGAAGACCAGGCCGGAGAAGGGCTCGTCGAAGGAAGGATGACGCTGGATCTCCTCGCCGGTGTCCGGATCGGTACCGGTGACGGCCTCAACGTCGAGCGGGCTGGGCAGGTAGTCGACGACAGCGTCGAGCAGCTCCTGGACGCCCTTGTTCTTGTAGGCGGAGCCCACGAAGACGAGGTTGAGCTCGTTGGCCAGAACGCCCTTGCGCAGAGCAGCCTTGAGCTCCTCGACGGTGAAGTCCTCCTCCATGAGGATCTTCTCCATGAGCTCGTCGTCAAAGCTGGCAGCAGCGTCGAGGAGCTCCTCGCGCTTGGTGGCAGCGATGTCGGCAAACTCAGCCGGGATCTCGTCCATCGGCTCGGGGTAGGTCATGCCCTTCTCGTCGGCCTTGAAGTCCCATGCAGTCATGGTGACCAGGTCGATGACGCCCCAGAAGTTGTCCTCGGCGCCCATCGGGACCTGAGCGGCCACGGCGTTAGCATCGAGACGATCCTTCATGGTCTCGATAGCGTTGAAGAAGTCAGCGCCCACGCGGTCATACTTGTTGATGAAGGCGATGCGAGGGACGTTGAAGGTAGAAGCCTGACGCCAAACGGTCTCAGACTGGGGCTGAACGCCGGCAACGGCGTCGAAGACGGCGACAGCGCCATCGAGGACGCGCAGGCAGCGCTCGACCTCGGCGGTGAAGTCAACGTGGCCCGGGGTGTCGATGATCTGGATGCGGTAGTCCTTACCGTCCTTGTTCCAGAAGCACGTGGTAGCAGCGGAGGTAATGGTTACGCCGCGCTCCTGCTCCTGAACCATCCAGTCCATGGTGGCAGCGCCCTCATGGACCTCACCGATCTTGTGGGTCTTACCGGTGTAGTAAAGAATACGCTCGGTCGTGGTGGTCTTACCGGCATCGATGTGGGCCATGATGCCGATGTTACGGGTATCGGAAAGCTTGTACTTAGGCTTAGCCATGTTAGTTCCTTACCTTAACTTACCAACGATAGTGAGAGAACGCGCGGTTGGCCTCGGCCATCTTGAAGACGTCCTCACGCTTCTTGACGGAAGCGCCCAGGCCGTTGGAAGCGTCGAGGATCTCGTTGGCGAGACGCTCGGCCATGGTCTTCTCCTTGCGAGCGCGGGAGAAGTTGACGATCCAGCGGATACCCAGAGCGGTGGAACGACGGGAGTTGACCTCCATCGGGACCTGATAGGTAGCGCCACCGACACGCTTGGGCTTAACCTCGAGCGTGGGCTTGACGTTGTCCATAGCCTTCTTGAAGGTAGCGAGAGCGTCGCCATCCTCGGACTTCTCGGCAACGATCTCGAAAGCGGTGTAAACGATGCGCTCAGCGGTGGCCTTCTTGCCGTCAAGAAGGACCTTGTTGATGAGCTGAGTCACCAGGCGGTTGTTGTAAACGGCGTCAGGCTGAACCTCACGACGATTAGCTGCTGCACGACGCGGCATGTGAAATCTCCTTAAGTGTCTACCGTGCGGCGCTTAGGCGGCACACGGCGAAAGTATCAAAACGTTATCTGGCTTATTTAGCCTTGGGGCGCTTAGCACCGTACTTGGAACGGGCCTGCATACGGTTCTGGACCGGAGCAGCGTCGTAGGCGCCACGGATGACGTGATAACGGACACCAGGGAGGTCACGGACACGACCGCCGCGGACGAGCACGATGGAGTGCTCCTGCAGGTTGTGGCCCTCACCCGGGATGTAAGCAGTAACTTCGATGCCGTTGACAAGGCGAACACGGGCAACCTTACGAAGAGCCGAGTTCGGCTTCTTGGGGCTCGTGGTGAAGACGCGGGTGCACACGCCGCGCTTCTGGGAGTTGTGCTGCAGAGCAGCGTTCTTGGACTTCTTGGGCACGGAACGACGGCCCTGGCGAACCAGCTGGTTAATAGTAGGCAAAGCGTACTCCTTCTCGAATGATTCCAGCTTTCTGTAAAGTGCAACGGCTTGAATCGAGGGGTCAGCATCCCCCTACGAAACACGCAGTTCGATAGGATACGTGCCGTTAGCTGTGCCGTCAACAGACCACGCCGCCGGGCGTATCCCAAAATTGGCACATTTCCGCAAAGCCTACACAAAAGGAATCTCCTCCTGTGCGCGGGGGGCGGATTCCCGGGCCGGGCGGCACAGGGGTTAAGTTTGCTGCTCTACAGTCCTGGCTCTGTCTCTTATACACATCTGACGCTGCCGACGAAGCTAGAAGTGTAGAT
>UQNU01000032.1 GCA_900542555.1 uncultured Collinsella sp.
TTGAGTTCGATTTGAGTTTCACGGGCCCCGAAACGGCCCCGTTTCGCCCTCGGGGACAAAAAGCGCGCGTCTACTCACTCGGGATGAATCCTTACTCCCGTTCCTCCGAATACCGCCCAGTGCTTTGCCATCTTGAAATGCGGGGAGTAAATAGCGAAATCGCAGGTGAAAGGGAGTAAAAAGGCAAAGAAAAAGCCTCCGTCCCAACGCGGGAACGGAGGCTTGATTATCGGATTTACTCACCATTGTCGCTGGTGGCTTTGCCGTGACTCTCGTACGAAACGAAACTCAGCGGCACAGTACGGCACTCAAAAGAGCAGGTCAAAGCCCTATCGGCTTACTCCCACTCGATCGTCGCGGGCGGCTTGGACGTGATGTCGTAGCACACGCGGTTGGCGCCGGGAACCTCGGCAACGATGCGGCCGGAGATGCGGGCCAGCACGTCGTAGGGCAGCTTGGCCCAGTCGGCGGTCATGGCATCGCTGGACTCGACGGCACGCAGGATGATCGGGCGCTGGTAGGTACGCTCGTCACCCATGACGCCGACGGACTTAATGTCGGGCAGAACCGCAAAGTACTGCCAGCAGCTGTGCTCGGAGTTGCGCTCGCCGGTCTGCTCAAACAGGCGCTGGTTGTAGGCGTCGAGCTCCTCGCGCACGATAGCGTCGGCGTTCTTGAGGATCTCGAGCTTCTCCTTATCGACCGCACCGATGATGCGGATGGCCAGACCCGGACCCGGGAAAGGCTGGCGGAACACGATGTGACCCGGCAGGCCAAGCGCCAGACCAAGCGCGCGGACCTCGTCCTTAAAGAAGTGGTCGAGCGGCTCGATAAGGTCGAAGTGCACGCCCTCGGGGAACGGGATCAGGTTGTGATGGCTCTTGATGGTGGCCGTCTTACCGCCCGTCTTGCGAGCGCCGGACTCGATGATGTCGGGGTAGATGGTGCCCTGAGCCAGGTACTTGACCGGCTTGCCATCGGTCTCGAGCTGCTGCGCCACGGCGAAGAACTCTTTCCAGAACTGCGTACCGATGATGCGGCGCTTCTCCTCGGGCTCGGTCACGCCGGCCAGAAGCTCGGCGTAGCGGTCCTCGGCGTGGACGTGGATAAAGTCGACGTCAAACTGCTTGGTGAAGACCTCCTCCACCTGCTCGGGCTCGCCCTTGCGCAGCAGACCGTGGTTGATGAACACGCAGGTCATCTGCTTGCCCACGGCACGAGCACCCAGCGCAGCCACGACGGAGGAGTCGACGCCGCCGGACAGGGCCAGAATCACGCGGTCGTCGCCGACCTTCTCGCGGAACTCGGCCGTCATGGTCTCGACCAGGTTGTCCATGCTCCAGTTGGGCTCCAGGCCGCAAATCTCAAACAGGAAGTTGCTCAGCAGCTGCTGACCGTACTCGGAGTGCTTGACCTCGGGGTGGAACTGCGTGGTGAAGATCTTGCGCTCGGGGCACTCCATGGCGGCAACCGGGCACACGTCGGTGCTGGCGGTAACGGTAAAGCCCTCGGGCACCTCGGAGACGGCGTCGCGATGGCTCATCCACACGGTCTGCTCCATGGGCGTGGAGTTAAAGAGCTTGGCGCCGGCCGTGCGCGTGATAGTGGCGCGGCCGTACTCGCCCACCTCGGAGTGGCCAACCTTGCCGCCGAGCGTCACGGCCGTGATCTGATGGCCGTAGCAGAAGCCCAGGACGGGAAGGCCCAGGTCAAAGATGGCGGGGTCGATAGACGGAGCGTCCTCGGCATACACGGAAGCCGGGCCGCCGGAAAGGATGAGCGCAGAGGCGTTCATCTCGCGAATCTCGTCGGCCGAGATGTCGCAGGGGACGATCTCGGAATACACGTTGAGGTCGCGGACGCGACGGGCAATGAGCTGACCGTACTGCGCACCAAAGTCGAGTACGAGGACCTTTGCGGAAGCCTTTTGATCCATGGTTCCCCCTCTTGTTGGCGGGGAGCCGGTGCCCACCCGCGTGAATGAACGAAAATAACCTCCATAGTGTACACGTTATATGGGGTTTCTCGCCCCTCGCAGCCATCAGCGCACGGCAAACGCACGACCTGGGCCCCTATTTGACGGCAATTGAAGTGTTTTCAAACGTTACAGATGATGTAATACGTTTGAACATTGGACGTCCTGTGCCACAATACTGCCGAACGACTCCGCCTCTGCGGCGGCAAATACGATAGGAATACCAGCATGAAGCGCATCCTTCTCATCGCCACGGGCGGCACCATCGCATCGACCGAGGACGGCAACGGCCTCTCCCCCGCCCTGACCGGTGAGGAGCTCGCCCAGAGCGTCCCCGAGATCTCGGGGCTCTGCGAGCTCGACGTCGTGCAGCCCATGAACATCGACAGCACCAACATGCGCCCGAGCGACTGGATGCGTATCCGCGACGTCATCGTCGAGGGTTATGCCGACCACGACTGCTTCGTGATTCTGCACGGCACTGACACCATGAGCTACACCGCGGCAGCGCTTTCCTACCTGATTCAGGACAGCCCCAAGCCCATCGTGCTCACCGGCTCGCAAAAGCCCATGGGCAATCCCTTTACCGACGCCAAGCTCAACCTGTACCAGAGCCTGCTCTATGCACTCGACGAGCATTCGCACGATGTGTCGATTGTGTTTGGCGGCGTCGCCATTGCCGGTACGCGCGCCCGCAAGCAGCGCACCATGAGCTTCAACGCATTCATTAGCGTCAACTATCCGCCCATTGCCTACATCCGCAATGACCGTATCGTGCGCAACGGGCTTCACGGCACGCATCAGGACGAAAACCCGGTGCATTTCTACGACAGCATCGACCCGCGCGTATTTGTACTCAAGCTTACGCCCGGCGTAAACCCGGGCATCCTCGACGCCCTAGCCGATAGCTACGATGCTGTAATCCTTGAGACCTTTGGCATTGGCGGTATCCCCGAGTTTGGTGAGTCGGGCGAGTCGTTCCAGGAGGCGATTTTCCGCTGGGTCGATTCGGGTCGTACTGTCGTTATGACCACGCAGGTCCCCGAGGAGGGCCTTGACCTGGGTGTTTATGAGGTCGGCCGCGTTTACGCCGATCATCCGGGCATCCTGCGCGGCGATGACATGACCACCGAGACGCTCGTGGCCAAGACCATGTGGGCACTCGGCCAGTCACGTGATGCGTCAGTAATTCAGCGCCTGTTCTACAGCCAAGTCAACCACGACCGTATCCCGATGGTGTAATTCAGTTGTCGACGGGTATCCCCTATTCGATGCCCTCGAGAAGTTCTGACACTGTCATGCCGAGTGCGGGTGCGATTTTAAATAGAACCTTGAGCGTGAAATTTGCCGTCCCATCTTCGATTCGGTCGAGGTAGGGTCGGCTGATTCCTGTCGCCACACAAAAATCGACCTTGGAGATACCAAGGTCTCTGCGTGTCTCTTCGACCCGCCTGCCAAGAATCTGTTTCGCACGTTCGTCCATGCAGCCGAGTTTGAAATGGAGCCGAACATAAACGTAAACTATAGTTTACGTTTTGCCGAATACACAGGAGTTTTCTATGTCGGGTTCTTCGGTCCGCATGTACCGAGCCACGCTTCGCACAAACAGCGCACCGCTCAAGCTCGTCGTCGTTGAAGCAGAATGCCTTTCGCCCGATGAGCGCACAGCATTTGCATTGCTATCAAGTCGCGTCGCCGCCGTTCTGGTCCCTTGCCCGGCGCAAGGTGAACTTGCTATCCAATGCCAGGCGCACAGCTGCTCGCTCAATCAGGCTGCCGTGATCGCAACCAGCCAACGCGGTCTGCCCCTTCTCCTGGAAGCCGGTATCGCACTTGCTCTTCGCGGCGCCGGATACGAAAACGAGGCCGCCGCCGACATGGTCTTTAAACCACGATCGAGCGGCGGCCTCGCAGCAGCCATCGAATATGCTTGCAGGCTCGTTGCCTAAAAGGACAAGCTAGAAACCAAAGCCAAAGCCCGTTCCGGTAATCGCCGAGTACATAAAATAAACGTTGATCACGTTGAGGAACACACCCGTGATGCAACCGTTGCGCAGGTAGCGCTCGCACACGATGCGCGCCATGGCGGCGGAGTCATCATTATTTTTTGCCTGGCGTCCCGCCGTAAAGTACGTCGCCACGCTCAGCAGCAGATTGAGTACCGGCAGCGCCAACAGCTCGTAGCTCTTGCCCCAGCGCGTCGCCTCGCCTGCGGCATTAAACTTCGTTGCCACCTCGGGACCAATGTTGGGGATAACGCACGCTGCGACCACCAGCGGAATCACCGCAAGTACGAGCAGCGCAATACCCATGTAGCCAGCTTTTTTGCCGTATTTAAACATATGCGTCGCCCTTACACGTTAAAGCGGAAGTGCACGACGTCGCCATCGGCCATGACATAGTCCTTGCCCTCAATACGCAGTTTGCCGGCGGCCTTGGCGCCCTGCTCACCGCCGAGCTCGATGTAGTCGTCATAGCCAATGACCTCGGCCTTAATAAAGCCGCGCTCAAAATCGGTGTGGATGACGCCGGCGGCCTGCGGGGCGGTCGCGCCCTGACGAACCGTCCAGGCCTTGACCTCCATCTCGCCGGCCGTAAAGAACGACTGCAGACCGAGCAGCTTATAGGCCGCCTGCGCGAGCACGTCCAGACCGGGCTGTTCCAGGCCCAGGCTCTCCAGGTAGTCGGCGGCGTCCTCGGGATCGAGCTCGGAAAGCTCGGCCTCAATCTTGGCGCAGATGGGCAACGGCTTGACGCCATCGATGGGCGCCAGGTCGTCGTTGAGCATATCCTCGTCCACGTTGGCCACATACAGGATGGGCTTCATGGTGAGCAGGAACAGCCCCTTGGCGGCGGCACGCTCCTCGTCGGTCATCTCCATGGATGCGGCGCGCTTGCCCTCGTTGAGCCAGGCAAGCAGGCGCTTGGCGACCTCGAACTTGGGCATGAGCTCCTTGTCGCGCTTGGCCTCCTTCTCGAGCTTAGGCAGCTGCTTCTCGAGCGTGCCCATGTCGGCCAGGATGAGCTCGGTCATGATGGTGTCGGCATCGCCGACGGGATCGACGAACTCGCCCGTGCGGCCCACCTCACGCATGACGTTGGGGTCCTTAAAGTAGCGCACGACCTCGCAGATGGCGTCGGTCTCGCGAATGTTGGCCAGGAACTGGTTGCCCAGGCCCTCGCCCTCGTTAGCGCCCTTCACCAGACCTGCGATGTCGACGAACTCGACCGTCGCCGGCACAATACGACCCGGGTTAACGATGTCGGCAAGCTTTTGCAAGCGGCTATCCGGCACGTCGACGATACCCACGTTGGGGTCGATCGTGGCAAACGGGTAGTTGGCGGCAAGGCCGGTCTTTTTGGTAAGCGCGGTGAACAGCGTCGACTTGCCCACGTTGGGCAGGCCCACGATACCGATGGAAAGGGACACGACAGCTCCTTTTGATACAGGTACTTCAAACTGCATAAGTATAGCGCCGCCGCAGCATCCGGGCGAATCCGGACACCGCGGCGGCGCAAATGAAGCAGAGATAGAGCTCGCTGACTAGTCCGCGAGCTTTTCCACTTGGTCGAGCATCTTGTTGAGCTTTTCCTTTGCCTCGGCCTTGACCTTCTCGGCCTCCTCGTGGGCCTTGGCCTTCTGAGCGGCCTTTTCCTCGGCCTCGGGGTCGACAACGACCAGATTGGACGCATCGTGCTCGACCAGCTTGAGCGCATGCTCGGGGCACACCTTGACGCAGGCTCCGCAACCTAGGCAATACGTGGACTCCAGTGCAAAGCGACCGCTTCCCACCAAATCGCAGGCAAACGTGGGGCACACGTTGACGCACTCGCCGCACGACGTGCACTTGTCAAAATCGCATTCCGGTGTGCTCACCTGCATATTCTTGGCAAGCTCGGGGTGGTTCTGCAGCGTCGAGAGCACCAGCTGCCGCCCGTGCGTGAGCGAACGGCGACGCTTGGTCGTCGTGGTGCCGCACATGGTGTTGAGCGTGCGCTCCAGCTGCGTGATCTGGTGACGGTGGGCCTTCAACTTCTGCGTCACCGAGGCCAGCGCCGCCGTCGCCGGGTTGAGCTTGGTCACCGTCAGGCCCGTGGTGCGGGCAATCTTATCCATGTACTCCTTGCGCTCGTACTCGCGGCGCTTATGGCATTTGAGGCTCTTGGGGTCGACCTCCAGGCCCATACCCGTACCGGCCCACTCCTCGGCAGTGGCGATGGCCTCGCCCAGAACGTCCTCACCGCCGGTGTTGCGGCATTTATCGCACACGCCCAGTGGCAGGTACACACTCACGTTGGGATAGTCCGCCAGTACCGAGAACCAGGTCTCGGCCGTAATATCGCCCACGCAGGCAACGACGACCTCGTTTTCGCGCGGCATACGCTTGAGGGCGCGCGTGCAG
The DNA here is from genome assembly GCA_900542555.1 of uncultured Collinsella sp. Lineage (GTDB taxonomy): Bacteria > Actinomycetota > Coriobacteriia > Coriobacteriales > Coriobacteriaceae > Collinsella. The sequence goes on from UQNU01000032.1 coordinate 6,379, forward strand.
GTGACGTAAGCGGTCTCATGGCTCGTAGCGGCAGAGACGATATCGTCATACAGGTTTTTAGGCGCCAGGCGCGGCGAGATGATCGCCTCGGTCGGACAGGCAGCGGCGCACAGGCCGCACTTGCGACAGGAGTCGAGGATCTCGATGGAGTCTTCCTCGACCTCGATAGCGTTGACCGGGCACACGTCCATGCATGCGGTGCAGCCGCTCTTTTCGTTTTTGCAGGTCAGGCACGGAATGGTATTGCCGCGCGGGCGCTCCTTGTAGTCGGCAGGATTCCACTGCGGCGCCGACGGATCGAGTGCATCGGTCACGCCGCCAAGCGGGTTTTTAAGAAAGTCGAAACCCTTGCTGATCTCGATAATGTCATCAAACAGATCGTGTTCCTGCGCCATGCGCGGCCCCTCCCTGAGCAGTGCAAACATGCAAGAGATAATGATACGCTATCGGCCCACGCCTCGGGCAAATTACACGCGGCGCACCTTTGAGGCAAATAGTCTATGGCCTATCGCCGCCTCGATTGCACAAGGTCAATCAAGCGCCAACTATGCCTCGCACATGAGCTGCACGAGCTTTTGTTTGGTCATCTTTGCCTGCTCGTTGGCCATATTACGCTCATTTCTAAAGACCGCATTTGCAACAGTCTGCAAATCGGCATCCGAAATCTCGCCAAGGCCCAGCTCCTCAAGCGTCGTCGGCAGACCGACGCGTTGGCAAAACTCGAGCACCTGATCAAGCTCGGGCGCACGCTCCAGGCGCAGCTGCACCACCAGGCCAAACGCCACGGCCTCACCATGCATGGCCTTGCACTCGGGCAGAATCGTCAGGCCGTTGGCGATGGCATGGGCAAGTGCTAGGCCACCGCTCTCAAAGCCAACACCCGAGAGCAGAATATTGCACTCGATCAGGCGCTCAACCGCCGGCGATATACGACCCTTTTTGAGATCGCGCTTGGCAGCGACGCCGCACTCCATGAGTGTGTCATAGCAGGCACGAGCCGCAACCAAGGCCAAGTGCCCCGGCGCGCCACCGTGCTTGTTGACGCCGTGCGCCGCGGCGCACGAACGCGCCTCGAAGTACGTTGCCAGCGCATCGCCCATGCCAGCGACCGTCATACGCAGTGGGGCCGCCGCGACCACGTTGATATCGACCACGACCAGGTCCGGATTCTTCTCGAGCATCAAGTAGCGGTCGAACGACCCATCCTCGTGATACAGCACCGAAATCGCGCTGCACGGACCATCCATCGAAGCCGCCGTGGGACATACGCACAACGGCAACTCGGCATAAAACGCAACGGCCTTGGCGATATCGAGCATCTTGCCGCCGCCAATACCCACCACCATGTCGCAATACTCAGCCCGGGCTTCCTTAGCCATTTCAACAACGGCCTCTTCCGTACACGGACCGTTATAGATCTTAAAGAATGGCTCGCTTAGATCTTCGTCCAGAAATCCATCGACGATCTGCCTGCACAGCCGATCCTCGGTGCCCTGGTCAAACAAGACATAGGCAGCGCAGCCCAACCATGACAAATACCTGCCCTGGCGCGAGAGCTCGCCCGGCCCCTGAACATACCGACCGGGACCGCCATAAACCATGGGAAGCGCCATACGAGAATCCGCCCTTTCATCAACAACAATTGGTGCAAAGCAACCTGACCCCTTTGCACCATAGCAAAAAGGGGCAAAGCCATCTGCTGGCTTTGCCCCTTCCTTAGCTTGATTTACTCATCCATGAGATAGTAGTGGCCCAGCGCGTCGGCACCCAGGATGGCGTTTGCGACCATCTCGGGCGTCACCTCAAAGGGCATGTTGCACATGGTGTCCTCGGGCGCGCACGCGGCCTCGGCAACGACCATGGCCTTCTCGCGCGTAACCTCGGCAACGCCCAGCTCCTTCATCGTGACCGGCAGGCCCAGCTCAATGCAGAAGCCCAAGACTTCCTCAAGCTTCTCAGTCGGAGCATCCTCGAGTACCAGCTGGACGATAGTGCCAAAGGCGACCTTCTCGCCGTGATACATGCTGTGGCACTCGGGCAGCATCGTCAGGCCATTGTGGATGGCATGAGCAGCAGCGAGGCCCGAGCTCTCAAAGCCAATGCCCGAAAGCAGCGTGTTGGCCTCAATGATGTGCTCGACGGCAGGCGTGAGCGCACCCTTCTCCAGCGCAACCTTGGCCTTGACGCCATCGGCCATAAGCGTCTCGTAGCAGAGCTTGGCGAGCGCCAGGCCGGCCATTCCGCCTTTGCCGCCGGCGCAAGTACCACCGTCGGCATCATGCGTCGCCTGGGCCTCAAAGTAGGTTGCGAGCGCATCGCCCATACCGGAAACCGTCAGGCGCACCGGGCTCGCCGCGATAACCGTCGTATCCATCAGGACAATGTTGGGGTTTGCCTTAAGGAAGAGGTACTTGTCGAACTGGCCGTCATCGGTATAAAGCACCGAAAGCGCCGAACACGGGGCATCGGTCGAAGCAATGGTGGGGCAAATGATAACCGGGGACTCCAGGTAATAGGCGACGGCCTTCGCGGTGTCGAGGATCTTGCCGCCACCGACGCCGACGATGATGTCGCAACCGTTGTCACGGGCGAGCGCAACCAGGCGATCGACCTCGCCCTTGGAGCACTCGCCGTTAAAGCCCTCAAACAGCAGCTCAGCCTTGGCCTCGGCAAAGCCGCCCTCGATCTTGGCACCGACGCGCTTCTTGCCCGAAGGCGTCACGATGACGAGGGCCTTAGCGCCGAGCGGCTCAACGTAAGAGCCGAGCTTGGCGAGCTCGTCCGGACCCTGGATGTACTTGCTGGGGCTATTGAAAATTGCAGCCATAACTATCCCATTCTCTAAAAGAAAAAAGAAAGGGGCTCCGTACGGATACGTGCGGAGCCCCTCGTTACGATAACAAGAGTCGATTAGAAATCGATGTCGGTGTCGTAGTAGCAGGCCTTGAGGATCTTCTCGAAGTCGGCAGCCTTGGTCTCACGCGGGTTCTCCGGCGTGCAGGCGTCCTGCTCGGCGTTCGCGGCGATCTCGGGCAGCTTGGCGAGGAACTCCTCCTCGGAAACCATCTGCGGGTTCTCGGCGTCGACCTTCACGCCACCATTCGCGTAATCCTTGATGGACTGCGGAATGTTGAGCTGGTCGTTGAGGTCGCGGATCTTCTGGACGAGCGCAGCGATGAGCTCCTCGTTGGTCTCGCCGGGAAGGTGCAGGATCTCCTTGGCCACGTATGCATAACGCTCGGCAGCACGCGGGTCCTTGGAGTTCCACTGGATGACCTTGCCCAGGTACATGGCGTTAGCAGCACCGTGGATGATGTGACCGTTCTCAAAGGCTGCACCGGTCTTGTGAGCCATGGAGTGAACGATGCCGAGCAGGCCCGAGGAGAAGGCGATACCGGCGATGCACTGAGCCTCGTGCATGTGCTGACGGGCCTCATGGTCGCCAGCATAGGACTTGGGCAGCCACTCAACGATCTCGCGGATGCCGTGCAGAGCGTTGGCGTCGGTGAACATAGAGGCGCAGGTGGAAACGTAGGCCTCCATGCAGTGGGTCAGAGCGTCCATGCCGGTATGAGCGCACAGCTTGGCGGGCATGGTGTAGGTGAGCTCGGGGTCGACGATGGCGACATCAGGAGTGATGTTGAAGTCGGCCAGCGGGTACTTGATGCCCTTGGCGTAGTCGGTGATGACGGAGAAGGCAGTGACCTCGGTAGCGGTGCCGGAGGTAGAGGAGATGGCGCAGAAGTGAGCCTTCTGACGCAGCTCGGGGAAGCTGAACGGCTGGATGATGTTATCGAAGGACTCCTCGGGATACTCGTAGAAGACCCACATGGCCTTAGCGGCATCGATGGGCGAGCCGCCGCCGATGGCGATAATCCAGTCGGGCTCGAACTCGCGCATGGCCTCGGCGCCCTTCATGACCGTCTCGATGGACGGGTCGGACTCGACGCCCTCGAACAGCTTGACCTCGAAACCGCCTTCCTTAAGGTCGGCCTCAACGTCCTGCAGGAACCCGCCGCGGCGCATAGAGCTGCCGCCAGAAACGATGATGGCCTTCTTGCCCTTGAGGTTCTTCACCTCGTGGCGAGCGCCCTCACCAAAGTACAGATCGCGAGGATTGGTAAAACGTCCCATACTGTGCCTCCTAAACAAGCCCCTCTTAGACTTGCGTATATAACGGAGCACCCAATTGGCTCCGTTAGGACCGGTTTGCGCGTTGCCGGCGATGGCAATGCACGATGTCTGAACGTCTCAACGCTCAGACAAACACTATTTTACCGTTCTGGTTGGTCAGTTATTCACCTAAAGCCGACAATGATGAAACGTTTTTTCTATCCCTGAAGACCCTTGTGGGGCATTCATACTCCCAAGCTGGGCAAACGTTTTATCAGGGTTGACCACATATCCCGGGCGGGGCTGTGCCTCTCCAAAATGTGCCCCGTTCGCCGCCAAAAATCGACCGTTTACGGCACTGTGATACCACTCGGTCGTCCAAGGTGCCGACATTTGTGCGACATCCGTCTTCGTGGTGCAAAGGTGCAAGTCCAAGTGCGGCACCCCCGGTGTGCCACATGCGGGTAAACTAGAACTATATATAGAGACATTTGAACCCTAACCGCAGCAAAGGAGGCCCCATGGCATTCGACCCCATTCAAGAGGATTGCCATCGCCTCGTTCTTGAGGCCTTGCGCCGCGACAATATCCCGCTCACCGACGCTGCCGCCGTAGAGCGTCTGATGGAACAATTCACCCGCAACCCCGCACCGCTCATCGTGCACGACCGCGACCGCGCCGGGCATCTGATTGCCAAGGTGGTCGAGGCTGTCGACTACCGCATTCCCTTTATCCCCGACGATACCCAGGCAGAGCAAGAAGAAGCCGCAGCCGAGAACATGCTCCGCGAGGCGGCCGCACTCGATCCGGCCAACTGGGATGCCCAGCGCATGCTGACGGCACTCACCGCCGAATCCAACGAGGAATACGTGCAGTATCTGGTGTCCAAGTGCGACGAGGTGGAGCACGATCTGGCGCTCAAGATCGCCTCGGCGCAGGACCCCTACGAGCGCGAGGCCGCAGGCGACCTTATGCGCCGCCCCTACCTGCGCTGGCTTGCCGCCTTGGCATCGCGTTCGCTCATTAGCGGACGCTACCGCATGTCGCTCGAAGCCGCGAATCGCAGCTTGGACTTTGCGCCCAACGACCCCGCTGGTGTCCGCCACACCGCGATGCTCGCCATGGCAAAGCTCGAATACCCCGCCGAGGAGCTCAAGCGCTTTCGCTCCGCTCACTCCGTGCCGTACCTCGCGAATACCCCGCTGCGCCGCCGCCCCAAAGATGCGGAGCGTGACTTGGACCCGTGGACGCTCATCGCGCTGATGAGCGCTGCCTGGCGCGAGCTGGACTACGAGGGTGCCGAACACTACCTGCGTATCCTTGTGCGTTCGTGCCCGCACGCAGCCGAGGCGCTCTACTTCCAAACCGAGTTTCCCGATGGCGTCTATGCCCGCGTCAATGTGAGTGTGGGTTCCACCGACGAGCTTGTCCTTGCGCTGTCCGAGGCGACGCCGGTACTGCAGGAGGGCCTGGGCGCCCCCGACAACGCCAGCTTTGCCGCCTGGGTCGCCACCAACGATATTGTGCGTTCCCAAATCGATGAGCGCATCCTGCGGGCGGCCGAGCAGGGTTTGCCGTTTAAGGGAGGAGACCTCTAATGGATCCGAGCGTCTACATCCCCGCCTACCTGGAGCGCACCTATCTGGCGTCGCACCCCGAGCTCACCGATGCAGCACGCGAGCTTGTCCATAACGACGTGAACGTCAACCCTCATAAGTATGCGCAGTCCGAGCATGCCCAGGCGCTGCTGTCCTACGCCGGTGTTCATCGCCACCTGCTCGACGAGCTCCATCGCATCGAGGACATGGGCAGCGACGAGGAGTTTGAGCAGACGCGCAACCGCCTGTTCGACGACATGCGCGATGAGCTGCTCAAGATCGTCCGCATCGATGCGTATGTCCTCGATGCCCAGCTGCTCGCCATCATCCTGGCCGACACGCCCGTTGACGCCTGCCTGGGCGACCTGATGAAGCTCGAGGCGACCACGGCCGATTACCTGCAGCAAAGCGTGCCCGGGTTCGATATGGAGGCCCCACACTACTGGGCCAATAATGTTTTGGCCGACGGTGTCACCGCAGCAGACCTTACCGTGAGCGAGCCGGCTCTTATTGGGTGGCTTCACACACTCGAGGCCATCTCGCAGCTGTGCATGGCGAGTGCCCGCTACCGCGCTGCTGCCAACTACGCCCGCCACGTCCTTAAGGCAGAAGGCTATCCCACCCAAGCTGCCGGCACCGTGTTGCTCGCCCTCGCTCGCCTGGAAGACCAGGACGGCTTTTTCGCCCTAGCGCACCAGCTCGAGGAACAGGTGGGAGCCGATGCACTCGAGAACTCTCCTTGGTACCTACTCGCCCGCACGATTCTGCTGTTCAAAACAAACAAGATGCGCCCGGCGAAACGCGCGCTGCGTGAGTTTGCCAACCGCTGCGAGGGCGGCGCGTTTTTCTTACTGAACCCCATGTACCAGACACCGTACCTTCCCTGCCGGCCCGAGCCACGCGATCCCTGGGACCTTTCGCACCAGGCCGTTTGGGAAGCGGACGGCATCATCTCGGATACCCCCGACTTTGCCCCCTGGGCCAATGCCTGCGAAGACGTTTCGCAGCTTGCCCAGGAGTTTGCGCGCCGCTACGGCTTTTAACGGCGCAAACGCCACGACCATGTCATTCACGTTAGGAACGGCTTCATGAATCTCCGCTCATCTCTTGCCTGCACCTCGAGCGATATCGCCCGCTGGGGGCTGCGCTCCGTCCTTAAGCGCCAGGGCGGCGTACTCCCCGGCCGCATCGCCATGAAGATCGACCCCGAGCTGCTGAGCGACCTCGCCGGCCTTGTCGACCGCAGCGTGGTGATCACCGGTACTAATGGCAAGACCACCACCTCCAACCTCATCGCCGACGCCGTTGCCGCCAGCGGCGCCACCGTGGTGTGCAACCGCGCCGGCAACAACATGGAGCCGGGCGTGGTGGGCGCACTGCTCGAGGCCCGCGGCGGCCTTAAGCACACTGCCAGCGGCAAGCGCGTGGGCGTTTTTGAGTGCGATGAGCTCTACACCGTGCGCGTCCTGCCCAAGCTCAAGCCGACGTACTTCGTGCTGCTCAACCTGTTCCGCGACCAGCTAGACCGCTACGGCGAGATCGACCATACCCAAGACGTCATTGCCCATGCGTTGGAGCTCTCTCCGGCAACAACGCTCATCTACAACGCAGACGACCCGCTGTGTGCCGCGATCGCCGCACGCGTTCCCAATGCAAGCATCGCCTTTGGCATCGACGGCGCCACCAACACCGAGTCCGACCGTATTAGCGACTCGCGCTTTTGCTCACAGTGCAACGCGCCGCTGGAGTATGACTACGTGCAATACGGCCAGCTCGGCGCCTACCATTGCCCCTCGTGCGGCTGGGCCCGCCCTGCGCTTGTCCGTCGGGTGACGGGCGTGGAGCTCGGCTGTGACGGCTACGGCTTTGACCTGGTCTTTGGATCTGCGCCCGACGCGGCTGCCGTACACATCGCCACACGCTACAACGGTCTGTACATGGTCTATAACGTTGCCGCTGCATTCTTTGCCGCACATGAGTTGGGCGTGGACCCGGCGCATCTGCAGCCCACGCTCGATGCCTACGTCCCCGCCGGCGGACGTATGGGCCGCTGGGATATCGCCGGCCGCACCGTCGAGGCCAACCTGGCCAAGAATCCCGTAGGCTTCGATCGACAAATCCAGTCCATCAAGACGGCAGGCGGCAGACTCTGCGCTTTCTTCCTCAACGACAACGACGCCGACGGACACGATGTATCGTGGATCTACGACGTCGACTTTGAGCGCATCGCTGACACGCCGGGTCTTGTCGCCTTTGCCGGAGGCACGCGTGCGCACGACATGCAGGTGCGTCTCAAGTACGCCGGCATCGATGCCGCGATTATCTCGGACGTCGCACAGGCAATTGGCGCCGTGGCAGACGAGGCCGCCGATGACACCTTCTACGCCGTCGCCAACTACACGGCCTTCCCGCCGCTGGTCAAGGAGCTCGACGGACTGAAGGGCACCACCGCCGACGCAGTTGCCGGGCGCGCCGTGGCCCGTGCCGACGGCAACACCATCCCTTCCGCCGTCGCGCCGGTCGAGCTTTCGCGCCCGCTGCGCATCGTCTACCTGTATCCCGATGCCCTCAACCTCTATGGCGACGGCGGCAACGTCATCGCCCTCGAGCGCCGCTGCGCCTGGCGTGGCATTCCCGTGCGCGTGGACGAGGTCCGTATGGGTGAGACGCTCGATCTCACCGACGCCGACATCGTCATGATGGGCGGTGGCTCCGACCGCGACCAGCTGGCGGTTGCACATGAACTGCTCGCTCAAAAAGACAAGGTCGCATCCTATGTTGAGGACGGCGGTTCGCTGCTTGCCATCTGTGGCAGCTATCAGCTGCTCGGCCGTTCGTACTATATGGGTGAGAATCGCATTGAGGGTCTGGGGGTCATTGCCGCCGAAACCGTACGCGGCTCCGACCGCCTAATCGGCAACGTAGCCGTCAAAACCGATCTGGCACCCGAGCCCTTTGTGGGATTTGAGAACCACGGCGGCCGCACCCTGCTCGATGCAGAGGCCACGCCACTCGGAACGTCCGTCGTCACGGGCACCGGCAACAACGGCGATGATGGTCTTGAGGGACTCATCTACAAGGGCGTCATCGGCACGTACCTGCACGGACCGGCACTGCCCAAGAACCCCGAACTCGCCGACTGGCTCATTACCCACGCCCTCGAGCGGCGTGGCGACGCGCAGGCCACAGCCCTGCTGCCGCTCAAGCCCCTCGACGACACCTACGAGCGCGCCGCCCACGACGCAGCCATGAAGCTCCTCCCCTAGCACCCCACCACCACAAAGGGGACAGGCACCTTTGTGGTGGTTTTTCAGTTTGCCAACGATATGTGAACGGCTAAAAAAGTCTGCTATACTCTTTCCCGCTGTCCCCATCGTCTAGCGGCCAAGGACGCCACCCTTTCAAGGTGGATATCGCGGGTTCGAATCCCGCTGGGGGCACCATTTGAATTGAAGAGCCCGTTACCCTCGCGGTAGCGGGCTCTTTGCTACCGATATGCCGGGATTCGAACCCGACAGGGTGCGAATCCCGGCATCATCGCAAGGCCTGTGGGCAAAAAATAGCAAATATGAGTACTGTTACCATTTTAGTAACAGCAATTTCATGCCTTCAGAAGACGATTTAGACGTCAGGCGTCCTACGGCGGAAGAATTGCAGACGTTTATCGGCTAAGTACTTGGACATATGTTGCGTAACACTTCATATTTTGAAAATAAATAATGCTACAGGACTTGTGACAGTACTCATATTTGACGTTTTTTGCCCACAACCCTTTATACCTAGGCAAATCGGCGGCAAAACGGGCTTCAAAGCGCCCTTCGCAAACAAAAACCGGGGCCCGCATGATGCGGACCCCGGCTCAATACCGTGACGATATGTCAGTTACGCCCTACACGTAGAACAGGATGTCGTCGTAGGTCGGGACCGGCCAGTAGTCGGCTGCCACGATCTCCTCCATGGCGTCCACGGCGGCACGCAGCGCATCCATAGCGGGAACGACCTCGTGCGCGTACACGTTGGCCTGCTCCTGGCCATCGAGGGCCTCAGCCTTCTGATGCACGGCGTCAAGCGCCTTGATGGAGTCGTTGATGGTGGTGATGCCGTTGCAGAGCTTGTTGAGCGTGTTCTGCTCGCACTGCATGGCGGCCTCGGCGCCGGCGGCACGAATAGTCTCAAGGCCCTTAGCGACCTTGGTGGCATAGGCGGTAATGACCGGGCGATAGGTACGACGCGCCTCGCGAACCATCGTGGTAGCCTCGATGTTCATGAGCTTGTTGTACTTCTCGAGCTTGCAGTCGTAGCGGCACTGGGCCTCGGCCTTGGTCAGGACACCCGTCTCCTCAAAGAGCGCAATGGCCTTATCGGAAACAAAGGCAGGCAGGGCGTCGGCCGTGGTCTTGTTGTTGGCAAGGCCGCGCTTCTCGGCCTCGACGGGCCACTCGTCGGAGTAGCCATCGCCGGAGAACAGGATGCGCTGGTGGTCGGTCAGGACCTTCTTGCAGTACTCGAGCGCGGCGTCCTGGAACTCATCCTCGGGCGTACCCTCAAGCGCGTCGGCGAAGGACTTGAGCGACTTGGCCACGGCGGCATCGAGCACCAGGTTGGAGTCGGAGACGTTCTGTTCGGAGCCGCAGGCACGGAACTCGAACTTGTTGCCGGTGAAGGCAAACGGGGAGGTGCGGTTGCGGTCGGTGTTGTCCTGCATCAGTTTGGGCAGGGTATCGGCGCCCAGGTCGAGCACGCCGCGCGTGGCATGGACGGAAGCCTTACCATCGATGATCTTCTCGACGACCTCGGTAAGCTGGTCGCCCAGGAAGATGGACATAATCGCCGGAGGAGCCTCGTTGGCGCCCAGACGATGGTCGTTGCCGGCCGAGGCAACAGAGGCACGCAGGAGCTCCTGATAGTTATCGACGGCCTCGATCACCGCGGTGAGGAAGACGATGAACTGCAGGTTGTCGAGCGGGGTGTCGCCCGGATCGAGCAGGTTCTCGGATTCGGTGCCAAGCGACCAGTTGTTGTGCTTGCCCGAACCGTTGATGCCCTCAAAGGGCTTCTCGTGCAGCAGGCAGACCAAGTCGTGGCGGGAGGCGATGAGCTTCATTTTCTCCATCATGACCAGATTCTGGTCGATGGCCTCGTTGACTTCGCCATAGACGGGGGCGAGCTCATGCTGGCAGGGAGCAACCTCGTTGTGCTTGGTCTTTGCCGGAATGCCGAGCGCCCACAGTTCATCGTCCAGATCCTTCATATAGGCCGAGACGGTGGGGCGGATAGCGCCAAAGTAGTGCTCCTCGAGCTCCTGGCCCTTGCATGGAGCAGCACCAAAGAGGGTGCGGCCGGTGATGACCAGGTCCTTGCGCTTGCGGTAAGCGTCCTTCTTGATCAGGAAGTACTCCTGCTCGTCGCCCACGGAAGGAACGACCTTCTTGGGGGTCTTGCCGAACAGCGCCAAAACGCGCTTGGACTCACGCGAGAGCGCAGTCATGGAACGCAGCAGCGGGGTCTTCTTGTCCAGGGCCTCGCCCGTGTAGGAGCAGAAAGCCGTGGGGATGCACAGGACATCGTCCTTAATGAAGGCGGGGCTGGTGGGGTCCCAAGCGGTGTAGCCACGGGCCTCGAAGGTAGCACGCAGGCCGCCGTTGGGGAAGCTCGAGGCATCGGGCTCGCCCTGGATGAGGTTCTTGCCCGTAAACTTGGTAATGGCGGTGCCGTCGTGGTTGGGCTCCAGGAAGCTGTCGTGCTTCTCGGAAGTAATGCCCGAAAGCGGCTGGAACCAGTGCGCGTAGTGCGTCGCGCCCTTGGAGATGGCCCAGACCTTCATGGCATGGGCGACGGCGTTGGCCACATCCAGGTCGAGCGGCTCACCGCCCTCGAGGGTTGCAGCAAGGCGCTTCCAAATGTCCTTGGGGAGGTAGTCCTTCATGACTTCCTCAGAGAACACCATGGTCCCGAAGCGGTCAGTAAGATCGGCCATACGGAACTCCCTTCGTATCGGCACCGCGTGAGAAGCGGTGTTGATTACTAACGAACGAGTCATAGCTTAGACTCGCCGTGTTTCCGCGACATTACCGTTATGTTGCTGTCGCGAAACCAATCAATGAGGTTACCCTATCGAGGCGGCGTTGCCACCCTCAACAGCCAATCAACTGTATAAATTGCAGACCTCTCCCCATGGTTTAAGGGTAGTCAATTTGGAATGGAGCTCTATTAACTGGTATTTTGCATCAGATACCAGTCTTTATAGTCCGTGCCTAGATTAGCCGCTCTGTTATAGAGAAAGCCGATAGCAAGGCATCTTTGATTGGTATCCTCAAATAGCGAGTGAAACTCCACCGTGGCACAGTGGTGCTGTAGAATCCTTACAACACATCACACTATTACGTATCTAGAGGAGCACGATATGCGCGTCGACGAGGTTTTTAAGCAGGCAGCATCCCAGGGCACCGCGCCCATTTCGTTTGAGATGTTCCCGCCCAAGGGCGAGCTGACCCTCGACACGGCTCGCGAAGTGGCAGGCAATCTGTGCAAGCTTTCGCCGAGCTTTGTCTCGGTCACCTGCTCGGCCGGCGGCTCGGGCAACGGTGCCACCACCGCCCCCATCGCGCATATGATTTCGAGCGAATTCGACACGCCCTCGGTTGCACACCTTACCTGCGTGGGCCGCTCGCATGCCGATATCGCCGCCAAGATCGACGAGTATCGCACCGCCGGCGTGGAAAACATCCTGGCCCTGCGTGGCGATCTCCCCGCCGGCGCGACCGAGGACGACAAGCCCGCCTCGGACTACGCCTACGCCCGCGACCTCATCCCCGAGCTCGTCGACGCCGGCTTTTGCGTGGGCGCCGCAGCCTACCCCGAGGGCCACATTGCCTGTGAGGATCTCAACCTCTCGGTCGAACACCTCAAGCAAAAACAGGACGCCGGCGCGAGCTTCTTTGTGACGCAGCTCTTCTTTGATAACGAGTGCTTCTACCGTTTTCGCGAGCTTGCCGACAAGGCCGGCATCACCGTGCCCATTACCGCGGGCATCATGCCGTTTATGGGCAAGTCGCAGATCAGCCGCATGGTCTTTATGTGCGGCGCGTCGCTGCCCTCCCCTGTCATCAAGATTCTCGCCAAGTACGAGAATGACCCCGAGAGCCTGCAGGCAGCCGGTGTAGATTATGCAGCCCGCCAGCTTTGCGACCTCAAGGAGCACGGTGCCGACGGTCTGCACCTGTACACTATGAATCGTCCTGCGATCGCCGCAACCATTATGGAGCGCCTGGGGTAATGGAAAAACCGCACATCGATACAGCTTTTGGCGAAGTGCCGGCCGACCTTGCGTCGCCGGCGCTTTATCGTATCGATGATGCCCACCATCCCCGCGTCGATCGTGCCGAGATGTTGCGCTACCTGGGCTACGGCGGTCAGCAGATTGAGCCCGGGCTGTCGCAGCGTATTGAGCTTGTCGTTGAACGTTTGGAACTGGACATTGAGCCCCGTGGCGTGCGACGCGTGTTTGCCGTCGATGCCACGGGTGTGGACGAGCAGGGAGATCCCTGTATCCGTCTGGTCGGCACCAACGTTGAGCTGCGCGGTCGCGATATCTATCGACATCTCAAAGACGCCCGATTTGCCGCGCTCATGGCATGCACCCTCGGCATGGACGCCGAGCGTCGCCTGCGCACCACGGGAGCCCAGCAGCCCCTAGAGGGAGCTGTGCTCGATGCCGCGTGCTCTGCCTATGTGGAAGCTGCCGTCGAGCAGATGGACCAGCAGGTCAAGGCTGCGGCCGCCGCACACGGACTCGCCGGCAACTGGCGCTTCAGTCCCGGATACGGCGACTGCCCGCTTACGGCACAACGCTCGATCGTGAATGCGCTCAACGCCACGCGGCTCATCGGGCTTACCGTCACGCCTACCAGCCTACTCATGCCCACAAAGAGCGTGACCGCGGTGATCGGTCTGTTTGACGGCGAGGTCCACGACGCCCAGAGCCGCCCCACCTGCAATATCTGCCGCATGCGCGAGCACTGCCGCTTCCGCGCCGCCCACACCACCTGCTATTCCAGCCATTTGGGGACGGGGTAGAAATGGTAGATTTAGCGCTTGACTTTTGCCGTATTGTGGATCGGTTTATAGCGGAATCGCAATACGGTAAGCCACTGACACGCAAGCATCGTTGTCAAGCTTTATTTCTACCATTTCTACCCCGTCCCCAAATGGCAGGTTAGGAGCTCATTGATGTTTACTCCGCTTATCACTCATGATCTGGACGGTGCCGCGTTGGCGGCGCCCGTTGATGCCGCACGCCGCAATGGCGCCACGTACAAGACGCGCACGATCGACGATCTGCGCATTAAGGACGATCGCCTGCGTGCGGCCATCGAGGGCACGGGACACCTGCTGTTCGACGGCGGCATGGGCACCATGTTGCAGGCCGCTGGCATGAAGGCGGGCGCCCTGCCCGAGCTGCTCAACTTTGAGGAACCCCAGGTCATTACCGACATTCAGCGTCAGTACGTCGAGGCCGGCTGCGACGTGATCACCGCCAACACCTTTGGTGCCAACGCCCACAAGCTCGACGGTGCCGCCACCGTGGCAGATGTCTTTGCCGCCGCTGTCGCCTGTGCCCGCGCGGCCGGTGCCCACTACGTCGCCGGCGATATCGGTCCCATCGGCGCGCTGCTTCGCCCCCTGGGTACCCTGAGCTTCGACGAGGCCTACGACCTCTTTGCCGAGGAAGTGCGCGCCGGCGTCGCCGCGGGTGTGGACCTCTTTATTATCGAGACCATGACCGACCTGGCCGAGATCAAGGCGGCCGTCCTCGCCTGCCGCGAAAACTCCGACCTGCCCGTCTTTGCCACCATGACCTTTGAGGAAGATGGTCGCACCTTCCTGGGAACGAGTCCCGAGGTGGCCGCCATCACGCTCGACGCTATCGGCACCGACGTTTTGGGCATCAACTGCAGCCAGGGACCGGCCGAGCTACGAGGACTCGCCGCACGTATGCTCACCGTTACCGACAAGCCTGTTATGGTGCAGGCCAACGCAGGACTGCCCCACGTAGACGATGACGGCAATACCGTCTTTGATATCCAGGCCCCCGAATACGCCGAGGCCGTCGCCGGCATGATCGCCGACGGCGTGAGCGTCGTGGGCGGTTGCTGCGGCACCACGCCGGCGCACATGGCGGCCTTGCGCACGCTTATCGACAACCACACGCCCAGCCCGCGCCACCGCAAGCCCAGCATGTCGGTCACAAGCGCCCAGACCGTGGTGGACCTTCCCTGCGACGGCCACAAGATCGCCGTCATCGGCGAGCGCATCAACCCCACCGGCAAAAAGCGCCTGCAGCAGGCCCTGCGCGACGGCGACCTGGACTACGTTGTGAGCCAGGGCATCAGCCAGCAAGAGCAGGGCGCCGACATCCTGGACGTTAACGTGGGCCTGCCCGAGATCGACGAGGTCAAGATCATCCAACAGGCGACCGAACAGCTCCAGGGCTCCACGCTGCTGCCGCTGCAGATCGACTCCACCGACCCCGCAGCCGTCGAGGCCGCCGTGCGCCGCTACGCCGGCAAGCCCATCATCAACTCGGTCAATGGCAAGCAGCAGATCATGGATGAGATCTTTCCGCTGGTCGCCCACTACGGCACCAACGTTGTCGGCCTTACGCTCGACGAAGGCGGCATCCCCGATACCGCCGAGGCCCGCTTCGCCATCGCCGAGCGCATCGTTGCCGAGGCTGCCCGCTACGGCATCGGACCGGACCGCATCCTCATCGACTGCCTGGTCATGACCGCCTCGACCAATCAACACCAGGCCGAGCAGATCCTGCGCGCCATGTCCCTGTGCAAGGAGCGTCTGGGCGTCAAATGCGCGCTCGGCGTGTCGAACATCAGCTTTGGCCTGCCTGCCCGCCCGCTGCTGGGTTCGGTCTTTTTGGCCGCCGCCTTCGGCGCGGGCCTGGACGCCCCCATCATGAACCCGGGCTCCAAGCGCTTTATGGATACCGTCTACAGCTATCGCGTCCTGAGCGTTGAGGACGAGGGCTCGACCGGATACATCGAGCGCTACGCCGGCTGGACCGATCCGTACAAGATCGCCGCCAACCCGGCAGCAGCTCAGGCCGCATCGACCGACGCTGTGCCTGCCGCGGGCACCGACGGCACCGACGGCAACGACGACCCCATCCGCCACATGGTCGTCTCGGGCCGCAAAGGCGAGATCGCGGCCGAGACCGAGCATCTGCTGGCAGACCACGACGCCATGGACCTCATCAACAATCACTTTATCCCCGCCCTCGACGAGGTTGGCGTCCTCTTTGACCAGGGTAAGTTCTTCTTGCCGCAGCTCATGGCCTCGGCCGAAGCCGCACGCGTGGGCTTCGACACCATCAAGCGTCTGATGCCCGCCGGCGAGATTGCCGACAAGGGCAAGATCTGCGTGGCCACCGTCAAGGGCGACATCCACGATATTGGCAAGAACATCGTCAAAATGCTGCTCGACAACTACGGCTACACCGTCTTTGACCTGGGCCGCGATGTCGATCCGCAGGAGGTACTCAAGACCGTCAAGGAGCGCGATATCAAACTCGTCGGCCTCTCGGCGCTTATGACCACCACCGTCGTGGCCATGGAGGAGACCATCAAGCTGCTTCATGCTGAGGTGCCGGGCGTCAAGATTATCGTAGGCGGCGCCGTGCTCACCCCCGAATACGCCAAGCAGATCGGCGCTGACTACTACGCCAAGGACGCCGCCGAAAGCGCTCGTATCGCCGAAGAGGTCTTTGGGCAGTAACACAACGGAAATAACCGAGCACCAAAACGTGCCGCATGCGCCACTTGGCACGTGCGGCACGTTAGAATAGATAAGACTATGCTCGTTTTGGCAGATAGGAGCGCAAGGATGGCGATCACGCCCGCAGAAATCGCGGAAACCCGCGGCATGGTTGAGGAGCAGAACCTCGACATCAGGACCATCACCATGGGTGTTTCGCTCATGGGTTGCGGTGACGAGAACCTCGACCGCATGTGCACGAAGATCTACGACCACGTGACGCACACGGCTGAGCATCTGGTCGAAACCGCCGAGAACCTCGAGCGCGAGTACGGTATCCCCATCGTCAACAAGCGCGTTTCCGTCACCCCGGTGGCGCAGATCGCCGCGTGCTGCAAGGATGAGGACCTCACCCCCATCGCGCATGCCCTCGATCGCGCGGCCGAGACGCTCGGCATCGATTATCTGGGCGGCTTCTCCGCACTCGTCCAGAAGGGCATCGGCGACGCCGATCGCCGCGTCATCCAGTCCATCCCCCAGGCGCTCGCTACCACGAGCCGCGTCTGCTCCAGCGTCAACGTCGCCAGCCTGCGCGCCGGCATCAACATGGACGCCGTGCTTATGGCCGCCCAGACCATCATCGATGCCGCCAAACTCACGGCCGACCATGATGCCGTCGGCGCTTCCAAGTTTGTTTGCTTTGCCAACATGGTCGAGGACTCCCCGTTTATGGCGGGCGCCGTCCACGGCGGTGGCGAGGCCGACGCCGTCATCAACGTAGGCGTCTCGGGCCCCGGCGTTATGGCCGCAGCCCTGGAGACACTGCCCGATTCCGCATCGATGATGGAGGTCGCCGAAAAAATCAAGCAGACCGCCTTTAAGATCACCCGCGCCGGTGAGCTCATGAGCCGCGAAGCCGCCCATCGCCTGGGTGTCGAGAAGGGCATTGTCGACCTGTCGCTGGCTCCCACGCCTGCCATCGGCGACTCCGTCGCGCGCATCCTCGAGATCATCGGCGTGGGCACCTGCGGTGGCCCGGGCACGACCTGCGCGCTCGCCATGCTCAACGATGCCGTCAAAAAGGGCGGCGTCATGGCAAGCTCCAGCGTGGGCGGTCTCTCGGGCGCCTTTATCCCCGTGTCCGAGGATGCCGGCATGATCGCCGCCGTCGAGGCCGGTGCGCTTTCGCTCGAGAAGCTCGAGGCCATGACCTGTGTCTGCTCCGTCGGCCTGGACATGATCGCCATCCCCGGCGACACCCCAGTCGAGACCATCGCCGGCATCATCGCCGACGAGATGGCCATCGGCGTCATCAACAACAAGACCACGGCCGTCCGCGTGATTCCCGCCATCGGCAAGGGCGTGGGCGACTGCGTCGAGTACGGCGGCCTGTTCGGCCGTGCGCCCATCATGCCGGTGAACCCCAACGCCGGCACCGT
The DNA here is from genome assembly GCA_900542555.1 of uncultured Collinsella sp. GTDB lineage: Bacteria > Actinomycetota > Coriobacteriia > Coriobacteriales > Coriobacteriaceae > Collinsella. Next base: position 24,296 of record UQNU01000032.1, read on the forward strand.
GCTTGCCCACCGCGGTGGACGCTTCCCGGCGCCGCTGAACTCGCTCAAGAACTAGCTGAGGGGGACTGGCGAGGAGCCCCGGGGAGGGCAAATATATAAGGTCGCCTGCTCGGACAGTCCTGACTCGCACGGAGAGCACATTAAGTGCTCTCCGGCTCGTGCGGAACTCGCGATCGACC
>UQNU01000033.1 GCA_900542555.1 uncultured Collinsella sp.
GGTTCCCGGTTCCACCGGGCCGCGCGGCAAGGAGATATATTGCCAGACCGGAGGGGCGCCGTGGGCGGGAATCTGGCACTCCATATTTTGTTCACAAATGAATATGTTCCTCAGTCGCGTCCCTGAGGTTATAACTGAAGCATTGGCTTCTGATATTGGCGATGACCAGCTGGTTTATAGGTGTTAAGGCATCGGTCATCTCTGGAGCGCCACTTTACTCCAAAAGCATCAGCTATTTGTTTCCCGTCGGTAAAAGGCGGGTTTTGTTCGCCAAGCGTTCTTATATATAGCTAGATACGGGTTCGAACCCGTGCACCGGCAACAAAAAAGCGACCAACCGGAGTTGATCGCTTTCTATTCCATGGTGGGCCGTCAGGGGTTCAGCCTGCTTCGCAGGCGGCCGCTGCGGCGCTTTCGCGCCTTGCGCGCTGCGCTGGCAAACGCTCACGCGTTTACTCAGCTCCGCGCCCCGACGGGTCCGAACCCATGAAAGGGCGACAAAAAAGACGGCCAACCGAAGTTGACCGTCTCAACAATCTTTGGGTGGGCCGTCAGGGGTTCGAACCCTGGACCTTGGGATTAAAAGTCCCCTGCTCTGCCAGCTGAGCTAACGGCCCGCGGGTGGCATTGTACCACGGTCTGGGACTATTCCCAACTCCATTGGCCGTTCTGGAAAATCACAACTTCACGTCCATCAGGCGTAATTCCCGTAATATCGATGTCGTCCGTGCCAATCATAAAATCGACGTGCGTGCTCGAGACGTTAACGCCATGCTCCAGGAGCTCTTCCTTGGACATGTCGTACCCACCCTCGATGCATTCGGGGAAACCGACACCTAGCGCGAGATGGCAGCTAGCGTTCTCGTCATAGAGCGTATCGTAGAACAGAACACCACTTTCGCGGATCGGCGTGTTCTTGGAAATGAGCGCGACCTCTCCCAGGTGAGCAGCGCCCTCGTCAGTATCGATGATACTTGCGAGCGTTGCCTTGCCCACGCGGGCGTCGTAGTCCACCACGCGGCCGCCCTCGAACTTAATCCAAAAATCTTCGACCTTATTGCCGTGATGGATGAGCGGCATGGCCGAGTACACGATACCGTCGGCGCGCATGCGATCGGGCGAAGTGAAGACTTCCTCGGTGGGAATGTTGGGGAAGAAGGGGTGCCCATCGGGCGTCTTGCCCTTGCCGCCGGCCCACTCGTGACCTTTCGTCATGCCAATCGTCAGATCGGTTCCATTTGCCGCGGTGTAATGCAGGTAGTCGAAACGATTGTCGTTCAGGAAACGCAGGTTCTTTTCGAATGCGGCGTCATGGAGTTCCCAGTCGCTCTCCGGGTCCTGGCCATCGGCGCGCGCGGTGTGCAGAATCGCATTCCACAGCTTATAGATTGCAACCTCATCGGCGTCTCCCGGGAACACCTCGTGCGCCCAAGCCACGACCGGAGCGCCGGCGATGCACCACGGATTGATGTTGTAATCCAGTCCACGGCGGAAAACTTTGCACTGCGTATTCCTCGCCTTGGATGCCGCGGCCGGCTTGGCTGGATCGATGCCCTTGAGGGCTGCAGGATCCGCACCCTCGATAAAGACAAAGCAGGCACCATCCTGGGCCAAGGAATCCAGCTGTATGCGCTTCCACTCGGGCGTCTGCTCAAAATAGCTTTTCTCGACATGCTCGTACGTGAGCCTCGTCACGGCATCATCGGCCCAAATGACCGTCACGTGGCCGGCGCCGGCAGCATAGGCCTCCGCGACCACCACGCGCGCAAACGGCGCGCACTCGACCGGAGACTGAACGACGACCTCCTGGCCGGGCTTGACGTTTACGCCCTTGCGGACGACCAGGCGCGCGTAGTTTTTAATCTTGGGCTCCAGGGCCTTCATGCCCTCCAGAGCTTCTTCGACCGTCAGGGCAGCTCGAATCATGTGCCACTCCATCTATCTATAGAACAGTAAAAAGGCGTGCCGCAAAAACGACGCGCCTTATATCTTAGCGATATGTATGGATACAAACGCTACTTCTTCTTGGAGTCCTTCTTGTCCTCCTCGGCAGCCGAGCGCTCGATAAAAGCGTTGAGCTTATTCTCGGACATGCCCTCGGCCTGCGTGCGATACATGTTGCGTAGGGGGCGGATGCGCACGAAGTCATAGATAAAATCACCCAGAATGATGACATAGGACAAAACAATGCCGACCATCTGAACTGGGCTGGACACCGTGCCGCCGGGAGCGAAGTAGAGCGAAGCCCAAATTGCCACGACGAGTACCATGCCGATGGCGAGTACGGCCCACCAGATACGACGGCGCTTGGTGTAGTCCTCGTCCTGCTTGAGAAGGATATTCGACACCGTGTAGATGCGATCCTCGCGGGCGCGCTGCTTGGCCTTGCGGGCGCGCTTTTCCTCCTTGGAAAGGCCTTCAAGGTTTTCGCCCTTCTCGAGCTCTTTGCGGCGTGCCTTAGACGAAGCCGGCACGACGCGAACGGAGCTAGCTGCCTGGCGGGCGGGCTTAGCAGATGCGGCGGACTTGCGCGCAACCCCGGTAACTTCGTGGGATTGCGTGCGCTTGTTCGTGGCGCTACGGGTACTCACTTATGCGTTCTCCTTCATACTTGTGAACTGGGAGCCCGTGATGATCTGGAAGGCCTCGCGATAGCGCTCGGACGTGCCATCGATGACCTCGGCGGGCAGGTGCGGGGTCTCCCCCGCCATATCCCAGTTGGCCTTGAGCCAATTGCGGACGAATTGTTTGTCGTAGCTCGGCTGGATCTTGCCCTCCTCGTAGCTGGCAGCAGGCCAGAAACGGCTGGAGTCGGGCGTGAGGCACTCGTCGATCAGCGTGACCTTGCCATCTATGACACCGAACTCGAACTTGGTGTCGGCGATGATGATGCCTCGAGTCGCGGCATACTCGGCAGCAGCCTTGTAAATCTTGAGGGACAGGTCGCGAATCTGCGCGGCGATGTCCTCACCCACGATCTCGCAGCAACGCTCGAACAAGATGTTCTCGTCGTGGTCGCCGATCTCGGCCTTCGTGGACGGCGTGAACAGCGGCTCAGGAAGCTTGGAAGCCTCGGTCAGGCCCTCAGGCAGCTGGATGCCGCAGACGGTGCCGTTCTCGTCGTAGGTCTTCTTGCCCGAACCGGTCAGATAGCCGCGGACGATGCACTCGATAGGAATCGTCTGGGCCTTCTTAACCAGCATAGCGCGGCCAGCGAGGTAGTCACGATACTCAGCAAACTCCTCGGGGAAATCCGCCGGGTCGATGGAAACGAGATGGTTGGGAACGATGTCGGCAAACTTATCGAACCAGAATGCCGAGATGCGATTGAGCACCTCTCCCTTAAACGGAATCTCGTCGGGAAGAATGAAGTCGAACGCAGAAATGCGGTCGGTGGCGACCATCAGCAGGTTTTCACCGGCATCGTAGATATCACGAACCTTGCCACGGGAATCCGGACGACGCTCCATCGTTGTCACGTGAGTCACTCCTTACCTAAATACGACAGAAATGCGGGTTCTTTCCCGCATGTTTTCGCAAACTCGGAGCGGCAGGGACGCGGCCCCTCCTTCACCGAATAGCGAAAAGCTAGTGCTCCATTGTAGTAGATGCCGCGTCCGCCGTGTGCTCGCGGGGCAGATGAATTGTAAAAGTCGTACCCTTTCCAAGCTCCGACTCCACGGATATGTAGCCATGGTGACGCTCGACGATCTGCTTGGTCACGGCGAGGCCAACGCCCAGGCCGCCAGCTTCGCGGGCGCGGCTGGCATCGGCGCGCCAAAACCGCCCGAAGATGCGCGACAGATCGTCCTTGGCAATACCGATACCGGTATCCGAAACGGCAATACTGACATGCTTGCGGTCACTGAGCACCGACACCACGACCCAACCGCCCTCGGGGGTGTAGCGCATGGCGTTGCTCATGAGGTTGATGACGCATTGCGTGATCATGTCGGGATCGGCTTCGACGACATCGTCGTGCCCCTGGGTTTCATCTGCAAAGCGAAGACGAAGGTCACGGTCGGCAAACAGACGCTCCTGGCCGTTCACAATCGATCGCACGAACGGAACCATGTCCACCGGTTCTAGATTGAGCGGAGCCGTGCTGTTTTCCATACGCGATAGGTCGAGCATCTGCTGCACCAGACGAGCCAGGCGACGCGTCTCGGAAGCGACCGTCTCCAGGTGTTCGTCGTCGGTGGGATACACACCGTCTTGCATGGCCTCGACCGTTGCAAGCATGGCCATGAGCGGCGTGCGCAGCTCGTGTGCAACGTCTGAGGTCAGGCGCTTCTCGTGCTTCATATCTTTCTCGAGTGAGGTGGCCATCTCGTCGAAGGTCTCTCCCAGCTGATCGATCTCGTCATCACCGCGCAGTCCCGTGCGAGCCGACAGGTCGCCGTCACGGATTTGCTTTGCGGTACTGGTGATGCGATGAATCGGCTTGGTGAGCATGCGCGACACGAGCGATCCGATAACGACCGAAATGCAGATTGCAGCAACCGCGGCGAGGGCCATGGCGTTAAAGGTCTTCTCCCTAAACGCAGAGTCCGCCTTGGTGAGCAGCGCGTCGGAGCCGATGGCCCACAGCTTTACCTGTCCGACATGCTCGCCGGAAGACGTTACAATCTCGACGTTAGCAACGCTATCGGAGTCGGTTGGAGCAGACGAGACCGGGCTATGCGATGCCCTCTTGCCGCTCGTGTCGTCGGTCGTAGCCTGGTTTTCGCGTACATCGGCGGTGGCGCTTGCCGAGGGCCAGGAATCGTCATAAACGATCACGCCCTTTTTATTGACGACCTGCATACCCAGATCGTCGGAAACCAAACTCGACGTTGCGACCGTGCGCAGTTCCCCCGCGGTCCAAGAGCCGTTTTCCTCATATGAGGTTGCCAACTTCTCGGCAGCGGAATTTGCGATTTCGACGATATTGGAGCGTGTGTAATCCGAAAAGACCGTGCCCCACACAACAGAGACAACGCCCACCAGCACCAATACTGTCATGAGCGATGTCAGAGCAAAAGCAAGTGCCATGCGCGAGGGATAGCTCATCGTTGGCCGTGAATCGGAACGAGGCGTGTTCCAACTAGCCTTGGAACCCGCCTCGCTCTCCTGCTTGTGCTTTTGTCCGATTTCAAAGCGCGCAGGTGTCATATGTGATTTCCCTATTTCTCGTCCGACTTATCGGTCTTGGCCGGAGCCTCGAAGCGATAGCCGACACCATGGACGGTGTAGAGCCACTTGGGCTTCTTGGGATCATCGCCCAGCTTGGCGCGAAGATTCTTCACGTGGCTATCGATGGTGCGCTCATAGCCCTCAAAGTCATACCCGAGCACTTTCTCGACCAGCTCCATGCGGTTATACACACGGCCGGGATGGCGGGCGAGCGTGGTGAGCAGCTTGAACTCGGAAGCCGTCAGATCGACTTCCTTGCCCTCGACCAAGATCTTGTGGCCCGAGATATCGATGACCAGATCGCCGAAGTCGAGCACCTCGACGGCGGGCTCGTCGGCCTGATGGGCACGGCGGAACAGAGCGCGAACGCGGGCGACGAGCTCGCGCGGCGAGAACGGCTTAATCAGATAGTCGTCAGCGCCGAGCTCAAGACCGATAATACGGTCCTCGATTTCGCCCTTAGCCGTCAGCATGATGATGGGGACATCCGAGGTATCGCGAATGGTGCGGCAAACGCGCTCGCCGGGGATCTTGGGGAGCATAAGGTCGAGCACGACCAGGTCGAACTGATGCTTCTCGAACTCCTCGATCGCGGACTGACCGTCGCCGACGCCCACAACCCAGTAGCCTTCGCGCTCGAGATAGGCAGCGACGGCGTCACGGATTGCCTTCTCATCCTCGACCAGCAGAATCTTTTTTGCATCTGAAGCCATAACACGGCCCCCCTGTCTCAATTAGCTAAGAACAAGCCCATTTTAACGCACCTGAGCCCGCCGGATGCCGCTATGACGCGGCAGCTCGGCGGGCGGTACTCACAATTACAACGCGTTTATTCCCCTGTTGGCGCCTTTTTAACCCCTCTAAGCTTAAAGAGAGAATAGGCGTGCAGTGACTGTCTCTGGTATACCCTGGCTGTTGCGCACCGTGGCGTACGTAAGGAATGAGTCCGACTTTCCCGCCGTAGCTGGATAATCGCCATACTCCAAAGCGCGGTCGGGCGACAGCAGCGAGCCATAGGTCTTGGCAGAGGTGTCGATCAGGAAATGCGACGCCTGTACCTTAACAAGGTATTTATTCTTCTTGCCAGCCGCACATGCGAGCGGCTCGCGTGACAGAAAGAGGTACGGCCCTCCCTCATTACCAATATACGTGCCCATGTTGCCCAGGCTGCCCACGCCACTATAGGTCGCCTCGATAGAAAACACGAAGGTATCGCCCATATATACGGCCTCGAAAGGCGAGACTGACGAGGGAAGGACTAGCTGGGCACGCTTGGTGTTGTTGCCGTCGGTCAGATCGATTGCCGTTATGCCGTAGTAGACGCCCTCGTCGTTGCGGACACGCGGCGAGATGGTCAAAATGCCGTCGCTCGCACGCGGGGCCGATGCAAAGCGACCCGTCGATTTCCAAATTGTCTCGGCCTTGGATTCATCAAGCGAGCGACGATAGCAAAACGAATCGCTACTCGTTTTATTGCCACCTGCCGAGGGCATTTTATACCAGATGACTGATGACCCGAACGCCGTAAACAGCGGCGGATCATAGTCCTTGCCACCTCGATCGAGCTCAACCACGTCGCCAGAGAGCGAAGCGCCCGACAGATTTTGACCGTAGAGCTTCCACGATGAATTGGCAAAGTTCATCTCAACCCACGCGAATACGCTGTCGCCGGCACGGACATCGTAGAATGCATATCCCGTGCCCTCGATAGGATCCTCGATTAATGTGGTAAGCGATCCATCGCCCAGGTTGAGCACACCGAGTGTGTTGGCGTGCAGTGCCGATGCGGGCGCCATCATCGCCGCGGCGTAATCGCCGTCGCAGTAGTACAGCAGCGTACCCAGAGGCAGCGTCCATGACGCCGCCGGCTCAAGATCGATGTCGACTGCCTCGTACTCATCCGTAATCGAGATGATTTTGGAATCATCCTTGATAACCTGCGGCTCGCCGGCGGCATCATCGCTGGTGCCCGTTTTTTTCGAGCATCCGGCAAGCACCGTGGCAGCGCCCGCGGCAGCCCCACCGAGTACAAAGCCGCGACGCGATATTCCGTTCTTGATGTGATCGGCGATACCCATTAGGCGATCTCGGTGCGAGCGGCCTCGATAGCGCGTGTAAGCTGGTCGGCGCAGGAGGTCTTTTTCATACCGCAGGTATTACCGGCAAGAACCTCGATTACGCGATCGGCAGGAGCGCCCTCGACCAGCTTGGAGATAGCCTTGAGATTGCCGTCGCAGCCGCCGGTAAACTCAACGCCCATCACCTTGTTGCCGTCATCGGAAAGGTCAAGGTGAATATTGCGAGCACACACGCCCTGAGGCTTGTAATCAAACGAAATCATGCGATCCCCTCTCAGAATGTTATTCGAGACGACTATTATCCCCGTCTTTCCCTAAATGCAACGAGGCGCTTTGCCGGCAACACACATTACCAGCAAAGCGCCCTAAAAAGCTAACGTTATGCCCGAACCTACTCGAAGCTCAGCTGCTCCAGACGATCAAAGACTGTGTCGATACGAGTGAGGAAGTCCCATGGATCAAAGATCTCGTCGAGCTTCTCCTGGCTGACGGTGCAGCGCGGGTCGGCCTCGAGACGTTCCTTAAAGGTGGGGCCGGAGACACAATCCTGTACCTCGTGCCAGGTTGCCATGGCGTTCTCCTGCACAATGGCGTACGCGTCCTCGCGGGTGATGCCCGTGTCGACGAGGGCGAGCAGCACCTTGGAGGAGAAGATGAGGCCGCGGGTCTTATTGAGGTTGGCCATCATGCGGGCAGGGTACAGCTGCAGGCCGTCGATAACGCGAATGAGGCACTGGAACATGTGGTCGAGGGCGATGAAGCTGTCGGCCTGGGCGACGCGCTCGGCAGAGGAGTGCGAAATGTCACGCTCGTGCCACAGGGCGACGTTGTCGAAGGCAACCTGCGCGTTGGCCTTCACGACGCGCGACAGGCCGCAGACCTTCTCCATGGTGATGGGGTTGCGCTTGTGCGGCATGGCGGAGCTGCCCTTTTGACCCTTACGGAACGGTTCCTCGGCCTCGAGTGTATCGGTCTTCTGCAGATTGCGAACCTCGGTAGCGATGCGCTCGCAGGTGGCCGCGGTGGTGGCGAGAACGCCGGCGAGGTAGGCGTGATGATCGCGGCTAATAACCTGCGTGGACAGCGGGTCGTGAACCAGGCCCAGGTGCTCGCAGACATATTCCTCGACAAACGGCTCGATAGAGCTGTAGGTGCCGACAGCGCCCGAGATGGCACCAAAGGCAACATTCTTGCGGGCGTCCTCAAGACGATCCAGATCGCGCTTGAGCTCCCAGGCCCAAGAGCCAAACTTCATGCCGAAGGTCATCGGCTCGGCGTGGATGCCATGAGTGCGGCCGGCACAGAGTGTGTTGCGCTCCTCAAAGGCGCGACGCTTGCAAATCTCGCCGAGCTTCTTGACGTCCTCGATGATCAGGTCGCAGGCCTGGGTGAGCTGGTAGCACAGGGCCGTGTCGCCCAGATCCGAGCTGGTCATGCCATAGTGAACCCAGCGGCTGGGCTTGGGGTCGCCCTCGGGAACATCGGCATCGATGTATTCCTTCATGTTGGTCAGGAAGGCAATGACGTCGTGGCGCGTGACTTCCTCGATCTCATCGACCTTCGCCTTCTCAAAGTTGGCATGGTCGCGGATCCACTGGGCCTCGTCTTTGGAAATACCGATCTTGCCGAGCTCCGCCTGGGCCTCGCAGGCCAGAACCTCGATCTCCTGCCAAATGGCGTACTTGTTCTCGAGGGAGAAGATGTGTCCCATCTCCGGGCGGGTATAGCGATCGATCATAGCGGCTCCTTTTTGGTTATTGGCACGTTGGTCGTAACCCAACCATTGTACCGTGCGCAGGTGCAAGTATGGGCAGCAGGCATTAACCTAACATTTTGGAATTGGAGCGAGCATGGGGACGTCCGCGCATTTGCTTCGCAAATACGCACCGGCTTCAGTGGCATACCGAGATCCGGGGAAGTGTGGGAGCAAAGCGGGCTGAATCTACCATTCCCGAAATCTTCCTTGCTCCATGGAGCGGGCAACGGGACATCCGCGTATTTGCTTCGCAAATACGCACCGGCTGCGGTCGCCTATCGGCGACCTTGCCTGCTCGCTATAAACGCTTCGCGTTTATTTAACGCTCGCACCCTGTCGGGTTCGAGTCCCGGCACTTTATTGAAAAAAGCACGGCACCGTAATGGTGCCGTGCTTGTGCTTCTAGCTGGAGCGGGCAACGGGACTCGAACCCGCGAGTGTCAGCTTGGGAAGCTGATGCCTTACCACTTGGCGATGCCCGCATATGTGGGGGATAGTATAACGCGGTTGTCTTGTTCGATACAAGAGTGGCGATGCTTGTTTTAGCTGTGGAGATTCGTTTGAAAATCGCGTCAATTGTGGAGATGAGGACCTTTGACTTCCTGTTCTCCCTATCTTCTACCTGCGCTTTTGCTTGATTGTTGTATTTGAGCTCAATTTATCAGGAATTGGGCAAGCTTTTGGTCAGGCTCCGGTACTTACCCGCATGAACCTCGGGGGTAGCCTCATCCTACGCGTCGCAGCCTCCCCATGCGGCGCACGAGGGATAAGGAGCAGCCATGTCCAACGCACCCACGCACTCTGTCCACAGCGCAATCGCAACAGGTCCGCTGCTCCTGCTCCTCTTCCTGCTTTTCAGCTGCCTGGCACCGGGAGCCGCATTTGCCGTCGATGGCTACGACCAGCTCGGCTTCCGCACTATTAGCGATGATTGTGGGCCCTTCTTTATCGGCAAGTATGAAGCTCAAGACGCCTCGATTGCCTACTGCATGAACCAGGAGCGCCCCGGCCCCACCAAGCCGGGCGGCCCATGGCTCAACTTTGATCAAGGCTGGGTTTGGCTCGACGACGAGTTCGCGGCAATCGTTTGTCACGGATATCCTACCGCCACGTCGTTTGGCGGCTACCATCTTTCACCCGATCGCGCCCGCGCCGCAACCCAGCTTGCCGTATGGATGCTCAACGGCACTACCCATGTCGACGGTACCTACTCCTACACGACCGCTCAGGGCAAAACCAAGAGTGGGCACTTTACCGCTGACAATGAAGTCGTGGCGGCGGCGCGATGGCTCCACGACAGCGCAAAATCAGGAAGCATCAAAGCCGCACCGCACCGCGCGCGGCGCTATCTAGGAACCGTATCGGGCGGCAGCAGACGTCAAGACATGCTCTATGTACTGCCGGCGGTCTCTGTTTCCTTCCAAAAGCAGTCTGCAAACGCTGCCATTACCAGCGGAAACAATACTTATCAGTTTGACGGGGCAACATTCGATATTTTTGAGAGCGGCAGCGGCGCGCGTGTTGGCACCATCCAGATGGACAGCAACGGTCGAGCGCAAGCAACACTCCTACCCAACACGGCATACTACCTGATTGAAACGAAGGCGCCGGCCGGCTATGTCCCCCGTCGTGATCGCATCGCCTTTACCACGGGGAATGACGGCGGGCGGGTCGCCATTGATGAACAGCCCGGCACCATCAACCTGCGTATCGTAAAACTCGATGCCGCGACGAATGCCGGCCCCCAGGTGGGATCTTCACTCGCAGGAGCAGAGTTCACGTGTGTGTCGCAATCAACCCCTGGATGGGCACAAATCCTCACGACCGACGAAAGCGGTCGGGCCACCCTCACCGATGTCCCCTTAGGAACCTTTACCATCTACGAATCAAAAGCCCCCGAGGGCTACCTGCCATCCAACGACAGCTGGACCTATACCGTTGGAGCCGACCAGCTCGGCGATTCAGGCGTGGTCGAGATCGAATCTCGCGTTTCCGATATCCCCATTGCGTTTAACCTTGAGATTTCCAAATTCAAGGATTACGGCAATAGCGACCAATCCGGCCTGGAGCAGCCGGCGGAAGGTGTTGTCTTTGAGGTTGTCAGCAACAGCTCTCAGCAGGTTGTTGGCACACTGACCACAAACGTCTATGGCTTTGCCTCCACCAAAGATCAGCCCGAAGCATGGTTCGGCGCAGGCAAGCGACCCGCCGGTGTCCATGGAGCCATCCCATACGACCGCGCCGGCTACACGGTTCGCGAGGTTCCGGAAACCGTCCCCGAGGGTTTTAAACGTGCAGGGGAATGGACCGTCGAGGCCAATCAGATTTCCAACGGCGCCGAGCTTCAATATATCGTGGACAACCACGCTCTGTCGACGCATCTCCAGATTGTAAAACGCGATGCCCAAACAGGCGCTTCTGTTCCACTAGCCGGATTCACCTTCCAACTCCTCGACAGCAATCACGAATCTGTCTCACAAACTTGCTGGTATCCAACACATAACGTAATGGACACCTTTACGACTGACGCGACCAGGACCGTCACACTGCCCGAATCGCTCGTGCCGGGCACCTATTATGTACGCGAAACCTCGGCCAAAGAGCCCTATCTTGTCGGCAAGGAGATCGAGGTAAACATACCCGCCGACATGAACCTAACGCCCGTTGCAATCGCCTCGTATTATGACCACGCCGCGACCGGAAACATCAGGATCGTTAAAACCGATGCCGTAGACGGCAGCAGCCTCGCGGGCGCCGTCTTTGAGATCCGTGCCTCGGGTGATATCGTGCGCCCCGACGGTAGCATTGCCGCGCTCGACGGTGAGACTGTCGCTACCGTCACGACAGATGAAACTGGAGAAGCACGCGCGGACGACCTCCCGCTGGGATCTGGCACCGCACGCTACGAGGTTGTCGAGACTCAAGCGCCGGCAGGCTTCTTACTCGATCGGACATCCCATATTGTCGACCTTACTTATGCCGACCAGAAAACACCCGTTGTAGAAGCACGGCTTAACGTATCCGACGATTACACCAAGGTTGATATCTCCAAGGTCGATGCAAGCGGTGAGCAGGAAGTGGAAGGCGCACAGCTCACCTTATATGGTCCCGATAAAACCGAAATAGACTCCTGGACCTCATCCGACAAGCCGCACCGCGTCGAACATCTTGCACCTGGCACCTACTCGTTGCGAGAAATGATGTCTCCGCGGACCTATGACCTTGCCGAGGAGATAACGTTTGAAATAAAAGATACGGGAGAAGTCCAATCCGTCGCGATGAAGGATGCGCCCATCGAGATCAAGGGGCAGGTCGACAAGCGTCAGGAACTTGTCCAACCTATCGAAAAGGGCCTGTTGGCTAACGGCGATGGTAAAAACCGCGCCACGACGCAAACCAATAGTGATGGGCTTTTCTCCTATACCATCGATGCTCGAAACGATTCCGCTACTTGGGTTGATGAGTTTACGATTACCGATGATCTTGAGTGCGCCAAAGACGGCACGGCGAGATTCATCTCAATCGAAACCCCCGTCGCCATCGGCGACCTCAACGGTCTGTGCAACGTGTGGTATCGCACGACGCCGTTGGACTCGACAGACGTCGATGAACCGGCGAACGCGACACTTGACGATGGGCACGAAAATCCTTGGCTTGAGTCCGACGAAGTAAAAGAGAGCCTGGGTGAGGACTGTCGCCTCGTCGATTACGACGGTTGGCACCTCTGGAAGGCGGATATCTCGACCACGGAATCCACCACACTCGAGGCGGAAGAGCTCGACCTTGCATCCAATACCGTCGTAACGGGCATTCGAATTGAATACGGTGCGGTAGCCGCCGACTTTACGACTCGAAGCGATGCGGATTCTTGGACCCGCGATGATCTCAAAGATGAGCACGACGACCTTGACGATGCCAAAGCAATCCTTGGTGCAGACGCTCGGGGCGCAGTCGTGCACATGCAGGCAACATCGGCTTATACGCCCCAAACCGCACTCACCAACAGCGCACGCGTCGATCTTTGTCGCAACGGCGGCGGCGATAAACTTGAGTCACATGACGAGGACTGTGTCATTCAACGCTGTACCCTACCGCAGGACCTACCGGCAACAGGACCAGTTCCCATCGCCGCTTGCATCACCGCGCTCCTGACCTCGGGTGCCGCAGCCCTATGGTTCGCTCGCCTTAGGTCGATCCCAAAGAAGCGCTAGCGCGATGAAAAAGCGGGCGAGCCAGTCCCCTGGCTCGCCCGCTTTCAATCATTTAAATCGCCGTATCTACTCTGCAGACGAAGATCCACCATCAACGATTGCTTGCTCGGACTCAGGAATCCCATCGGCACCCGTGCTCTGTTCTTGCTCCACCTCTTCGCTGATTGCGGAGGCGGGGGTCGAGCCCTTCGCACCCACGATGTAGGCGGCCCCAAATCCTAACGCAATGGCAATCAAGGTCAAAATCACGTAGACAGGCCAATGGCGCTTAATATACGAAAACACGTTGACTCCTTAGAGCTCCGCCTACGAACGGCGGATAACCTCGGTAACGACCTCGGATACCGTGGCAATGTTCGTCGGGTTGACATTGTGGGGCAGGTCGTCCTCGGTACGAGCGCAAGCCAGACGCGTGCCGTCCACGCCGGCGATGGTGAGGGCTCGGCGGCTCGCCTCGAGCGCGGCATAGGCATCGGTCTTGGCATAGGGCATCTCGAGCGCGCCACAATCGACATGGAACGACTTGCAGACCTTGCTGACCAGGTTCATGATGCGGCGATCGCCCTTGAGCAGTTGTTGTTCGCCCTCGACCGTCACAACCGAAAGCCTACCGGCGCCGACGGATTCAAGATTGATAAAGAATACGCCGCGGAGCTTATCGCGATGCGAAGCCAAGAAGGCCTTCATACCGGCGCCATCACAATCCGAGGCGCCCGTTGCCACAAACCAGATATCGTGACCGAGCAGCTCATCATCGCCCATAGAGGCGACAGCCGAGAGCATATCTTCGGAAGAAGCGCCGTCGGAAGACGTAGCGCCGCCCTTCCAGCCATCGTTATCATCCTCGAAGTTATCCCACGAACCGATACCGCGACCGGACTTCTTGGCATCGTAATCGTCTTCGACGCCCAGCCAGTCACTCATGCTGTCCTGCTCGTTTTTCTTTTTACGGCCGAACAGGCCACCCAGGCCGCGCTTACGAGACTTGGGTGCCGCCGGGGCGGGAGCCGAAATGGTCTCAATCGGCTGCGCGGCCGACGCAACGGGCATAGGAGGCGCAACGGGTGCCGATGTGGGTTCGGGACCTTGGGCGGTAGCAAAGGGGTCGTTGACCTGGGCAGAGGGATCGGGAAGGTCGAACAGCGACGTGCGAGACGCAACGTTTGCCTGCTTCATAGACGGCAGCGACGGATCGGGGACCGAAGCCAGCGGAGACGAGGAAGGTGCAGGCGACGGTGCCGACGCCGGATCGGGAACATTCATCTGCGGACGCGGCGATGCTTGGGAGGAAATCTGGGCCATAAGGGAATCGACCGTTTCGTCCTGGGTGGGAGCGACATTGGCAACCGTGGCACCGGAACCACTCGGGGTCGGCATGGTGAAAATCTGCGTGGAATAAGGCCTCGACTCATCCGTCTCGGGAGTCTCGGAAACCGCAGGCACTTCCTCCTGCTCGACCTCGGTCGAATCATCTTGCTCGGCTGCCGCGTATTGCTCTTCGTCAGAGTTGGCCTCGACGGGCTCGTCCTCGGCGGCATCTTGGATTTCGGCAGCATCAACAGGCTCGTCATCGTCTGCCGCGTCGCCCTGCTCATCGGAAACAGGAAGGGGCTCGGCAATCGCGGTGCCCTGTTTTTCAAACGTTATCGTGGAATCGAACTGCGCGGCATCAAACGACATGGTGCTATCGACGTGCTGCTGAGCCTCGAAAGACGTCGTCGCTTCAACAACATCCGCGGACGCCGGTTGCTGGGACTCAAAGGACGTTGTAGCTTCGGCGGCTTCGACGGGCGCGGACTGCATAGCCTCGTTCTGCTCGAACTCTTGCGCCGCGAGCTCACGTGCCGCCTCGGCTGCCTGCTGCTGAGCGATAGCCTCCTGCTCGGCAGCCTCGCGTGCGGCAGCGCGCTTCTCCTCGAAATCGTCGACAAATTTCTTGCCCTTTGCAAACGCACCCTTAAAGAAGTTGGAAGCGCTGGCGCCAATCGACGAGAACGCGGATGCAATGTCGGCATGCGGCGTTGCCGCGGGAATCTCGGCCGAGAAATCAGTATCGCTCTCGTAAGACACGCGCCTCGGTTGTTCAACGTAATCGTCGTCAGACTCGTCCGCAACGTCTTGCGCCGGTGCGGCGGGAGCCAAAATGTCCAGTCCTGCCGCGGGATCGATCGCGGACACCGCCTCGGGCTCGGCAACGGCAGCGGTAACCGCGGCAGACTCATCATCCGCAGTGACAACGGGCGCAGGCTCGGGCTCAAACGTCGGCTCCTCGCCCTCCTCGTAATCGAGCGTGCAGGACTCGGGAAGCATTCCGAGCGCACGGATGGCATCCGAACCAAAGCGGATGTTGCCGGCGGCGTTGCGATAGAGCTTGGGCTCGGGCTCGACCGCGGCAGGTTCCTCCGCCGACTCGGCAGCGGGAACCTCGTCATTGAACTCTTCGGCCTGGACAGCCTGATTCTGATCCTCGGGCACGATAGCGCCGATCAGCGTCTCGTCGGCAGATGCACCCTCAAAGCCCTCGATCTGCTCGTCGAAAGCCTCACCCTGTTCGGGCTCGGTCTGAGCGTCGGGAGCAATCGGCTGACCGAACTCGTCCTCGGCGTAGGTAGGCTCTTCGTACTCGATGGTGTTGCCGTAGTCGTTTTGCTGCTGGGCCGCGACATACTCCGCCGCTGCACGCGCCATTTCCTCGGCACGACGCTTCTGCTCCCCAAAATAGGTATCGAACGGAACATCGTCGGGAAACTCGTTTTCGCCCTGGAAGGGAGCAACGTTGTCCATAACGCCGAGCATAGCGGCGACAGAAGACTTGTTGCACACCGCGCCGGACGTATAGGGAAGAATGTGGCGGTTAGAGATGATGTTTGCCGCGTTGGCAAGTGCAACGAGGGAAGCGAGGATCGCGACAATCCACAGCAGAACCTTGAGCGCGCCGGGGAGCGGCAGGATACGCAGGATGGCAACGGCAGCGGGGGCAACCGTGGCAACGGGCAACAGCTTGGCGATGAGCGCACGATACGAAGCATAAGGCTCGCGGGCGAGCAGCTCGGCACGGGGAGAGTCGTAGTGTGCGACAACGACCACCGGGCGGTTACGCGGGGACGCGAGCGGGCCCGAGGCCTTGTGGTAGGCGATGACATTTTGGCTCACGCCCGTCTTGCCCAGACGCGAAACCACGGGGTGGCCCGTGCGCTCGAGCACGTAAAGAACGGCGCCGACAATAGCCAGCAAGGTGCCGACCAAGCCGATACCGCCGCCGATGCCCATCAGCAGGGCGCCGGCAAACGCAAGAATACCGGTAACGGCAAATGCCAACCTACTGGGCGCCGGGGCATTGAACTCCTGAACCTCGGGATCAAAGCCGTGGTTGCGGAAGATCTGAGCGATATCCTCGGCAGCCAAGCGCTCTTCTTCGCTGCATGCCGGCGTAATGCCGGTGTTCTGCAGCAGGTGGTTAATATAGTTCTGGGTGTTCGCCATGTGCGCTCCACATCCATAATCCGACAAATAGGCCCAATGCATGCACATTAGAACCGTATATAGTCGAAAGTATACCCCGAGCGAGCGCAAACGACCGAATTCGGGCCATCTTAACGCCCCGAGCGGACAAGGATATAGCCTAATCTCCATATCGGACTAAAATCATGGCAGCAAACCACCTTCTCATGCGAGGACTCTATGACGGCAAGCGACACGACCGAGACAATTAAAAAGGGGAATTCGGAGCCCAGTTTCGATAAAACGGCTCAGCGCATCCTCAATCTTTTCTTTGTGCTCAATAGCTCCCCCGAACCGCTGACGACCGAGCAGATCGTCTTGGATTCTGACCTGGGATATGGCTCGGGCAATATCGACTCGGATAAGCGCAAGTTTCGGCGCGATCGTGACAAACTGCTCGAGCGTGGCATCTTAATCAAGGAGGTTCGCCCCGCCGGTGCGCAGGAGACCGAGGAAAGCTCGTGGACAATCGACCGCGAGCACACGTTTGCGGCAGGCGGCCTCATCACCGCAGACGACGCCGATATCCTGCTCAACGCCATCGACCAGACACTAGCGGCCGGCTCTTCCACCTTTGCCGCGCCGCTTGCCGACATTCGCTCCAAAATTGCCTACCTCACCGGCATGTCTGCGGTGGACGAAGCACCGATCCGCCGCTCTCCCACCGTCGATGCGGTATGGAGCGCCTTTGCCGAGCGATGCGCGCTGCGATTTTTATATCAGAACGGACGCGGCGAGCAGAAAGAACGTACCGTCTGCGTCTACGGCATGTTCGAGCGCGAGGGCGTGGCGTACTTCTGCGGCCTCGACAACGTCACCGACGACATCAGGACATTCCGCTGCGACCGTATCGTACGCGCTTGGCGTCCTTCGAAGGCCTACGTCATCCCCGCGAACTTCAATCTCAACGACTATCTGTTCTTTGAATTCGATTTTGCCGACCGACCGCCCGTTGCAGCCACGTTCTCGTTCGCCCCTCAGACGCAAATCGATATGATCAACGGCCTCACGCGTGGGCGAGGTGAGCTCGCACACACCGATGCAGGATGGACCTGGACCGTTGACGTGCGCGACCTTGAAGCCGCCGCCTCATTTTGCATGGCCCACGCCATGGACGGCATGAGGCCCGTGGCCCCCAAATCGCTCAAACAGGCGTGGAACCACCTCATTGAAAGGACGGTGCACGAGCATGCCCGTGCGTAAACTCACCAGCGAGCAGAGGCTCTCGCGCGCCATCGACATCATGGAGGCCCTCTACGCCGCCGGCGAGAGCGGCATGACACGAACCGAGATTTGCAGTCGATTTGACATCACGGGGGTGTCGCTCGACGAGATTCTCGAGATCGTCTCGACGCTCGCGGACCGAGAATCGGGCGCGCGCATCATCTGCAAATGCCGCGGCGAGCGTGTGGTCCTCACCGGTGACGCCGGTCGTGTGCTACCGCTGCGCCTGAGTGCCGCCGAGGGCGCTGTGCTCAACCACGAACTTGAATCGTTGGGGATCGATCCCCAGGCGGCAGCTCGGATTCGACATGCCCTTCTACCCGAAGAGCTTGGCTATAACCAGCGCGTCTTTGACACCGTCAACCACGGGTCGCACTGGCAGCAGCTGAGCTGCGCCATTCAGGACGGCGTTCGCTGCCGCATCTCGTATCGCTCGATGGATGACGCACAAGCGCGCGAGCGTTTGGTCGACCCCTTGCGCATCACAACAAACGGCGACCAAACGTATCTGATTGCCTGGGATGTCGCGGTCGACGAACAGCGTACCTACCGCATGGATAAAATCGAGGGACTCGCCTTGACGGAAGACTCCGTCGTGCCTCATGCACCGGACGTCACATCCCTCCACGATTCCCTTGCTCGGACGCAGCGTAGCGCAAAGCTCTTGATGCCATTCGATATGGCGGAGCATCTGGACTGGGCCGGCATCACCCTAATCGAGCGCAGCGGGGCAGACATGGCAACGGTAACCGTGCATTATGGCTCCGAGCGTTGGCTACTGAGCCAGGCAATCGCAGCGGGCGGAGCCATCCGCATATTGGATGACCCCGCCCTGTCAAAGCGTCTGTGCGATATGGCAAAGACCCTCGTCTGTCCGCTTTAGCGCCGCCGCTCGTGGCGTGCACGCCACAGTTGCAGATAGTGCCCGATCTGCGCCGATTCGATGCGCTGGTAGGAGCTCGTAGGCAGCGACGTTAAGAACTTCTTTCCGTAGCCCTTCGTCACCAGGCGCGGGTCGGCCAGAATCAGCACGCCGCAATCGGTCGACGAGCGGATAAGGCGGCCGGCCGCCTGCTTGACCTCGAGCACCGCCTCGGGCAGCGAATAGCGCGCCCAAGCGCGGTCTTCGCGCAGGTTGCGCTCGCACGAGAGCGGGTCCGTGGGACTCGAGAACGGCAGCTTGGGAATGATGACGCAGCGCAGCGTCTCGCCGCTGGCGTCGAATCCCTCCCAAAAGGCCTTAAGAGCAAAAAGCGACGAGGTCGGCTCGTTGATAAACCGGTCGCGCAGGCGACGAGGAGATGAGTTGCGCTGCTGGCAGTTGAGCTCCAGACCCGCACGGGCCATCTTGGGCTCAACGCGGGCGTACAGGTCTTCCATGTCGCGCCGATTGGTGAACAGCGTGAGCACCGATCCGCCCATGGCAAGATGGGCGTCGACCAGCACGCGCTCGAGCGCCGTAAGATAGCTCTCACGATCGCGCGGATCGGGGATATCGCCCGCAACGACTACGGCCATGTTCGAATCGAAGTCGTAGCTCGAATCCAAGTGCAGCGATGAGGATGTCGAAGCACCGATGCGATCGAGGCCGACCGCGTGGTTAAAGTGTTCAAAGCTTTTGGACACCGTCATGGTCGCCGAGGCAAAGATAGCCGTGTGAACCTCGGGCAGCCACTCGGTTGCCAAGGCCTCACCAATGTCGATGCGCTCTGCGGTCATCGACTCTCCGCCGGCACGCAACCTGCGATTGACCTGCAGCGAATACACGTAGTGTTCATCGGCGCCATCAATGATGAGTTTGAGGTTCTCGGCCAGCTCGTGCAGGCGGCGCGAGATATCACCCAGGTCGACAACAACCTCGGGCTTGTCGGCGGCGACGGCTTGCACCAGCGCGTCGACGCTCTTGTCAGCTTGTTCCAATGCGTCGATGGCAGTGTAGGCCGACGGTAAGAAATCATGCCAGTCGTCAGATTCGCGCAGCTCGGGGCCAATCCATAGATTGGCATTGTCATAACCCCCACGGGCACGGCGGCCGAGCTCGCGAACGC
Source organism: uncultured Collinsella sp. (assembly GCA_900542555.1). Taxonomy (GTDB): domain Bacteria; phylum Actinomycetota; class Coriobacteriia; order Coriobacteriales; family Coriobacteriaceae; genus Collinsella. Next base: position 19,994 of record UQNU01000033.1, read on the forward strand.
CATCGAACACGTCGGCGATTGCCATGCTCGCGCGCGCAACCGTCGACGTCGCCTTGGCAGTAAGGCCCAGATAGAGCGTAGAGCCCTCGGAGGTTGCCAAATCACGGGAGACCTGGCTTAGCGCGCCGGTGCTCGAGCCACCCAGGCGCTCAAACAGAACGCGTGATTCGTCCGCCGACACCACGCGCGCCCACTGACGGCGCGCCTCGCGCTCGATAGAATGGGCCTCGTCGATTACCCAATGACGAATCGGAGGCAAAATCCTGCCCTCGGCCGCAACATTGCGGAACAGCAGGGAATGGTTGGTGACCACCACATCGGCATGCGCCGCACGACGGCGAGCGCCGTGGACCAAACATTTATCAGGGAAAAACGGGCAGAGGCGACGAGCACACTCGCGCGAGGCCGTCGTAAAGTCGGGGCGGTTGACGCTGCGCCACCGAATGCCAAGTGAGTCGAGGTCGCCATCGGCTGATTGGCAGACGTACGCCATAATGACCGCGACCGCCGTGAGCGTGTCCGCCGGATCGCGCTTGGTGGTAATCTCGACCTGGCCGCGGCTCATGCGCTCAAGTTTGCGCAGGCACGGATAGTGGTCATACCCCTTGAGAGCGCAAAATGACAGACCACCTTCCAGTTGCTCGGCAAGTTTTGGCAGCTCATGGTACATGAGCTGGTAGGCAAGATTGTTCGATTTGGTCGCAATACCAACCGTGATGTTGTTACGGCGTGCCGCCTCGGCAAAAGGCACCAGATAGGCCATCGATTTGCCGACGCCTGTGCCCGCCTCAATTACACGATGAGTGCCCGTGACCAGCGCATCGCGGACCTCGAGCGCCATCGCGATCTGCTCATCACGCGGCTCGTAAGTGGGATACATGCGATTGACCAGGCCACCCGGCGCATAGTCTGCCTCAATCTCCTCACGACTCGGCATCTTGAGGACCGGTAGTTCGTCGGCGTCCACCCGATCGTCGGCGCGATCGGCCTTGAGAACGTCAGCACGAGCGGCGCTGAGAGAGAAGATAGAACCAGGGTTCTGCCCTGCCAAGAACGAGAAGATAGGACGATAGGACCAAGGCACGTCCGGATGCATGTCGGCTAGGCGCGCCATGAGGCCCTGGGGCAAGTCGGTGAGCGCCACGAGCAACACGCGCCATACGCCGCACAGGGCGTCGACGTCGGCATTGGCACGGTGTGATACCGAGTCACAGCCAAACAGATCGGCCATAAAAGACAGCTTGTGCGAGGCCAGGCGCGGAAGCGCGATGCGCGACAGCGCCAGCGAATCGATCCAAATATCGCTCACGTTGACGCCGCCTTTGACCGACTCGATAAACGAGCGGTCGAACGTGGCGTTATGTGCGATCACCGGGCAACCACCGACAAAATCGGCGAGAGCGGCGACGGCCTCAACGGCCGACGGGGCATCTGCCACGTCGGCATTTGTAATGCTCGTGAGCTCGGTAATCTCGGCGGGAATCAGCTGCTTGGGATGCACGAAGGTATCGAAACGGTCGACGATCTCGCGGCCCGAAAGACGGGCCGCCGAGATCTCAATCAGCTCATTGTCCTGCACCGAAAGACCTGTGGTCTCGGTATCGAGGACAATCACATCTTCCTCGATAAGGCCAAAGGACTGCGTTTTGGCGCGTTCGGCTAGCGTGGCATAGGAGTCGATGACAAACTGCGGCGTTCCTGACGAAACCGCGTCCTCGATTAGCATGCAATGCCCGCTCGACGAAGGCCCATACGGATTAGGCTGTCACAGACCTGCGGGAACGTCATGTCGTCGGTGTGGCGGATCTCATCCGGATACAGCGACGTATCGGTCATGCCGGGAATGGTATTGGTCTCGAGGATGACGGGGCCGTCCTCACTCACGATAAAGTCGCTGCGCGAGATACCCAGGCAACCGAGAGCCTTGTGAGCGGCACAGGCAAGCTCCTGAGCACGAGCGTAATTCTCGGGCGAAATCTGCGCCGGAATGCGATGGATGTCTGTAGGGTCGACATACTTCACGTCCAGATCGTAGAACTCGCAGTCCTTGGGCTTACGAATCTCGACAATCGGCAGAGCGCGCACGTCGTCCTCGCCGTATACGCCGACGGTGATCTCGGTACCCTCGATACACTTCTCGACCAGCACTTTGTCGCCGTACTCAAACGCCTTGGCGATTGCCGCGGGCAGCTCGGAGGGCTCATGGACCAGGGAAATGCCATAGCTGGAACCGTTGACGGCCGGCTTCACAAAGCAGCGCTCGCCACAAACCTCGACGATATGATCGATATCGACTTCATCGCCCACCTCGAGCGCAAGGCCGGGGGCAACAGGAATGCCCGCCTTGGCGTACAGGAGCTTAGAGACCTCCTTGTCGGCACCGCAGGCGCTGGCAAGCACGCCCGAGGCCGTGTAGGGGATACCCAGGGTCTCCATGGCGCCCTGCATGGCGCCATCCTCGCCGCCGGCACCGTGCATGGCGATAAACGCCACGTCAAAGCCGCCGGTCGCCATGGTTACCATAAAATCATCGGCAGCCGTGTCGAGCAGCTCCACCGAAGTGTAGCCGGCCTCCTTCAAGGCAACCACGACGTTCTTTCCCGAATTGAGCGAGATCTCGCGCTCAGCGGAATGACCGCCCGCCAAGACCGCTACGTGCATGTTCTCTAGGCTTTTACCCGGCATGGGCAGACTCCTCCTCTATAATTTCTGCAGCTGATACCATATTGTAGCGATACCCTCTACGTTTCCCCAAAATCGAAAGGCTTCCATGAATCCCAGGACTAAATCTCAGGACATTCGCGACTTGAGCCAAAACGACATTCGCGACCTTGTGGCCGAACTTGGCCAGCCCGCGTTTCGCGCGAAGCAGCTCATCGAATGGGTCTTCGAGAAGAACGTTTGTTCGTTTGACGATATGACCAACCTTCCCAAGGCTTTCCGCGAGCAGCTTAAAGAGGCTTTTGCCTTTGACACGCCAACTGAACTCACCAAGCAGGTTTCCAAAGATGGCTCTCGCAAGTATCTGCTCGAGTACCACGACGGCATTTCCGTCGAAACTGTCGGCATGCCACGTCGTAACAAGCTTTCCGTCTGCGTTTCCACCCAGGCAGGCTGCGGCATGGGCTGCGCCTTTTGTGCTACCGGTCTCAACGGCCTCAAGCGCTCGCTGACCGCTCAAGAGATCGTCGACCAGGTGCTTCATGTATCTAACGACTTTGGCGAGCGTGCCACGAGCGTTGTCTTCATGGGCCAGGGCGAGCCGTTTGCCAACTACGATGAGGTTCTCAAGGCGCTGCGAATCCTCAACGACCCCGATGGCATTGGTATCGGTGCTCGTCACCTCACCGTCTCCACCAGCGGCGTTATTCCCGGTATTCGCAAATTTGCCGATATCCCCGAGCAGTTCACGCTTGCCGTTTCCCTGCATTCCGCCATTCAGTCGACGCGCAATAAGCTCATGCCCGGTGTTAAGAAGTACACGCTGCTTCGCCTTCACGAGGCGCTTCAACTCTACACCGAGAAGACTGGCCGCCGCCCGACCTATGAGTATGCCGTGATCGAAGGCGTTAACGATACGAATCCCGAGATGCAGGCGCTCTGCGACTTCTGCGAGGGAACGTTGTGCCACGTTAACCTGATTCAGCTTAACGACATCGAGGGTAGCCCGCTCAAGCCGTCGCCGATTCATAAGGTTGAGGATCTTCAGCGTCGTCTTGAGTCCCGTGGCATCGAGACCACGATTCGTAACTCCCGTGGTAACGATATTGACGCCGCTTGCGGACAGCTGAAGCAGCGCTTCAAAGTTCAGAAGAACGCATAGGGGAGTCGCACCCCAAGACGTTTCATGTGAAACATCGAACGGCCCCGGTTACAGGAGTGAACTGCCTCCCATTTCTTGGACACGAGAAATGGGAGGCTTTTTATGCGTGTC
>UQNU01000034.1 GCA_900542555.1 uncultured Collinsella sp.
GCAGCAGGGGCTCTCAATGTTTTTATGTCCTGCTCATATCGTCTCTGCCGGCAGTTGGGGGGACATTTCTTTGGTGCGGGGGGGCAGCTAAAAGAGTCCCGTCCCACATTAGCTACCCGTGGGAGGGATGAGCGGTTACTCGCCCAGTACCAGCGCCGCGAGCTCTGCCTGGGTGTCCACCACGTAGTCGGCGCCGGCGGCCTCCAGCTCTGCGCGGCCGCGGAAGCCCCAGCTGACGCCCGCGCTCTTAAGGCCGGCGTTGTGGCCGGTCAGGATATCGACATTGGAATCGCCCACATAGAGTGTGGTTGCCGGATCGGCGCCCAGCTCCTCCATCACATGCAGCGTGACGGGTGCTTCGGGCTTGGGCGGAAACGCATCGACACGGCCCTGTACCAGCGCAAAGCGCTCGGAACCAAAATACTTCTCGATAAGCGGAGCCGCCGAGATGTGGTCCTTGTTGGTGAGCACGGCAAGCTGCACACCCGCGGCGCGCAGGCGGTCGAGCATCTCGATCGTGCCGGCATAGGGGGCAGTGTGGTCCTCCTTGTGATCGCCGTAGTAAGCCCTAAACTCGGCAAGCGTCTGCTCGAACATGCGGCCGTCGCTCGCGTACTCGGCGGGCATAAAGCGCTCAACCAGCTTGAGCATGCCGTTTCCCACCTTGTAGCGGTACTCGTCGACGGCAAACGTGGGCCAGCCGTGCGCCTCGCAGGTATGGTTGCCGGCGGCCGCCAGGTCCTCGAGCGTGTTGAGGATGGTTCCGTCCAGGTCAAAGATCACATGGGAAAAAGCTGCTGCCATGAAAGCTCCCGTCATTGGGTTTAAAACGCACCTCATAATACTGGGCTTGTGCGTTGGGCGTGCTTGGAATCTGAACATCTCCAGGGATATCGGGCCACATCGCGCCGACCGTGCGATTCTGCCCTAGCAAATTCTCGGCAGCTGCTCTCCCACGAGCATGTCGAGGATGCGGGTCGAGCCCCAGCCGGTGCGCACGCGCACGGCGGGACGGGCACCCTCGGCAAGCGGCAGCACGCGACCGATGACGGCGGCATTCTCGCCGTAGTGGGCGGCGCGCATGGCGGCTAGCGCGGCATCGGCTTGCTCGGCCGGCACGACGGCAACCATCTTGCCCTCGTTTGCCACCTGCAGCACATCGTAGCCGAGCATCTCGCAGGCGGCCTGCACGTCGGGACGCACGGGCACGGCATCTTCGTCGACCTCCATGGCAACACCGCTGGCCTGGGCAAACTCGTTGAGTGTGGACGCCAGGCCACCTCGCGTGGGGTCGCGAAAGCAACGCGTGCCGGGCGCTGCGGCCAAAACGTCGGCAATCAGGTGGTTGAGCGGCGCGGCATCGCTTTCGATCGTGCTCGAAAACGCCAGGCCCTCGCGCTGGCTCATGATGGCGATGCCGTGGTCGCCCAGCGTACCCGATACCAGAATGACATCGCCGGGCTGGCAGTTGGCACCGCTGAGCGCCACGCCCGTGGGAACCTCGCCTACGCCGGCGGTATTGATGTAGACGCCGTCGGCTCCGCCGCGCTCGACCACCTTGGTGTCGCCCGTGATTATGGACACGCCCGCCTCGCGCGCCGTTTCGGCCATCGTCTGCACAATCTGACGGAGCTTATCCATGGGATAGCCCTCTTCGAGGATAAAGCCGCACGATAGGTAGCGTACGTTGGCGCCCGAGGTCGCGACGTCGTTGACGGTTCCGCATACGGCGAGGCGGCCGATATTGCCGCCGGGGAAGAACTGCGGCGAGACCACAAAGCTGTCGGTCGACATGGCGATGCGCCCGCTCGCGGGCAGCGCGGCGACGCCGGCGTCGTTGCCTTCGAGCAGCTCGGGCGACCCAAAGGCATCCAAAAAGACCTCATCGATGATGCGCTTCATCATCTGTCCGCCAGAGCCGTGGCCCAACAGGACGGTGCTATCGGTGATGCTATGGGACATATCCAAAACTCCAATCGTGGGTGGTGCCGGTGTGCGGGTGCGTCTGGGCTAGCTTCGGTAGCGGAAATATGCTGCGCAGCTGCCCTCGGAGCTCACCATGCAGGGACCGACGGGATGCTCGGGTGTACAAGCGTGACCGAAAAGAGGGCAGTCGCTCGGTGTAATGGCTCCGCGCAACACGTCGCCGCAGCGGCACCCACGCGGCTCGACCGTCGCCTCAACGGGCACGTCAAAGCGGGTACGGGCATCAAAGCGCGAGAACTCGGGGCGGATAGAAAGGCCCGAGTTGGCAATCGGCCCCAGCCCGCGCCACGTGGTGTCGCATGGCTCAAACACCTGCTCGACCAGCTGGCGTGCCACAGGGTTGCCGTCTGCGTTGACGCCACGGCGGTAGGCGTTGTCGATCGCGGGCCTGTCCTCGACAACCATCTGGACCAGCATGCAGATGCCCTGCAGGATATCGACCGGTTCAAATCCTGTGACCACGCCCGGGGTATTGAACTCGTCGACCAAAAAACCAAAGGGGGCTAAGCCCGTGATGGTGGCGACGTGGCCCGGCAGGATAAAGCCGTCGATAGTGGTCTCGGGATCGTTGGCGATGGTGCGCAGCGCCGGCGGCGTGGTCTTGTGGGCGCAGTAGACCGAGAAGTTCTGGAGTCCGCGTGTATCGGCCTCCAAAATGGCGGCGGCGATGGTGGGCGTTGTGGTCTCAAAGCCCACGCCCATAAAAATGACCGGGCGATCGGGGTTTTGCTCGGCAATGTCGAGCGCGTCGAGCGGGGAGTAGACGATGCGAATGTCGCGCCCTGCCGCTTTTTGCGCAGCGAGCGAGGTGGATGATCCGGGCACGCGCATCATGTCGCCAAAGGTGGTGATGATGGCGCCGTCTATGTTGGCGAGCGCGATTGCGTGGTCGATGTCGCGGTTGGCGGTAACGCAGACGGGGCAACCCGGACCGCTCAGCAGTTTGAGCCCGGCAGGCATAATGGAGCGAAAGCCATAGCGGCCGATACTCACGGTATGCGTGCCGCAGACTTCCATAAGGTTGATGGTGCGGTCGCCGACGAGTTCACGGATGCGTTCGATGAGCTCGCGGGCTAGCTTGGAATCGCGAAATGCCGAAAAGTCGATACCGGAGCGAGCCGGCTGTCCGGCCGCCACTAGTATGCCTCGGCCGGGTTGCTGGCCAGCTGGTCTTCTTCGGCCAGTTCGGTCATGGCATTAACGAGCTCGAGCGTTTCTTGCGCTTCCTGCTCGTCGACGATCTGGATGCCAAAGCCGGCGTGTACGAGAATATAGTCGCCAACCTGTGCCGTCGGCACGAGTCGTAGCGACACGGGGCGCTCGATGCCCATCATGTCGACGGTGGCCTTGAGGTCGTCATCGCGTTTGACTACTTTACCGGGAACGGCAAGGCACATATTGTTCCCCTTTTAGACGCTTTGCGCTGGATAGGCGCTCAATAATCCATCAGTTGATGGTAGCGCTCGCGGGGTTTGCGGGCAAACGCGTTACGCCTGTGAGACGGCTGGGCGCGGCGGCGTGCGAGGGAGAGCTACTGTGATGCAATCTGCGCAAGACGAGCGCTTGCGACCGCCGCCTGACCGTAGGCGATGCAGCCGTCATTGACGGGTACGGTGTGGGGGACCAAGACAGCAAGGCCCGCGCTTTTGAGCTCGCGGGTGAGGAGCTGAAGCAGAAGTCGGTTCATGAACACGCCGCCCGAGAGCGCGACGGTGTCGATGCCCTCGCGCACGCAGATATCGCCGGCGATGCGCGCCGAGGAGCGCGCGACGGCTACATGGAAGTCGAGTGCGAGCCTGTCGGCGGGCGCTCCGGCTTCAATTCCTCCCAAAAGTGCCTCAAAGAGCGCTTTCTGGTCCAGAACATAGGGGCCGTCCAACCACGATAGGTCAGATGCGGAATAGCCGGCGTTGTCGTCGGGAAAATGAGCGATTTCGCTGTCGAGCGCGCGCCAGGCGGCGGCTTCGAGCTCGATGGCGGGTTCGCCCTCGTAGGTTGCCTGGCCGCAAATGCCCAAAATCGCGGCTGCGGCATCAAACAGGCGACCCATGCTGCTGGTGCGCGGACTGTTGATGCCGCGCTCGATCATCGTTGCCGTTATGCTGCGCGTTTGCTCGTCAAGGCTGTCCAAGAGTCCCGCGGCGCCCGGGTGCTCGAGCAGGTTGAGTTCGCTCAGCAGGGCAAAGGCGTTGCGGCGGGCATCGTGTACGGATGCGGCGCCACCGGGAAGTGCCCAGGTGCGCAGATGCGCGACGCGCTCAAAATCGGCGAGACGGGAGATAAGAAACTCGCCGCCCCATATGGTGCCATCGGCGCCGGCACCCGTGCCGTCGAAGGCAATGCCGAGGACGCGTGCATCGGGCGCAAGCCGGCCTGCGACAATCGCCTCTGCCATTACGCTCGCGATGTGCGCATGATGATGCTGGACTTCAATAAGCGGCAGATTGTGCTCCCGTGCCTGCTCGCGCGCCCACTGGCTCGACAGATAGCTGGGATGCATGTCGCATGCCAAGGCGACAGGTGCCAGGTCAAAGAGGTTTTCCAGACGCGTGCGCGCGGCACTCCATGCATCGAAAGTCGCGCCGTTTTCGACATCGCCGATATGCTGCGACACAAAACAGGTCGTATGACCGTCGGCGTCCTCGCGCGTGAGTGCAATCGTGGCTTTTTGCTGCGGACCGCAGGCGAGCACGCAGGGCGTGGTGCCGTCGAGCGCCGGCAACGACAGCGGCTGCGGCGCATATCCGCGTGCGCGACGCACGGGCATGACGTCGCCGTCGACCACGCGTACCACGGAGTCGTCGTAGCGCGACAGAATCGCGCGGTTGTTGCCGAGCAGCGCATCGGCGATGCTGGCGGCAACGAGGTGCTCCCATGCAAGGGCGTCGTCGGTCTCGATGGGCTCTTCGCTCAGGTTTCCGCTGGTCATGACAAGCGCGTGAATGCCGTGCGCCGCGGCTGCGGCGAGCAGTAAATGTTGAAGCGGGGTGTAGGGGAGCATGACGCCGAGCTCGGGCAAGTCGTGCGCGACGGATGGCGCGAGCTCGGGGGCGTTGGGGGAACCGTGGGTGTCGTTGCCGGTTGCGCGGCGACGCAACAGCACAATGGGACGAACGCTGCCGGCAAGCAGATCACGCTCAACGCCATCGATATGACACAGGCGCTCGGCGTTGGCAAGGCCGCGCACCATAACGGCAAGTGGCTTATTGCTGCGACGCTTGCGATGGCACAGCTCGTGCACCGCCTGTTCGTTGGTGGCATCGCAGGTTAGGTGGAATCCGCCCATACCCTTGATGGCGATGATGCCGCCGCCTGCCAGCAGCTCGACGCAGCGTTCGATGATGGCATCGCTGGCCTCGCGCGTGGAGCCGACGGCTGGTGTTGCGTCGACACCCGCTGGTACAACGTCGCGATCCGCCTCGCGCCACGTAATGTGCGGCCCGCATTCAAAGCAGGCGTCGGGTTGCGCGTGAAACCGCCGATCGAGCGGGTCGGCATACTCTGCGGCGCAGGTGGGGCACATGGGAAAGCGATCCATCGAGGTTGCCGCTCGGTCATAGGGCAGCGAGCGAATGATGGTAAAGCGCGGCCCGCAATTGGTGCAGTTGATAAAGGGATAGTGAAAGCGTCGGTCGGCGGGGTCGAACAGCTCGTGCAGGCAGTCGTCGCATGTGGCGATGTCGGGCGAGATGAGCGTCGTGTGGGCAGTCTGATCCCGCGACGCCACAATGCGAAAACCCTGCTCGTTAGCGGCGTCCCAGTCGCCGGGTGCTAGGTCCACAACCTCGACATGCTCCACGCGAGACGCCGCAGGCGCATGTTCGGAAAGCGCGGCGATAAATTCGTCGAGCGACTCGCTTTGAGCGTGCGCCTCGATATGCACGCCATCGCCCGCGTTGAGCACCCAGCCGCAAATGCCGTGCGCCATGGCCTCGCGATACACAAACGGTCGCATGCCGACACCCTGCACAATGCCCGTTACATGGATATGCGCATGTCGCATGCGACCCTCCTTCGTTGAAATGTGTGCTGTTACAGCCCCAGGCTCTGCTCGGTGGCGGCGCAGGTGAGCTCGCCGTGTTTAACCCCGCGCAGGCCCAGCAGACGGTCAGCCAGCTCGTAGACACGTTCGCCGCGACCCTTAAGCGCCAGAATCTCCAAGCAGTTGTGGTGATCCAGGTGCACATGCATGGTCGATACGATCTCGTCGGTGTAGTCGTGTTGCACCTCGTCCAAGCGGCGCGTCAGGTCGCCGGTGTGATGGTCGTAAATCATGGTGAGTGATCCGATGACCTGCTCGTCGGGCGTTCGCATCTGCTCCTTGGCAATCGATGCGCGAATCAGGTCGCGTACAGCCTCGGAGCGGTTGGCCACGTCGCCGCGGCGCGCGATCTGCTCGTCAAAGCGGCGCAACAGGTCGTCGGGCGCGGTGACCGAAAAACGGACCAGCTCGGAGGCGGAGCCGCTGCAACGGCAGTCTGCGTCGCCGGTCGGCCCGTGCGAATGCTCGTGCCCGCAGGTGTGCTCGTGCTCGGTCACGCTACACCAGCTTTACGGAGCCAACGGAGTTATGGTCGGCCTCGATGGCCTCCTCGTAGCCCTCGAGTGCGTCGTGCGCCTCGTGGAGCGCCGCCATGGCGGCCTCGAGCTTGGCGCCAATGCGCTCCATATCAAAGTTCTCGGTCGCATGCAGCAGCTGATGGCTCCACTCGTGGGCGAGCTCGATCGTGTCGTCGACCTGCTTGACGCTCATGGCAAGCTGGCTCATGTTCATTCCGACGTCATGCATGGAAAGTCTCCTTTTGTACGAGTCTATTCAGTGGTTCAGATTCTACTACGCCTGCTTTGCGCGCCACCGCATAAGAAAACGGGTGCGAGTCCGTCCGACCCGCACCCGTTCACTGGGGGCTGTTTGTGATTACCATACTATCCGTGGTCGCGGGCGCAGCACCCGGCTCTCCGGTGAGCGGCGCAAAACCGTTCATGGACGGCAACACATGACCGGCGTATTACAGGTGCTTCTCCAGCAGCGCCTGCAGCCTGGCCTTGGGCAGCGCGCCAACGGAGCGGTCGATTTCCTCGCCGTTCTTAAAGACAACCAGCGTGGGGATGCTCATGACGCCAAACTTCATGGCCAGGTCTTGATTGTCGTCGACGTTGCATTTGGCGACGGCAAGTTTGCCGGCCAGCTCGTCGGCCACTTCGTCAACGATGGGCGAGAGCGAACGACAGGGACCGCACCACGGTGCCCAAAAATCAACCAGCACGGGAAGGCTGCCGTTAACGACGGAATCGAAGTTCTCGGGGGTAATCTGCTTAATGTCAGCCATGGTGACCTCCATAGTGCGACGCGGCTCGGCCGCGTAAAACTCAGTACGACCGTGCTTATACCCAACGGCCCGCAATGCAACCACTCGCGGTCGGCTCTTTTATATAATGGTGGGCACGCAAACGATTGGAGAGCGCATGCCCACGTCACAAAGCCAGAAAAAAGAAGCCATCGCCCAGGCGACCGAGCAGGAGCTCGCATCACTCGCGGGTCGCGGCGTGCGTATCGCGGGCAACGCGTGCTCGCCGATTGTGCTGGTAAAAGGTGATTTAGACGATGCCGAGCGTGCGGGCGGCGAGCTGGCTGCCGGTCCGGACGGTGCCGCGCTGCGCAAGGCGCTCGGTGCCATCGGCTACGCGCCCGAGGATTTCTGCGTGCTGGCGAGCGTCGCCGGCGCGGGCGACGGAGCGGTTGCGACAGGCGAGGGCCTGCCGTGCGAGCTGTTCCGCGAGGCGCTCGAGGCCTTGGACCCCGAGGCAGTCCTGCTGCTGGACGATCGCGCGGCCGATACCATGCGCGAGACCTATGCCGACATGCTCGTGGCAATCGACGACTTTGATACCGCCATGCTCAAGCCCGGCCTGGTCGCCCATGTGCAGGGTCGTCGTGTGCTTGCGCTCGACGGTTTTGAGGCGGCGCTCACTGACAAAGCCGCCAAGCAGCGCATGTGGGCATACATCAAGCAGCTGACCCCGGCAGCCGCGCCGCTGTAGCGGACTGGCGCCGGCAAGGCGGCCCTGGCGGGTCGAGACCAGCGCCGGCTTGTCGCGCCTTACATCACGGCGCGCAGCTCAAACCGGTCGCCGTTGATGCGGAACTGGCAGTTGCCGTTCATGCGCTCGACGGCAAGCTTAATGCTTTTGGTTCCAAAGCCGTGTCCGGTGTGCCCGGCTACGGGTATGCCGTCGACCATGCGCGGCGGGCGCCCAAACGTGTTGGAGACCAAAAGGAGCAGTTGACCGTCCTCGCAACGCAGATCCAGATCGACAAGTCGTTTGCCCTGGGGAGCGGCGCTCGCGGCGACGATGGCGTTGTCCAGGGCGTTTGAGAGCACGCTAAACAGATCGACGTCGGCTACATGGACGCTCTCGGGCACGGCAGCGCGCAAATCGGCGGTGATGCCGTTTCGGTTGATATCGGAGCTAAATGACGAAAGCGCGATATTGACCGTGTCGTTGGCGCAGTAGCGGCGCACGGCGGTGCGGTCGTTCGTCTCACAGAGCTCGTCGATGCGCTCGAGCGCCTCGACGATGTGGCCCTCCTCGATCAAAGCCGCAAGGCCGCGCAGGAAGTGCCGCATGTCATGGCGGAGGACCGAAAGCTCGCGTCCAGATTGGCGCCAAGCCTCGAGCTCCTTGATGGCTGCGCTGTCGCGGGTCGCGAGCATCCAGCGTTCACGCTCGGCAGTTTCCTTTGCCTCGTATTCACGTAGATACACAGCAAGAAACATAAGGTAGAACGCGCAAAGCGCAAACGCCAAAAACTCAACCGTCACCACGGAGCCCGAGTGGAAGAGCGTAGTGTAGACATTGGTGGCGTAGTCAAAGATGTAATAGACGAGCGGCAGAATGAGCAAAATTTCGAGCTCGGTGGGGCTTTTGACCGCCAGGCGCGGACCGATGTCGCTGGCCCAATGCAGCAGGATCGCAAAGACGACGGCCGTGGTGATAATGCGTGCCACGTAGTACGCGATTTGCGAGTCGGTGGCGGCGAGCGCGGCGATGCCCATCCAGTTGCTGAACTGGCAGCTCAGATAAGCACTGGTGACGCCCAGCACAACGAGCAGCGGGCTCAGGCGATAGCGCACGCACAGATAGATGACGAACGGCAGATGCACGACGAGCGGATATGCCTGACGGGCGAAAAGCTCGCCGCCGACGGCATCGGCGAGGCCGAATGCGCATCCGGTTACGGCGCCGACCATCACCAGCTCAAGCGCATGACGCCGGTTGATCTCGATGCCGCAGAGCGCCGCCGAGGCAAAAACGCCAAAAAGCAGGGTCGTTGCGTGGTGGATTGCCCAAAGTAACATCTCGACCGCGGGGAGCATCAGCGCCTCCCGCCCTCGAACCGTGCCGCAAAGTAGGCATCTTGGAAACCCTGCTTGCAGCTGCGCGCCAGCGGGATGCAAGCGCCCGAGCGCATGACGATGTCCGTGCGGTTGAAGTGGTCGATATTGCGCAGGTTGACCTGGTAGCTGCGGTGGCATTTAAAGAAGCTCGCGTTTTTGGCTAGCTGGTCCTCGATGTTGCGGAACGGCTCGAGCGCCTCGATATCGCGCCCGTCGCGCAGGTGGAATACCACGTGCTTGTTGCGGGCCTCGGCGTATTCGATATCGGACAGGCGCAGGGCATGGTAGCCAAAGGACGTTTTGGTCACGAGCTCATCGGTCGCGGCGGGCCGCATGCTCGAAAGCTCGTCGAGCAGTTGCGCCAGGCGTTCGTACGCTACGGGCTTGAGCAGGTAGTCGAAGGCGCGGACCTCATAGGACTCCAGCGCGAACTCGGGCGACGAGGTGAGGAACACTAGGCGCACGGCGGTGTCGGATTGGCGCAGCTCCCGCGCGGTGTCCATGCCGTTGACGAGCGGCATGATCATGTCGAGCAGAATGATGTCGGCGCGCGATGCGGCATGGCGGGCCGGCAGGTCCTCGCCGCGCGTGACGAGCGCAACGTCGACTGCCGTGCCTGTCTCGGTCGACCAGCGGTCGATCATCCGGTGCAGTCTATCTCGAAAAGCGACGTCGTCGTCGCAGGCGATAATCTTGAGCATTCGGGCCCCTTAGTAGTTCGATTTTGCCACATTGGGTGCGCGCCGCCCGCGGAGGAACACCCCGTTTGCGCCCCACGGTGCGCAACTCGCGCCGAGCAGTATTGCGGTGGCGAAAGATGCCTCCTGCGCTATCGAGAGCTCGACCATCCTCAGCTTGCCAGTCCGAAAATGGACCTGCCGCATGATTGAATCTTTATTTCAACTTTACACCTAGGTTTACAGCTGTCTTGTCAGCTGTAAACCTAGGTGTCATACTAAAGCCCCAAGATTCGCCAAAAGAGAGGGGCCTTGATGGCACAGAGCGCGAACATGGATGCATCGGAGCTTGCACGCGATATCGCGGCCGGCCTGGCATCGGCAACGACGGCAACGGAGCGCGCGGCGCTGGTACCCGCAGAGCTCGTCGAGGCCATTCATCAGCTAAAAACCCAACGTGACGCAGTGATCCTGGCACACTATTATGTGGCGCCCGAGGTCCAAGCCGTTGCCGATTACGTCGGCGACAGCTTCTACCTTGCAAAGCTCGCCAAGAGCCTGCCGCAGCAGACTATCGTGCTGTGCGGCGTGGAGTTTATGGGCGAGAGCGCCAAGCTGCTCAATCCCACCAAGACCGTGCTGCTGCCCGAGCCGGGCGCGGACTGTCCCATGGCGCACATGGTCAAGCGCGAGACGGTCGACGCGGCGCGTGCCGAGTATGGCGACGACCTGGCCGTGGTGTGCTACGTCAACTCCACGGTCGAGATCAAGAGCTGGAGCGACGTGTGCGTCACCAGCTCTAACGCCGTCAAGATCGTCTCCGAGCTGCCGCAGCAGCACATCTTGTTCATTCCCGACCAGAACCTGGGCCGCTTTGTGGCCGAGCAGGTGCCCCAAAAGCACGTCATCCTCAACAACGGCTACTGCCCGCGTCATCACATCATCACCGTCGAGCAGATCGTTGACGCGCAGGAGGCGCACCCCGCCGCGCTCGTGCTGGCTCACCCCGAGTGCAAGGCCGACGTCCTGGCCGAGGCTGACTACATCGGCTCCACTGCCGGCATCATCAAGTATGCCGAGGAGTCGGACGCCAGCGAGTTCATCATCGTGACGGTCCGCGGCGTGCTCTACGAACTCGAGCGCCGCTGCCAGGGCACCGGAAAGAAGTTCTACTTCCCCGCGGTGCAGCCCACCTGCGTCAACATGGATCTCATCACGCTCGAAAAGCTCGTGCGCTGCCTGGAGGCGGGCGAGGGCGAGGTGCAGATTGGCGTGTCGGACGAGGCTGCCGACCAGGCCAAGCTCACGCTCGACCGTATGCTCGAGTACGCAGCACGCTAGGACAATGTGACATGAGGGGCCATCCCTTATGTCACATTACAAGGGAGAGGATTCCTGTGGAAACCAAACAATACCCCGATATGGAGTGTGACGTCGTCATTGCCGGTTGCGGCGTGGCGGGCCTGTATGCGGCTCTCAATCTGCCGACGAGCACGCGCGTAATCATGCTCTCCAAGGGTGCCGTCGATGAGTGCGATTCGATGCTCGCGCAGGGCGGCATCTGTGTACTGCCCGAGGGTTCTGACTACGACGCCTTCTTTGAGGACACCATGCATGCCGGCCACTACGAGAACCGCCGCGAGAGCGTTGACATCATGATTCGCTCGAGCCGCTCGGTCATCAACGACCTGCTAGCGATGGGCGTGGACTTTGAGCGCAAGGCCGACGGCAGCCTCGACTTTACCCGCGAGGGCGCGCACAGCCGCCCGCGCATCGCCTTCCATGCCGATATTACGGGCAAGGAGATTACGACCAAGCTGCTCCAGGCTGTCCGTAAGCTGGACAACGTGCAGATTCTCGAACACGTTGCCATGACCGACATCCTGACCGCCGAGCGCGATGACGCCACGGTGTGCACCGGCGTTGTCGCCGTTGCCGTGGATGAGGGCGATTCGGCTCGCCCCGCCGACGAGCTGGCAAATGCCGCTGAGGGCGTGCATACCGGCGGGCCGTTTGAGATTCATGCCCGCCATACGCTGTGGGCGACGGGTGGTATCGGTGGCGTGTACGATCACTCCACCAACTACCCGCAGCTCACCGGCGACGCCTGCTACATCGCGCAGGAGCACGGCATTACGATGGAGCATCTGGACTATGTGCAGATTCACCCCACGGGACTGTTCTCGCCGCAGCCGGGCCGCACCTTCCTGATCAGCGAGAGCTGCCGCGGCGAAGGCGCGATTCTGCTCAACGCCGCCGGCGAGCGCTTTACCGACGAGTTGCAGCCGCGCGACGTGGTCGCCGCCGCTATTCGCGAGCAGATGAAGCAGGACGGTACCGAGCACGAGTGGCTGAGCTTTGCCCCCGTCGAGCGCGACGTGGTGACCGGGCACTTCGCCAACATTCGCGCACGCTGCCTGGAGGACGGTCGCGACATCCTGGATGAGCCCATCCCCGTCACGCCCACGCAGCACTACTTTATGGGCGGCGTGTGGGTCGACAAGGACGGCCGCACCTCGATGCCCGAGCTCTACGCCGCTGGCGAGACGGCCTGCAATGGCGTTCACGGCAAGAATCGCCTGGCTTCCAACAGCCTGCTCGAGTCCCTAGTCTGGGGTCGCCGCGCTGCTTGGCGTATGCGCACCGGCGAGTCGCTGGCCGTGGAACAGGCAGGCGAGCCCGCGCTCGATGGACGCCATCGCGCCTTGAGTTCCGATACCCTTGCAATCGATGATCTGGCCCGTGCCGCCGGCACGCAGGCCGTGGAGGAGTAGACCATGAATCCCATTACCATGAAACTCGTCGTCGATGATCTGATTCTGCAGGCCCTGCGCGAGGACATTACCTTTGAGGACGTGAGCACGGCGAGCGTGTGCCCCACGGCGCGCCCCGCCACGGTGGAGCTCATCGCCAAGGCCGACGGCATCATCGCCGGCCTGGATGTGTTCGCTCGCACCTTTGAGCTGCTGGATTCGCAGAGCTCGGTGCTGTTTGATGTCGTCGACGGTGACGAGGTGCACGCCGGCGACCACGTGGGCCAGGTGCGCGGCGACGCGCGCGTGCTGCTTTCGGGTGAGCGCGTGGCACTCAACTACCTGCAGCGCATGAGCGGCATCGCTACTTACACGCATCGGATGGTGGCTGCGCTCGAGGGCACTAAGACCGTGCTTGTCGACACGCGCAAGACCACACCGGGCATGCGTGTGTTTGAAAAGGCGGCAGTCGAGATCGGCGGCGGCAGCAACCACCGTTACAACCTGTCGACGGCCGTCATGCTCAAGGACAACCACATCGATGCCGCCGGTGGCGTGACGCGTGCGATCGAGATGGCGCGCGCCCATGCATCGTTTACCGCGACGGTCGAGATTGAGTGCGAGAACCTGGACATGGTACGCGAGGCCGTGGAGGCCGGCGCCGATATCATCATGTTCGACAACATGACCCACGACGACATGGCTGCCGCGATTGAGCTTATCGCCGGTCGCGCCAAGACCGAGTGCTCGGGCAACGTGGACGCCAGCAATATCCGCGCGCTCGCCGACCTGGGCGTTGACTTTATTAGCTCGGGCGCCCTGACGCACTCCGCGCCAATCCTCGACCTCTCGCTTAAGCACCTGCGTCTGCTGGACGGTAAATAATGGACGCCCGCGAGCGTCGCCGTGCCATCATGGCCGTGCTCGAGGGGGCCAAGGGGCCCGTATCGGGCAGCGCACTTGCTCGTGAGGTGGGTGTGAGCCGCCAGGTCGTGGTGCAGGACATCGCCCTGCTGCGCGCCGATGGGCACGATATCGTGGCGACCAACCGTGGTTATGTGCTGCAGGAGGCCCCCAGCAGCCCCGCTGTGCCCACGCGCTTGGTCAAGGTTCGCCACAGCGTAGAGCAGGCAGGCAATGAGCTCACGAGTATCGTCGACGCCGGAGGCGCCGTGCTCAACGTGATCGTCAATCACCGCGTGTACGGTAAGATTACGGCCGACCTGGACATCCGCAATCGTCGCGATGTTGAGCGCTACCTGCACGATATCGAGAGCGGCAAGAGTTTCCCGCTACTAACGGTGACGAGCGGCTATCACTTCCATCGCATCGCGGCGGAGGACGAGCAAACCCTCGACGAGATCGAGGCCATACTCAAGGAGAAGGGCTACCTTGCCGATTTAATGCCCTACGAGGATGATCTCTCGTAGCCGACGCTGCATCTATAAGTTGCGGTGAAATAGTTCCTAAAATCGGCATCTAAGCCATAAAACAGGAACTATTCCACCGCAACTGCCAAGGGTCCCGCTCCAAATTAGCTGCCCACACATGCAAAAGGAGGCCTCCGCGGCGATGCGGAGGCCTCCTTTTTGTGCACGGTGTACTTTTGAGTGTGCAGGTGGGGGAGTTGTTACTCCTCGACGATCTCGGTGATCGCGCCGGCGGGGCAAGCGTCCTGGCAAGCGCCACAGGCGACGCAGGAATCCTCGTCAGCGACGGTAGCGACGTCCTGGAGCTCCAGAACGCCAGCGGGGCAGGAGTCGACGCAAACGCCACAAGCGATGCACTCGTCGGCATCAATTACGGGATGAGCCATGGTAGTTTCCTCTCTGTTGACCGACGCTACAGGCGATGCGCGTCGGTTTGATTCGGGCAAAAACATACCACGGGAGCGACCGTTTGCAATACCCTCTGACCGGCATCTTCATACCGTTCGCCGAGTATGCCAAGGTTTACTAAAAAATGCGCAGGTGGGGCCGTTGAGCTGCGCAAATGTTAGCTAAAGGTGACTTGAAATATAGGGCGATTGAGCGTGCTTGCGGAAACCGCATCCCATTATTTTGTCGAAAAACGGGTTGCAGTTTCCGGTTAGGCCCGCTAGCGGAAAATGCGAGCCGGTATCAGCTCTCAAAACGGGACGAGCTTTCCGCAAGGCGGCCCCAGGCACCCCCCGGACGCAAACCTCAGCCATCTCTACATAGATCTCAATAGATTTGCCGAGAACTCATTCAGCGCATCTACCTGCGCATTTAAGAACCTAAACTCTCGGTAATAAGAAATCTTATATGAATTGACTTAGATTTTGTATATTCCGGCCCATAAGGGGATACACTACATCCTGAAAGACAAGCCGAAACACCGCTCGGCAGACCGCCGAGTCGGTGCAAACGCACAAGAGAGAGGGAATTTCTAATGGGCAAGATTCTTGGTATCGACCTTGGTACTACTAACTCCGCTATGGCCGTCCTCGAGGGCGGTTCTCCGACCATTATCGTGAACGCCGAGGGCGACCGCACCACCCCGTCCGTTGTTGGCTTCCGTGCTGACGGAGACCGCGTCGTGGGTAAGGCCGCTAAGAACCAGGCTGTCACCAACCCCAAGAACACCGTGTTCTCCATCAAGCGCTTCATGGGCCGCAAGTACTCCGAGTGCACCTCCGAGATCAAGACCGTGCCGTACGAGGTCAAGGAGGGCCAGGGTGGCCGTGCCGTCGTCGACATCGAGGGCAAGGACTACACCGCCGAGCAGGTGAGTGCCATGACGCTCGCAAAGATGAAGGCCGACGCCGAGAAGTATCTGGGCGAGACCGTCACCGACGCCGTCATCACCGTCCCGGCCTACTTCAACGACGCCCAGCGTCAGGCCACCAAGGACGCCGGCAAGATTGCTGGCCTCAACGTTAAGCGTATCGTCAACGAGCCGACCGCTGCTGCCCTGGCCTATGGCCTGGACAAGCAGGGCACCGACCAGCGCATCCTGGTCTTCGACCTGGGCGGCGGTACCTTCGACGTCTCCATCCTCGACCTCGCCGACGGCGTGTTTGAGGTTCTGTCCACCTCGGGCGACAACCACCTGGGCGGCGACGACTGGGATCAGCGCGTCATCGACTGGATGGCCGATAAGTTCCAGCAGGAGAACGGTGTCGACCTGCGTCAGGACCCCATGGCCCTGCAGCGTCTGAAGGAGGCCGCCGAGAACGCCAAGAAGGAGCTCTCCGCCGCCCAGCAGACCACCATCAACCTGCCGTTCATTACCATGAACCAGTCCGGCCCGCTGCACCTCAACTACACGCTGACCCGCGCCGAGTTCGAGAAGATCACCCGTGACCTGCTCGAGCGCTGCAAGCAGCCTGTCACCAACGCCCTGCGCGACGCCAAGCTTAAGCTCTCCGATCTGACCGAGGTCATCCTCGTCGGCGGCTCCACCCGTATGCCCGCTGTCCAGGAGCTCGTCAAGACCATGACCGGCAAGCAGCCCAACATGTCCGTGAACCCCGACGAGGTCGTTGCCGACGGCGCTGCCGTCCAGGGCGGCGTGCTCACCGGCGACGTCGAGGGCATCCTGCTACTCGACGTTACCCCGCTGTCGCTGGGCGTCGAGACCATGGGCGGCATCATGACCAAGATGATCGACCGCAACACCACGATCCCGACCTCCAAGACCGAGGTCTACTCCACCGCTGCCGACAACCAGACCAGCGTCGAGATTAACGTGCTCCAGGGCGAGCGCGAGCTTGCCCGCGACAACAAGTCGCTCGGTAAGTTCCAGCTGACCGGTATCCCGGCTGCCCGCCGCGGCGTGCCGCAGATCGAGGTCACCTTCGACATCGACGCCAACGGCATCGTCAAGGTCTCCGCTAAGGACAAGGGCACCGGCAAGGAGCAGCAGATCACCATCTCCGGCTCTACCGCGCTTTCCGACGACGAAGTCGATCGTATGGTCAAGGACGCCGAGGCTCATGCCGAGGAGGACAAGAAGCAGAAGGAAGAGGTCGAGGTCCGCAACCAGACCGACAGCCTGTGCTACTCCACCGAGCAGACCCTCAACGAGCTGGGCGACAAGGTTTCCGCCGACGTGAAGTCCAAGGCCGAGGCCGCTATCGCCGACGCCAAGAAGGCGCTCGAGGGCTCTGACGTCGAGGCCATCAAGGCCGCCGGCGAGTCCCTGCAGTCTGTGGCCTACGAGCTGGCCCAGGTTGTCTACGCCGACGCTCAGCAGCAGACCGACGGTGCCGCCGGCGCCCAGCCTGCCGACGATGACGTCGTCGACGCCGACTACGAGGTTGTGGACGACGAGGACAAGTAATCATGTCCGCCCGTAAAGCTCGCACGGGGGCGGCTGCCGCTGGCGCCGCCCCCGTTGACTCTGAGGAGAAGGACGTGAAGATTCCCGTAGGGGCCGCAGACGATACCGAGGCCAACGAGGCCGCGGCCGCCGAGGCTGTCGAGAACCAGGTAGAGGATTCCAACAAGGAGGCGACGATGACCGAGGACGAGATGGTGGAAGCTGCTATCCGCGCCGGTGAGGAAGCCGCCGACAACGACTTTAAGCTCAAGTTCGAGCAGGCTCAGAAAGAGCTTGCCGACGTGCGCAACGAGCTCGATGCTGCGGCAGAGGCCCAGAAGGCCGCCGAGGACAAGGCAAAGGACGCCACCGAGCGCACCGCCCGTCTGCAGGCCGACTGGGAGAACTTCCGTCGCCGCACCGCCAATGAGCGTATCGTCGAGCGCGAGCGCGCGACCGAGAAGCTCGTCACCGCGCTGCTGCCGGTGGTCGACGATATCGAGCGTGCGATCGACCATGCCCGCAGCCAGGAGCTTGCCGACGACTTTAAGCAGTTCGTCGACGGCGTCGACGCGGTGCATGCCAAGCTGCTCGATGTGTTTGCGCACGAGGGCGTTGAGCCCATCGACCCCAAGGGCGAGGCGTTCGATCCGCTCGAGCACCAGGCCGTGGGCCGCGTCGAGGACGCATCGCAGTACGACGAGACCGTCAACGACGTGTACCAGAAGGGCTACCGCATGGCGGACCGCATTCTGCGTTCCGCGATGGTGACGGTGACCTACGGTGGCGAGAAGCGCCCCGCACCGGAGCCCGAAGCGGCGCCCGAGGATGCTGCGGCCGATACGGCCGAGAGCACCGAGGAGTAATTGAGAAGGGCCCCGGGGCAACACCCGGGGCCCTTTCTGGCCTAGTGCCATATGAAAGCATGAGCCGCCGCCCGCTGGGCGGCGGATGAAACAGGAGAGGAGCTACGATGGCTGCAGGCAAAACCTTCTATGACATCCTGGGCGTATCCAAGAGCGCCTCCGACAAAGAGATCAAGAGCGCGTTTCGCAAGCTCGCGCAAAAATATCACCCCGATGCCGGCGGCGACGAGGCCAAGTTCAAGGAGATCAGCGAGGCCTACGAGACGCTTTCGGACGAGAAGAAGCGCAAAGAGTACGACCAGATGCTCATGTTTGGCGGCATGCCGGGCGCAGGCGGCGCGTATGGCGGCGGCTACGGTGCCGGCGCGGGTGCCAGCGGCTGGGGCGACATCTTCGACAGCATCTTTAGCGGCAACGGTGCCTGGGGTAGCGATTGGGGCTCGGGCTTTGCCGGGGCTGCGGGCGCTGCCGGTGCCGGTGCGGGTCGCAACCGCGCGCGCAAGGGCGGCGACCTGTCGCTGACCGTCGATGTGACGGCCGAGGACGCGTTTCGCGGCGTGACGCACAAAGTCACCTATCGCATTCCCTCGACAGGCGAGCAGCAGACCATTACGGTCTCGGTCCCCGCGGGCGCGGTCGACGGCGGCAAGCTACGCTACAAGCGTCGCGGCGAGTATGGCGTTGCGGGTGGCGAGCGCGGCGACCTGGTCGTGACCACGCATGTGGAGGAGCACCCGCTGTTTAAGCGCAAAGGCGCCGACGTGACCATGGAGGTACCGGTCTCGGTCTACGAGGCGGCGCTCGGCTGCACGGTGGACGTGCCCACGCCCGGCGGCGCGACGGTCCGTTTGAAAGTGCCCGCGGGTACCCAGACGGGCAAGAAGTTCCGCTTTAAGGAGATGGGAGCGCCCGACGTTAAGCACCGTGGCCGTACGGGCGCGCTGCTCGTCGAGATCAAGGTGCAGGTCCCCACGAACCTATCCGATGACGAGCGCGATGCCATGACCAAGCTGCGCGAGGCCGACACACGCGACTATCGCGAGAAGGTCAACCGTTACAAGGCGACGTACTAGGGCGGTCGCGGCGCACGACCACGCCCGCGGGCTTATGATGGACGATAACGAGACGGAAAGGGGTCAGGTAGCATGGCCGAGGACAATAGGAACAAACCGCTGTACATGATCAGCGTGGCGGCCGAGCTGACCGGCATGCATCCGCAGACTCTGCGCGTCTACGAGTCCAAGGGCCTGGTGAACCCCCAGCGCTCGGGCGGCAACACGCGCCTGTATTCGCGTGCCGATATCGAGCGCCTGGAGCTCATCAACCAGCTGACCGACGAGGGCATCAACCTTGCCGGCGTGGTGCGCATCCTCGATATGAAGGAGCGTGCCGAGGAGCGCGAGCGCGAGAACGAAAAGCTCCGCGCCCGCGTGCGCCAGCTCGAGGACGAGCTGCACGAATACAAGATGCAGAAGAAGATCACTGCCTTAGCCCCGCGCGACGGCTCAGTCAACCCCGAGCAAGTCATGCGCAAACTTTTGGGCGCCGGCGGGGATTTGTAGTTACGCGGTTTTACCAAACCGCGTAACGGGCCGACGCTGCGCGCCGCCCAGAGCGACAATTTGTCATTCAAAAGGCAAGGCATGACCAGAAGGTCTATGCCTTGCCTTTTTCATGCCAACTTGTTCGCTCCGGACGTCGCTCGCTGTCCGTCCTCTACCTGCGGCGTTGCCTTGCTCCGGATGCGGTGGTCATTGGGGACGTTCTTAAATGACTAGTTAAAGGGGACATTCTTGCGGCACTTGGCACTTGGGGACGTTCCTTTTGTGCCGGCACTTTGGGACACTCCTTGTCCAGAGAGTGATGCAAGGGGCTCGTCCTTTGCTTTACCGAGATAAAGTGAACGTGTAGATTCGTAACCCACTCGCAACCGTTCTATGGCACGATATTGAACGAATGTATGCTATGCGCCCAAATCTTTTGGGCAGAGTGGGAGACAGTATGGTCAAGCTGTACGAGGACGGCATCTACCTGCGTAACGGCAGTGAGGTTGTGCCTGTGGCCGAGGCTGCCGAGCGCGGTATTACGCAGACGCCCGAGGATGCCAAGCGCGGCACCATCGCGTATTCGATCCTTCAGGCACACAATACGTCCGGAGACCCCGAGGCGCTCAAGATTCGCTTCGATGCCATGGCGAGTCACGACATCACCTTTGTCGGCATCATCCAGACGGCGCGCGCCTCGGGCATGGAGCAGTTCCCGCTGCCTTACGTGCTCACCAACTGCCATAACTCGCTGTGCGCCGTGGGCGGCACCATCAACGAGGACGACCACGTCTTTGGCCTTTCCGCGGCCAAGAAGTACGGCGGCATTTTCGTCCCGCCGCACATCGCCGTCATCCACTCCTTTATGCGCGAGAACTTCGCCGGCTGCGGCAAGATGATCCTGGGTTCCGACTCGCACACCCGCTATGGCGCCCTGGGCACCATGGCTGTGGGCGAGGGCGGCGGCGAGCTGGCAAAGCAGCTGCTACACGACACCTACGATGTTGCCTATCCCGGCGTTGTCGCCATCTACCTCACGGGCGCCCCGCGCCCCGGCGTTGGCCCGCACGACGTGGCGCTCGCCATCATTCGTGCCGTCTTTGCCAAGGGTTACGTTAAGAACAAGGTTATGGAGTTCGTGGGCCCCGGTATCGCGAGCATGACGACCGACTACCGCAACGGCGTCGACGTCATGACCACCGAGACCACCTGCCTGTCGAGCATCTGGGCCACCGACGAGGACACGCACGCGTTTTTGACCATGCACGGTCGCGGCGAGGACTACCGCGAGCTCAAGCCCGCCGATGTTGCCTACTACGACGGCTGCGTCGAAGTCGATCTGTCGAGTATCAAGCCCATGATCGCGCTGCCGTTCCATCCTTCTAACGGCTTTGAGATCGACGAGCTCAACGAGAACCTCGAGGACATCCTGCATGAGGTGGAGCTCGAGGCCGTCAAGATCGGCGAGGGCAAGACGCACTTTAGCCTGCTCGACAAGATCGTCGACGGCAAGTTGCACGTGCAGCAGGGCGTTATCGCCGGCTGCTCGGGCGGCAACTACGACTCCGTGGTCCAGGCTGCTCGCGTGCTCAAGGGCGCTAACACCGGCTGCGGCGAGTTCTCGCTGTCGGTCTATCCCACGAGCCAGCCCGTGGCACTCGAGCTTACACGCCGCGGCTACATCTACGACCTTATGGAGGCCGGCGCGATTGTGCGCACGGCATTCTGCGGCCCGTGCTTCGGCGCCGGCGACACGCCTGCCAACAACGGCCTTTCGATCCGCCACACCACGCGCAACTTCCCCAATCGCGAGGGTTCCAAGCCGGGCAACGGTCAGCTGAGCGCCGTGGCCCTGATGGACGCCCGCTCCATTGCGGCGACGGCTGCCAACGGCGGCGTCCTGACGCCGGCGACCGACCTGCCCGAGGAGACTTGGGACGAGGCCTGCGAGTACACCTTTGACGACGCGCCGTACAAGAAGCGCGTGTACTGGGGCTTTGGCAAGGCTGAGCCGGCCGACGAGCTGGTCGAGGGCCCCAACATCAAGCCGTGGCCCGCGATGGAGCCTCTCGGCGACGACATCCTGCTCAAGGTGTGCTCCAAGATCATGGACCCGGTCACTACGACCGACGAGCTCATTCCCTCGGGCGAGACGAGCTCCTTCCGCTCCAACCCGCTGGGTCTGGCCGAGTTTACGCTCAGCCGTCGCGACCCTGCCTACGTGGGCCGCTCCAAGGAGGTCGACGCGGTGGAAAAGCGCCGCGTTGCCGGCGAGGCAGCGGGCGACCTGGTGGCACTCGATGCCGAGCTTGCCAGCGTGTTTGAGGCGCTGACCGGCGCGGGTGTCGCGGCCGATGCCAAGGCGACTGAGTACGGCTCTATGCTCTATGCCAAGAAGCCCGGTGACGGTTCTGCCCGCGAGCAGGCCGCGAGCTGCCAGCGCGTAATTGGCGGCCTAGCCAACATCGTCCACGAGTACGCCACCAAGCGCTATCGCTCCAACGTGATGAACTGGGGTATGGTGCCCTTCCAGATGGAGGCCGAGCCCAGCTTTGAGGTGGGCGACTACGTCTTTGTGCCGGGTATCCGTACCACGCTCGACGGCGACCTGCAGAACATCGCCGCCTACGTGGTGCGCGCCGACGGCACGGTCGAGCAGATTGAGCTCTACATTGCCGACATGACGGCAGAGGAGCGTGCCATCGTCAAGGCCGGCTGCTTGATCAACTACAACAAGTTCAAGGCCGCTGCCGAGTAACGCACTTAATTGTCCGCCCGGGGCTTACCCTTTCCCGCCCGCTCACGCGCTTCGCGAGAGTCGCGTTCGGGAGAGGGTAAGCCCTGGGCTACATTTCTGCGTTCTCGTTGGGTCTTGAGGGACGCTAATAAATAGACTTGCTTGATGCCGCTTCTGTTATCGGGGCGGCTTCTTTTTGTCGAAAACCACCACAAAGGGGCAGGCACCTTTGTGGTGGTCGCGGTTTGTCTCGTTCTGTAATAGGTAGACCCTTATTTGCCGAGTAGTTGTTACGGATCTAGATAAACGGGCACTGCTAAACAATTCATCTCGATCCGTAACATCTGGACCCAAAAACGGCCGCTAGATGTTACAGATTGAGATGGTGAACGCCGGGGCCGAAGATCACCACAAAGGCTCCTGTCTCCTTTATGGTGGTGGGGGGCGAGCTCGATGTTGCCGTGCTCGTTGAACGACATTCTAATGAGCGTCTCTACAGAATTTCATCTGGGCTGGCGGGTTTGGTTGTTTTGGGGATGCCGAGTTTGGATGACGCGAAATCGTCAACATTGTCCTTAATTCCGTCTTTGGTGTAGACGGTGACCATATAGGTGCTGCGTCCGAATTCGCCCTTGTCGCGTGTTGCCCAGGCATCCCAGTAGGCGGCCCTGTTTCGCCCTTTGATTTTTCCGACACGGCGGAGTTCTGTTCGCTTTAATTTCTGGTTGCTATAGATGGTTCGACCGGCCTCCTCGGTGAGCCCGCACTGTCCAAGCATCTTGTCGAGGACTTGGTTCATGTGGCGCTCATCGGTGTTTGGTGCGTAGTCGTAGGCAAGGCCGATGGAGTCGAGTGGCTGGTCGTCGATTAGATAGTTTAGCGCCTGAGGTCCAAGGCAGAAATAGGGGGAGCATCCGTCGATCTGACCGAGCAACGGTAACTTGGACTGCCAAAGTCCGGTGGGAATTGCATATTCGTAGAACACGCCACGGCAGACAAAGGAGAGCGAGGTGGCACGCGAGCCGGCGTCGATCATCCCGCAAAGATCGAAGGGCGAGGCGATACCAAAAGAAAAGGGCGTGATGACGATAAGGAAGAGCATCACGATGGGTATGGCGAGAATGGCGATGACGTTGCGACCGGTGGAATGAGGCGGCTTCATATGCGCTCCTCGAGACAAAGATCTGTTGAGGATAGGCAGAAATGGATATGTTCAGAGAACAATTCAAGTTTAATCTCATGGCGCGAGATGGTCGACCGTTAGCGTCGAAAACCACCACAAAGGTGCCTGTCCCCTTTGTGGTGGTTCTCGGTTTGTCTCGATTTGTAACAGATAGAGCTCTATTTGCCGATTAGATGTTACAGATTGAGACAAACGGGTGCCGCTGAACAATTCGTCTCGATCTGTAACATCTAGGATCAAAAATGGCTGCTAGATGTTACAGATCGAGATGGTAGTGCGCCTGGGCAGCGGCGGGCTGACATCTCAGTACCCTATCCATCAATCACTCAGAAAATCTTATATATAGAGACTTAGATTTGTGTATAAGATTGTACAAAGCTGGCAACAATACTTCTCGAACAACGTGAAGCCGCCCCGTAGGGCGG
>UQNU01000035.1 GCA_900542555.1 uncultured Collinsella sp.
TTGGGGCCAGGCCCGATTTTGCCTCTTGACAATGTCCTGCTCATATTAAAAGGAAGATGCCGTTCCCGGTCGTCATCTTCCTTAAAGCCAAAGATTGTGCAGAGCGAAGCTGCAAAAGATTAGTTGAGGCCCTTTTCCTTGATAATGGCCTCAATCTTGTCGTAAACCGGCTTAGCCATAGCAGGCATGCGATAGAGAATCGGGCCGGCGTCGACGATCGGGGTCTTAACCTCAAAGCCAAAATCGGTCTTGGCGATCTGGGCGAAGATGTCGTACTGAGAGAGCATCTCCTCGTTGACGTCCTTGATCATTACGGCGTCGCAGTGCAGGTTGTAGCCGCGATTCTTGAACTCGGACTCGATGGCGTCCTTGATCTGATGGCTGGAGTTAACACCGGCGCCACAAGCTGCGAGAACCTTAATCATGATGAATTCCTTTCTCTATGCGGGTTATTCCGCGGATTCCTAAGGGTGGTTGACTAGTCGGCAGGAAAGTTGTCGACCAAGAACTGGTAGATGGCCTTGGCGTCGGTCATGGAGAACAGCTCCTTGACGCGATCGGTGCCAAGAGCGTTAACGAAGTCCATGATCTTGGCGAGGATGCCCACCTGGGCCTCCTTGTCGTCGTTGAGGATCATGAACAGGAACGAGACGGGGAAGGTCTGCGAGGGGTCGATCATGGAGTGCCACTCGACGGGGGTCGTCAGCTTGACGGGGACGATGCGACGGGTGTGAACGAACTCGACCTCGGTGTGAGGAACGGCAAAGCTGGGCAACTCGGGGTCGACGACAGACATATCCATGCCGGTGGGGTAGCCCTTTTCGCGCTCGATGATATTCTCGAGAAACGCGGGCGCCACATAGTTTTTGAGTGACAGCTTATTGGCGATCTCGGTAAAGACCTCTTCTTGCGTGGTGCGGTCGCAAACAAACACGGTGTCTTCGAAGAACAGATTGCTCTCTGCGGACATGTCTGCAACTCCTTCCGTTACATGCAGATCGAACATGTTCGAATCTGTTTGTTTAAGTCGCTAAATATTTAAGTAAAGAGAACTAGTGTGTCAATCTGTTTTCGAGTGTTCGGTAAAGTTCAATTTGCTTTATTGAGGCACATTCGATTGAAATGATTTTAAAAGAGCAGCTATTTGCACATTTTTTGTCGGTCTCTTGGCGTCTAAATAATTCGTCATTCTACGTTTGACACCGAGTTTTCTACCGTTCACCGGGAAAAATCGACCGTTTAGGGTGAGTGAGCATAACTGTTCGATTACTATAACTGCGAACAAAATCACTCAAAGGAGTAAAAATGATCAAGGCGGAGCGTCAAGATAAGGTTCGTCAGCTGCTCGAGGAGCAGGGCACGGTCTCGGTTAAAGAGATTTCCGATGCGCTAGGTGTCTCGGACATGACGGTCCGCCGCGATCTTGAGGAGCTCGCGAGCCTAGGCGAGATCGAGCGCGTGCACGGCGGAGCCCGCAGTGCACAGGGCCATCCCCACGCTATGCTGCGCCATGAGTACTCGCACAGCGAAAAGCGTACCAAGCATGCCGAGGAAAAGCTGCAGATTGCGCGCCGTGCTGTGGAGCTTATCGAGGAAGGCTCGACCATCTTTTTGGGCACGGGCACCACGGTTGAGCAGATGGCCTCGATGCTGCCGGCGTTTCGCCTGCGCATTGTGACCAATTCGCTTTCGGTGTTTAACCTGCTCGAGGCGCGCGAAGACTGCGACCTGTGCCTCGTGGGCGGCATGTATCGCCGCCGCACCGCCGCCTTTGTGGGTCCCATGGCCGAGGATACCCTGCGCGCGCTGGGAATCGACGCAGCCTATATCGGCGCCAACGGCATTTTGGACGGCGACGTGTCCACGTCCAACATGGAAGAGGGCCGCATCCAGCAGCTCGCCTTTAGCAAGGCCGACTCGCGCTATCTGATTGCCGACTCCAGCAAGATCGGCAAGCGCGACTTCTACACCTTCTGCCGCCTGGACAATTTGGACGCCGTGGTGTGCGAGCCGGGTATTACTGCCGAGGACCGCACTGCCATCGAAGAACACACGCGGGTCATCTGCTAGCTAACGCTGCAGGCGATACTTCTGTCCCCTGCCGGCGCGGGGATTATCGCTTCACAATGACGCGCAGAATGACATGTATATGCGCTCGGGCCAAGTATTCAGCTTGTGGGCTAGACCAGGCGGGCGTAGTCCTGTGACTGATGAAAGATGTGGGCGATATAGATTGTTTCGTGCTCAAACTTGTATAGACACACGTAGTTGTTGACGGGAAACGATCGGTAATTACGTGCCGCCAGCTCTTGCATGTGCGAGAGGGGACGTAAAAGCGGCTGCTCGCGAAGCAGATCAAGCTGATATTCAAACTCAGCGACAAAATTGCCTGCTGCACGCGGATTCTTGAGGATTTGAGCAAGGTATCCGACAATACTCTCGTACTCATATCGCGCGCTTTTGAGGATTACGACGTTATAGGTCATATTTGTCTCGTATCGAAGCCGCGAAGGATTCGTAGTCGCTGTAGTCGCCTTGCGATATTTCGTCTTCTGCCAACATCATACGAGACAACAGTTTTGCCTTGGCGATTTCTTCTTGCATGAGGCGATATTGGTCGCTGCTGATGCAGTGCATGGCCTCGTAGCCGTTCTTAGTTACGGTGACGTCGCGCTCAGACTCAACAAGCGTGGTGAATGCAGCAGTGTCCTTCATATCTCGGACGGGCACACAAGCTGACATGGGTACCTCCTTTGCGTTGGGACACAATTGTACCACGGTGTGTTAAAACGTCGGCGTCGTTGGATTATCTCGATCTGTAACAGTTGGGAGTAGAAAACCGGGTTAGATGTTACAGATCGAGATCTTCAAGTTCGGGCCATTCGTTTGTTTTGATCTGTAACAGGTGGGACCGAGAAATTGGTCTATGTGTTACAGATCGAGACGAATGATCCGCTCGGGCCCACCAAAACAAAAAGGCCGCATGCGAACCCGTGGAGGGATTCGCATGCGGCCGACAGGGGGTATGCGGCAAAAGTTAGGCCATGAGCAGGCCGGTCTCCGCGACGTTCTTGTACCAGTACGCGCTCGCCTTGGGATAGCGCTTCTGGGTCTCAAAGTCGATGTAGAACAGGCCATAGCGCTTGTTATAGCCGTTGGTCCAGGAGAACTGGTCCTGCAGCGACCACACGAAGTAGCCGTCGACGTTTACGCCGCCGTCGATTGCCTTGAGGATCCATGCGAGATGCTGACGCATGTAGTCGATGCGAGGGGCGTCATCGATAAAGCCGTCCTCGAAGTCATCCTTATAGCCCATGCCGTTCTCGGTAATGTAGATCTTCTTGTAGTTGGGGTAATCGTTCTTAATACGCAGCAGCAGATCGTACAGGCCCTCGGGATAGATGATCCAGTCCCAATCGGTCGTGGGAACGCCTTCGCGCACGCATGACTCGCCCACGCCCTTGAGGAACCAGCGCGAGGATCCCTTGTCGCCGGTGCCATTGTGGTTGATGTCGTTTTCGCCCTCGGCAGCACGCAGGAACTGGCACTTGTAGGTGTTGACGCCCAGGCAATCGTTGTAGGGGAGCGCGGCGGTCAGCGCGGCGATGTCCTCGTCACGGACGTCGAGCTCACCGCCGGCGATATGGGCCAGCTTGGTTGCGGCTTCCATGGTGTCGGCTGCATAGTGGCCGCGGAAAGTGGCGTCGAGTACCCAGCGGTTGTTGATGACGTCGGCCATGCGGGCGGCCTCGCAGTCAGCAGCGCTGTTGGGATCGAGGGGATACTTGGGCTCCAGGTTCTGGACAATGCCGATCTCGCCCTCAAAGCCGCCCTCATGGAAGGCGACGACAGCCTTGGCGTGGGCCACCATCATGTTGTGCATGAGCTGGAAGGCCTTGTCCAGGCGATACTTCTCGCCGTGCGGCCAGTTGCCGACGATAAAGCTGCCCTCGGCGGTCGCGGGAATCTCGTTAAAGGTGAACCAGTGCTTGACCTCGGTGAACTCGGCAAAGCAGAACTTGGCGTACTCGACAAAGGCATCGATCGTCGTGCGCGTCAGGAAGCCCTCGCCGCCGTCCTGGTAAAAGGCCTCGGGCGTATCAAAGTGATCGAGCGTGACATAGGGGATAACGCCGGCTTTATTGCAGGTGGCGAAAAGCTCGTGATAGAAGGCAACACCCTCGGGGTTGATCTCGCCGGTGCCACTGGGGAAGATACGGCTCCAAGCGATGGAGACACGGATGCCGTTGATGCCGAAGCGCTGGCACAGGTCGATATCGACCGGGTACTTGTTGTAGAAGTCGCTTGCGGGGTCGGGGGAGAAGCGACCCTGGGCTGCCAGGAAATCGTCCCAGGGCACTTTGCCCTTGCCGTGCGTACGGGTCTCGCCCTCGACCTGGTAGGCAGCGGTGGCGCCGCCAAACACAAAGCCGTCGGGGAACTGCATGGGGTTGGTCATGAGTCATCCTTTCTGTGGGATACGAATAGGGAGAGGTGCCCGAACCGGGAATCCGGGCACCAACAGAGGGAGGAAACTAGTCGAGGTTCTCGCGGAGCCACTTGATGGCGCCAGCGGGGTCGCGGGTGAGGTCGATATATTCCTTACCGCGCGGAGCGAGCAACTTAATGCCCAGGCGATCGGTGTCGGCCTTCATGTCGTTGTAGTAGCTACGGACCTGCGGGGCAAGCACGATAACGTCGTACTGATCCATGATGGCAGTGTGCTGTCCATAGGCGCCTGCGGAGGAAGCGATGTTCTCTCCGGTCTGCGCAGCACCTTCCTTGATGGCGTTGGCAAGCATGGCAGAGGTACCGGCACCGGCGCACAGGACGAGGACCTTCAGGCCATCGACGTCCTTCTTAGCGGATGCGTCGGAGGCGGGCTCGGGCTGATCGGCGACAGGCTCGCTTTCGGTGGCGGCAACGGTCGGCTCGACAGAAGCGGCAGTCTGCTCGACAGCGGGCGCAGAGGTGCTGGCGGCGATGGTGGCAGCACCATCGGACTCGAGACCCAGCTCGGCAGCGCGCTCGGCCTCCTGGCCGCAGAGCAGCTTATCGTATGCCTTCAAGAACGGCAGGTAAATGATGGCGTCCAGCAAGATGATGATTGCGACAAACACCAGGGCGATAAGCTGGAAGTTCGTGGTGATAAAGATGCCGATGGGGGCAGGGGTAGCCCAAGGCACCACGAAGGAGAAGCCGTTCATGCCCACGTTGTCGATAAAGAACTTGGCAACACTCACGTTGACGCAGCCGGCGGCAACAAAGGGGATGAGCATGTAGGGGTTAAGGATCATCGGCGCGCCAAAGAGCAGCGGCTCGTTGACAGCAAAGGCAACAGGAACAATCGAGGCCTTACCGACGGCTTTGAGCTGCTTGGACTTCATAAAGAGAATCAGCAGGAGTGGCACGATGAACGTGGCGCCGGCGCCGCCGAACTCACCCACGAGCGACATGTTGAAGGTGAGGGAATGGGCGGGGTGACCACCGGCCAGCAGAACCTGCAGGTTCTCGGCCTGGTTGGCAAGACGGATGGGGTCGATGCCCGGCTGGACGATCGAGGGGCCGTGGACGCCGATGAACCAGAAGAACGCGGTGGCTGCCTGGATAAGGATAAGGCCAGGATAGGTTTCTGCAGCGGTAAAGAGCGGGGAGAGCAGTTTGATAAGCAGCTCGGAGAACGGAACGCCCATGAGGTTGCGCACGACGACATCGATGATGCCGCAGATGATGACGGCGCCACCGAAGGGGATAATGTCGCGGAAGTTCTGAGCGATGGCGCCCGGGACCTCCTTGGGCAGCTTAATGGTCAGATCGCGCGAGACGCAGAACTTATAAACCCACACGGTAATGAACGCGGCGATATAGGCCGAGAACAGACCGCGCGTACCCATGCTGGTGCAATCGAAGACCGAAAGCTCGGAGCCGTCGAACTTCGTGGTGAACTGCGTAACAGCGAGCAGTAGCATGCTGCACTGGGCGGCCACCATGGTGGAGCCGTCGTTGAGCACCTTGCCGGCGGGCATGCGACGGTTCATGGAAGCCGTGAAGTTCTTGGCGGTGGTGCCGGCAACCATGATGCCCATGACACCCATGGTGAAGTTGTACAGCTTGTTGCACCAGTCGATGAGCGGCTGGGGCAACGTGACGCCAACTACGCCAGGAAGGGTGGCGATCAGCAGAAAGATCGAAGAGGTAAGGACGATGGGCATGCACCCAAGGAATCCGTCTTTGATGGCCTGGAGGTAGATGTTTCTCGAGATCTTCTCGAAGAACGGTTGATGCTTTTCGAGCATCTTTACGATGGCGTCCATAGAGCTCCTTTGCTACTTGATGCGCGATGCATGTGGATGGAACTGGTCGTCGATGGATGGTCAGGACTGCCCGGAAACCTTCCTGCTTAAGGAAGGCATTGTGAAATGACAACGTTGTCATTTCGTTAATGACAACGTAAGACATTTTTGGAAGAGCAACAAGGATATACGGGTGAGTGGTCGATATCGTTCGGTAAACGGTTGATTTATCAGTCAGGCAGGTGGTGTATGCTAGAACGCAAAAAACAAGCGATAGAGAACCAAGTGGAGAAGCAGTGACAACGATGGACAAGAAAAACGTTTCGATGAACGACGTGGCGATTGCCGCGGGTGTTTCTCTCAAGACGGTGTCGCGCGCGATCAACGAGCCCGATAGCGTGCGAGAGTCGACACGCGATAAGGTCCATTCGGCCATGGAGGCGCTCGGATTTCGAACCAACTATGCCGCGCGTTCGCTCAAGTTGGGCCGTTACGGGTGCATCGGCGTTGTGCTGTTTCACTTGTCAGGCGGTGCCGTGGACATGATTGACGGCATCGCCGATGCCGCTGCAGAGCGAGGCTTTGCGCTCACGATGATTAAAAAGCGGGCGGGGGAGAAGATGACCCTTGCCGAAGCGGCACGTAGGATGTCGCAGCTTCCCGTCGACGGCATGATTTTCAACCTGCGTCAGATGGTCGATGACTTTGATACCTTTGAGGCGCCGAAAGACCTCAAGACGGTGATTATCACGTCGATGGAACATCCTACCTGCTCTACCGTCAGTGACGACCAAGAGGGCGGCGCGCGCATGGCATGCGAGTACTTCTTGAATCGCGGACACAAGAATGTGTACTTCGTCTCTGGTAAGAAAGAGTCGCTGTCGAGCCAGTGCCGTATGAAAGGTTGGCGTGCGGCACTCGAGACGCGTGGCATTGAGCCGCCCGAGCCTCTGCAAGGCGATTGGAATGCGGATAGTGGCTATGCTGCGGGCCTTGTGCTTGCCGATAAACCCGATTGCACGGCGGTCCTCGCAGCTAACGACTGCATGGCAAACGGCGTGATGATGGCTTTACGTGACAAAGGGCTCAGTGTGCCCGATGATGTGTCCGTGATCGGCTTTGATGACGAGCTTTACAAGACGATTCCCAACTCGATTCTGACGTCGGTGAAGTTCCGCCACCGCGAGCTGGGCGTCCGTGCGCTTAATGAGGTCGTCGCAGGTCTGGAAGCCCCGAGCTCCAGAAGCCGTACGCTTGTCTCGGGTGTGCTGGTCGAGCGTTCCAGCGTAAAGGACCTGCGGGCGTAGACGTGCTCGGCCTGTTCGTCTAAATCTGTAACAGCTAGGACCCAAAAACTCGGCTAGATGTTATAGATTTAGACAATTCGGTCCGGCTTATTCCGTTTGTCTCGATCTGTAACAACTAGACGGTCAAAAGTGGTCTACATGTTACAGATCGAGACAAACGGCCCGCCCTCGGTCCGCCCAAAAACAAAAACGGCGGATACGACCAAGGATGCTGGAGCATCCACCGGGAAGGTCGTATCCGCCACACGGAAAGAGGTGCATGGACGCAGCGCCCATGCGATCGGGAATGGTAAGGTGCACGGCAGCGTGATGGTTACGGCGGCCGATGGCGTTAACTAGTCCAGACGACGGGTCTGCGCCACGTGCTTATACCAGTATGCGCTTGCCTTGGGCGTGCGCTTTTGGGTTTCAAAGTCAACGTAGAAGAAGCCGTAACGCTTGTTGTAGCCATTGGTCCAGGAGAACTGATCTTGCAGGCTCCACAGGAAGTAGCCGCCCACGTTGACGCCAACCTCCATGGCCTTGAGCAACCAGCGCAGGTGCTGCTCGATGTAGTCGATGCGCGGCTGGTCGTCCACAAAACCGTCCTTGTAGGGGTCCTTGTAGCCCATGCCGTTCTCGGTGATGAAGATCTGCTTGTAGTTGGGGTAGCGCTGCTTAATGTAGACGAGCAGATCGAACAGGCCCTCGGGATAGATGATCCAGTCCCAGTCGGTGGTGGGGATACCAGGCTTGTTCACGTGCTCGCCAATGCCCTTGACGCGCCAGCGGCCAGTGCCCTTCTCGCCCGTACCGTTGTGGTGCAGGTCGTTCTCGCCGTCGTAAGCCTTCAAGAAGCGGCACTGGTAGTTGTTAACGCCCAGGTAGTCGTTGTAGAGCGCTGCCTCGCGCATGATTTCCAGATCCTCGTCCAGGATCTCGATGGTGCCGCCCGAGACGGCAGCCAGGCGGTTGGCGCACTCGAGGGTGTCGGGCGCATAGTCGCCGCGGAAGGTGGCATCGAGCAAGAACTGGTTCTGCAGCACGTGCTCGTTGTTGGCGGCCTTGATGTCGGCGGGGTCGTTCTCGTTGAGCGGATACTTAAACTCCAACGACTGAATGACGCCGATCTTGCCCTTAAAACCGCCGTTGTGGAAGGCAAGCACAGCCTTGGCGTGGGCGAGCATCATGTTGTGCTCGCACTGGAAAGCCTCGGCCAGATGCGCCTTGACGCCACCGGGGAAGGTGCCCTCGATGTAGGTGTTGGAGGCGTCGGCCCAGATCTCGTTAAAGGTGAACCAGTAGGTTACCTGGTCGGCGTACTCCTTAAAGCAGAAGGTGGCAAAGTTCACAAAGGCGTCGATGGTCTCGCGGTTGAGGAAGTCACCCTTCTCAAAGAGGGGCAGCGGCGTGTCAAAGTGATGCAGCGTGACAAACGGCTCAACGTGGTGCTTATGGCACTCGGCGAAGAGATCGTGATAGAACTGGACACCCTCGGGGTTGATTTCGCCGGTACCGTTGGGGAAGATGCGGCTCCAGGCGATGGAGAGGCGAATGCCGTTGATGCCAAACTCCTCGCACAGCTCCAGATCGACGGGGTACTGGTTGTAGAAGTCCGAAGCGGGATCGGGGGAGAAACGGCCCTGGGCCTCCAAGAAGTCGTCCCAGGCAACCTTGCCCTTACCGTGAGTGCGGGTCTCGCCCTCTACCTGGTAGGCAGCAGTGGCGCCGCCAAAGACAAAGTCCTCGGGAAACTGCGCAGGCGGGTTAGTGACGCTAGCAGGGTTAACTGACATGATGATCCAATCGTCTAAATCGAAGGGCCAGCCGGTCTTGGATGGTCGGCTGGCCCTGAGCGTTACTTACTTCGAGAGTTGCTCGCTTACGAAGGCGAGAGACTTATCGCCGTTCTGGGAGAGCTCGATGTACTGTTTACCGCGGCAGGCGACGCACTTGTTGCCCACGCGCTCGCAGTCCTTTTGCAGGTCGGCCAGGTAGCTCGCGGCCTGCGGGGCCAGGACGACCAGGTCAAAGTCGGGGAGCATGTCGACGTGGTTGCCATATGCCTCGGCAGCGGTTTCAAGATCGATGCCGCGCTCCTTGGCGGCCTTGGCCAGTGCGTTGGCGAGCAGGCCCGAGGTTCCGCCGCCCTGGCAGAGCACGAGCACGCGCTTGCCGTTGAGGTCGCTGGCGGTTGTTGCCTCGGCAGCGGGTGCTGCGGAGGCGGCAGCGGCGTCGGCCTTCACGGCATCGGCAGCAGCGCCGGCGGCAACGCTCTTGGCGTCAGCCTTGCCCTGGAAGGCATCGTTGAGCTTGGCAGCCTTCTCGGCGTTCTTGGCGGCGAGCTCCTCCTGGGAAATCTCGGCCTCCTCGGCGCACTTCTGGGCGTCATAGGCACGGAAGAACGGGTAGTACAGGGCAAAGTCGACAACCAGGATAAGGGCGAGCATCACAAAGGCGAGCGGCTGGAAGCCCAGACCCATGATGGTGCCGATGGGGCCGGGGACGGTCCAAGGCAGGGTGTACATAAAGCCGTTCATACCCAAGAAGTCGATAAAGATCTTGAGGATCCAGATGTTGGCGATCGGGGCAAAGACAAACGGGACAAAGAAGACGGGGTTGAGCACGATGGGCGCGGCGAACAGCAGCGGCTCGTTGACGGCAAAGCAGACGGGGACGATGGCGGCCTTACCGACGGCGCGCATCTCCTGGGACTTGGCCAGGAAGCAGAACATAAAGACCAGGACGAGCGTGGCGCCGGTGCCGCCCATGCAGACGACGAAGTACTGGGCACCCTGGGTCAGGACAGCGGAAGCGTGCTGGCCAGCCTGGAACGCAGCCAGGTTGTCGGTCATGTTGGCAACGAGGGCAGCGGCGATGGCGGGCTCGACGATCGAGGGGCCGTGGACGCCCACGAACCAGAACAGGCTCATGGCGCCGTAGATCACAGCGAGGCCGATGTAGCCGTCGGCAGCGGTGAACAGGGGCTGGAACACCTGGATGACGCCCTGGGCAAAGCAGAAGCCAAAAGCAGCGCGGAAGGCTATGTCAAAGACCCAAAAGACGGTGATGCAGACGGAGAAGGGGATGATGTCCTTAAAGGTCTGCGAGATGTTGGGCGGAACCTGCTCGGGCATCTTGACGGTGATGTTGCGCTTAATGAAGAACTTGTAGATGATGCCGGTCACAAACGCAGCGATGAAGGCGGTCAGCAGGCCTTTGGAACCAAGGTAGGTGGTGTTGAAGCCGCTGGCGGCGTCCGTGGCGATGGTGTCGCTCGAAAGGAGCAAGAAGCCGATGATGGCCGCGCACATGCACGAGATGAAGTTGATCTGGTTGTTCTTGGGCAGATCGCGGTTCTGAGCGTCGGCGAAGTGCTTGGCCGTGGTGGCGGCGCAGGCGATGGCCAGGATGCCCATGGAGTAGTTGTAGCACTTCCACAGGGCGTTGTTGATGTCATCGGGCCAGTAGAAACCCCAGATGTTGGGGACCGAGGCTACCAGGCAGAAGATGGACGAGAAGATGATGATGGGGATGACGGAGATAAAGCCGTCGCGGATCGCCTTGAGGTACTTGTTGCGGGCGATCGCGTTGAAAAAGGGCTGGCCCTTTTCGATGAGGGCGATAAGTTGCTCCATGCAATGCTCCTAAGAGTCGGTGGGTTAACAACGATGGTAGCTTTTGGCGTTCGGTTGCCAAAATGTTGACGTTGCCATTTTGCGACACAAAAAAAGACGCGAACCGGTGGTTCCTGTGCCTGCGAACCGTCGATTCCTTATGCGTAAACGTTTGAGCCGCCCGGCGGCTCTGTGTTTGCACAATGGCAACGTTAACATTTGGGCGCCAAAAGCCGTTTGGGGAAGCAAAAATGTCGGTGAACGGTAGGTTTTGGGTGGTGAGCGTATGGTGGGGGAGGCGTTGGATATACTTGAAGGCGTTAAAACTGACTGCGTAGGGTGCCACCAATGGCATCGTCGACATAGAAAGATCGACCTATGGCCGCTGTTAAAAAATCGGTTTCCGTTAAGGATGTGGCGCGTCTCGCGGGCGTCTCGGAGCAGACAGTCTCGCGTACGGTGCACGATTCGCCCAGCGTGCGCCCCGAGACCAAGGAGCGCGTGCGTGCCGCCATGCGCGAGCTGGGGTATCGCCCCAATTTTGCCGGTCGATCGCTGCGCCGCGGTAAGTTTAAGACCGTCGGCGTCGCCATGTTCAACATTACCGGCACCGGCAACCTCGACCGTATGGAAGGCTTTGCCGCCGCCGCCGACAAACACGGCTACGCCATCACCCTCACTAAAGTAGATGGACATCCTTATACCCTCGAGAGCGCATCGTCGCGTATGAGCGCACTGCCGGTGGACGGTATGGTCGTGATCATGAACCGCATGCCGGCGGACTTTGGCACCTTTGAGCCGCTGCCCGGTATGCAGACGGTGCTCGTTACCATGCTGGAGCACCCGCTGTGCTCGACGGTCGATAACGACCAGTTCGATTGCTCGCGCCAGGTGGTCGAGTACTTGCTGGGGCAGGGACACAAGACCGTGCACTTTATCTCGTGCCCCGAGCGCTCGCTTTCGGGCATGCGGCGCGAGGAAGGCTGGCGTGAGACATTGCGTGCGCATGGCATTGAGCCCCCGCAGCTCGTGCGCGGCGACTGGACGGCGCAGAGTGGATATGCTGCCGGCCAGGTGCTTGCGGATGATCCGACCTGCACGGCCATTTATGCCTCCAACGACGCCATGGCCTACGGCTGCATCCGTGGGCTCGAGTCACGCGGGAAGTGCGCGCCCCAGGACGTGAGCGTGGTGGGTGTTGACGATAGCCTGGGCGATATCGTGCCCGACCGTCGCCTGACCACGGTGCGCTTTGACAACAAGCGCGTCGGCATGTGGGCGGTCGACAAGATTGCCAGCGCCGAGGGCGTTGAACCCGGTGTGGAGCACATGCTGTTTCCGGGCGTGCTCGTCGAGGGCGATACCGTGCGCGATATACGCTAGGGTGTGGACCTGTTTGGGTTGCCGATAATTGTGTTTGATATTGTTCAGATTGGTTTGGAAACCGTTCACGGGTGAAAAGCAACCGTTCATAGCTTGAAATTGTATTTTGCGCTGTTCTTTTTTGTTTGAATGTTACTGTTTCTGCCATACACAACGCAGCGCGTATGCCCGGACGCGATGCTCTCCGTTGGTTCATATGTGAAAGGAACGCAATATGGCAACCAAAGAAGAAATCTCGATGGTTGGATTCGAGATTGTCGCATACGCGGGCGACGCCCAGACTGATCTGCTTGCAGCGCTCGATGCTGCTCGCGAAGGTGATTTTGAGAAGGCTGAGCAGCTGCACAAGGATGCCAGCGATGCACTTATCGGCGCCCACGACACGCAGACCAAGCTGCTTTCGCAGGAGGCCGGCGGCGGCGAGATGGAGATGACCTTCATCATGGCCCATGCTCAGGATACTCTCATGACCACCATGATCCTGGAGAAGCAGGCCCGCTTTACCATCGATGCCTACAAGCGCATCGCCGAGCTCGAGGCCAAGCTCGCCTAACGAGCCCTCACAACCAAGTCCCCTTCCAAAAGCTCTGCCGCTACCCGCGGCAGGGCTTTTTCTGTCCTCCTCCAAGTTGCGGTGAAATAGGGACTGGATAGGGGCCGACGGGCGCAAAACAATCCCTATTCCACCGCAACTCATCCGGAGGTAGTCATTGGGGACAGTCTTGGTGCGCACCGTTGTCCTCCCGTTCGATTTTTGCTCGGTGGGTATACTTCCATCCGCAATACAGGCCGGAATGAGGAGGTATCCAAATGCCGGACAACGGATTGATTCAAAAGAAAGATGCGCACGAGATGGCTCATGGGCGTCCTGTCCAGATAACCGAGCACACGGCGGTAACCGAGCTGCAGCCCAGTCTGTCCGATGTCGTGTGCGCAAACAAAAAGCTGCAGATTGGCTTTATCGTTGCGCTCGTGGTACTGGCGCTGCTGTCGGGCTTTGTAGCTCGTCCGCATTTCGCCGATACCAAAACTTGGGACTCCACCATCGAGGTTATCGACCAAAAGAAAGGCAACGTTTTGGCGCTCACGACCTCGTGCGTGGCGCTGTCTGCGGGTATTACGGCGCTGCCGGGTGATACGGGAACGCCGGTTGCCGAGCAGCTCGCGCAGCTTTCAGGCAACCTTGGTATCGTGCTTGCCGTGCTATACCTAGAGAAATATTTGCTCACGATTTTGTGGTCGGTTGGCTTGGGCATCTTAATCCCGTTTGCGTTGGTGCTCTTTGCGGTGTCGCTCGGCATTCACGGGCGCTGGAGTACGAGCGCCGTCCTGCGCCGTGCGGCGACACGCGTGCTGGTGGTTGCCGTAATCGGCATGGCGTTGGTGCCTGCAAGCGTATGGGTGTCGCAAAAGGTCGACGAAACGTATCGCGTTAGCATCGAGGCGGCCGAGCAAAAGGCGGCCGACGCTGCGAGTGCGGCAGATAGCGACAGCTCCAAAACAAGCAAGAAAAAGACCGAGTCCACAGAGTCCAAGAACGTGCTTGAGCAGCTTGCCGACGGGGCCTCGAGCTTAGTCACGTCGGTAACCAGTGGTGCCAAGCAGATGACCGACGAGATCGTGCAGCAGGTGACCGACCTTATCGAAGGCGTCATCGTGATGATCGTGACCTCGTGCGTGATTCCATTGCTGGTGCTCGCGGCGTTTTTGTGGCTGGGACACACGCTGTTGGGGATTGATATCTCCGGTCCCGCGAACTATTTGACGGGCCGCTTTCTGAGCGCTCCGTCCAAGCACGCCAAAAAGGGCGGGCAGTCCGAGTAGCTAAAACAGCTGTATATACCGGGAAATACCTATACCGGGAAATACCGCCGAAGGGCGGCCGAGACACGTTCTCGGCCGCCCTTTTGTTTGTTGAACGCGTGGTCGCTACGTTCGCGTCAGGCGCAAGCGGTCAGCAATTATCCGTAAACGGTATTTATTCAAAAAAGAACAAAGATAAACAAATAGTTGTTGCAGTTACTGTTCGAATGTGTTCAAATAAACATGAACAGTGAAGAACCGCACATTCAGATGCCCGGACCTGAACGCGATTCAACACTTCCAAACAGAAACTACGCGCTAGCGTATCTCTCAAGGAGGATGTCATGAGGGTTGTAATCGCTTCCGATGCCGACGGTATGTCGATGAAGGAGTCCATCAAGGAGATGCTCATCGCCGACGGTCACGAGGTCGTCGACTATTCCGAGACCCCTGCCGCGGACTTTGTCGATTCCGCGACCGCCGTTGCCAAGGACCTGCTGGAGCACAAGGATTCCCAGGGCTTTGCATTCGATAAGTACGGCGTCGGCTCCTATATGGCCGCCGTCAAGATTAAGGGCATGGTTGTCGCCAACATTTCCGACGAGCGTTCCGCCTACATGACCCGCGAGCACAACGGCTCGCGCATGGTCACCATGGGCCCGGGTGTTGTGGGCACCGAGGTCGCCAAGAAGATCGCCCGCGAGTTCCTGCGCGCCCAGTACGCCGGCGGCCGTCACCAGATTCGTGTCGACATGCTCAACAAGATGGCCTAACGAGAGCCACCGAGAACTCGAACTTCTACCTCAACTTGTGAATTCAGACGAAAGGACGTTCTGATGAAGAAGACCATCGCAATCGGTTGCGACCATATCGTTACGGACGAGAAGATCTATCTGGCCGACCGCCTGGAGCAGGCTGGCTACAAGGTGCTCGACTGCGGCACCTACAGCCACACCCGTACGCACTATCCCATCTACGGTAAGGCCGTGGGCGAGGCTGTTGCCAGCGGCAAGGCCGACTTTGGCGTGGCCCTGTGCGGCACCGGCATCGGCATCACCAACGCCGTCAACAAGGTTCCCGGCGCCCGTTGCGCCCTGGTCCGCGACATGACCTCTGCCCTGTATGCCCGTCGCGAGCTCAACGCCAACATCGTGGGCTTTGGCGGCAAGATTACCGGCGAGTTCCTGATGGCCGA
Organism: uncultured Collinsella sp.; assembly: GCA_900542555.1. Classification (GTDB taxonomy): domain Bacteria; phylum Actinomycetota; class Coriobacteriia; order Coriobacteriales; family Coriobacteriaceae; genus Collinsella. The sequence goes on from UQNU01000035.1 coordinate 15,578, forward strand.
TATCATGCTTGCCTTCCTGGAGGAGCCCTACGAGAAGACCCCCGAGCACGATGCCCTGATCGCCAAGATCGATGCCTGCAATAAGGCCGACGCCGAGGCTCAGGCTGACCCGCACTTCTTTGACGAGTTCCTCGAGAAGTGGGACCGCGGCGAATACCATGATTAGCGGGTATCCGGGGTAATTAACTAGTTCGTTGACGGCTCGCGTTTCTGTGATGGGGCGCGGGCCGGTTTGCTATCAGCCCAATTGGCCCAGCGGGCTGGACGTGCATTGTTCTTTTGTTTGCGGCGCTGCCTTATTACCTTTCTGCTAAAGGCACGACGTTCACAATGGATCGTGCGAGATGGATATGTGAAGGAGAAGATTCCCATGGAGTTTGTTCTTGATAACGGCTCTGTCCGCATTGCGTTGAGCACGGCTGGCGGATCGTTCACTTCTATTGCGGCCAACGGCCGTGAGTACCTGTGGCAGGGCGACCCGGCGGTGTGGTCGGGCCAGGCACCCATTTGTTTCCCGATCTGCGGCGGCCTTCGCGACGGTCACGCAATGACCATGGGCGGCCGCGAGGTTAAGCTCGCCCGCCACGGCTTTGCGCGCAAACAGGAGTGGAAGCTCGAGGAACAGAGCGACAACATGGTTGCGCTGAGCCTAAGCTCTGCCGACCATGCCGAGTTGCTCGAGCAGTACCCGTATCCGTTTAAGATCGTTGCTCGTTACACGATCGATGCGGAAAAGGTGGCCGTGTCGTACGAGGTGACCAATGAGGGCACCGAGGACATGCCGTTCTTTGTGGGCGGTCACCCTGGCTTTAAGTGCCCGCTTGACGAGGGCGAGTCCTATGACGACTACGAGCTCCGTTTTGAGCAGCGCGAGGCCGCCGAGCTCTGTACTGCCGTTCCCTCGACGGGCCTGATTGATGTTGAGCATCGCAGCAAGAACCCGATGGTTGGCCATGACCTGCCGCTGACCCACGAACTCTTTGACTTCGCGGAGACCATCTTTGACGTGCTCGAGAGCCGCGTGGTTACGCTGACCAAGAAAACCGAGGACAAGGGCGTGCGACTGACGTTCCCCGATATGCCGTACCTGATTGTGTGGAGCAAGCCCGAGGGTGACTTTGTGGCCGTGGAACCGTGGGGCGGCCTGTCCACCTGCTCCGACGAGGACGATATTCTGGAGCACAAGCGCGGCTGCCTGGTGGCCAAGCCGGGGGAGACCGTTACTCGCGGCTTTGAGATCGAGATCCTTTAACGAGCTATCGTATGTTTGGGGCCGCGCGTGTCGTGCCCCGGAAACAGGAGTTCAATATGATTCTGACCGTTACCATGAACCCGTCGATTGATACGCGCTATCAGCTCGACAAGTTGATCATCGACGACGTGAACCGCGTGACGCCCGAAAAGACCGCTGGCGGTAAGGGCCTCAACGTGAGCCGCGTGTTGCTGCAGCTGGGCGACGACGTGCTCGCGACCGGTCTGCTCGGCGGCCACATGGGTGCCTATATGGCCGAGCTCATGGATGCTGACGGCGTCAAGAACGAATTTGTGCCCATCGCCGGTGAGACGCGCATTTGCCTGAATATTCTGCACGAGGGTAATCAGACCGAGCTTTTGGAGAGCGGCCCGCAGATCGCCCCGGCCGAGCTCGAGGCCTTTACGGCCAAGTTTGCCGAGCTTGCAGCGAAGGCGGACGTTGTGACGCTTTCGGGCTCGCTGCCGCGTGGCGTCGATGCCGGCTACTATGCCGAGCTCGTCAAGATCGCCGAGGAGGCGGGCGCCAAGGTGCTGCTCGACACCTCGGGTGCATCGCTGGAGGCCGCGCTTGAGTCCGACGCTAAGCCCGAGCTCGTAAAGCCCAATCTGACCGAGATCAACGGCCTGCTGTGTACGTCCTTTACGACCGATGATGTCGATGCCCTGCGCGAGGCGCTTGCCGCCGATGACCGCTTTGCCGGTATCCCCTGGGTTGTCGTTTCGATGGGCGCTGCCGGTTCGGTGGGCTTCCATGAGGGTCGCGCGTTCCGCGCCAAGACGCCCGCGATTGCGGCTGTGAACGCGACGGGTTCCGGCGACTCGACCATCGCCGGCTTTGCGCATGCCATTGCTGCTGGTGCCGACGACGTCACGGTGCTCAAGACCGCCAATACCTGCGGCAAGCTCAACGCCATGGATCCCAAGACCGGCCACCTGGTCATGGACCGCTGGGACGAGGTCTACAACAGCGTTGTCGTGACTGAACTCTAGGGTTACGGCGTTTTACCAAACGCCGAAACGGCTCGACGCTACAAACGCCCCTAAGCGGCAATCTGACGTTCAATCGTCGGGCATGACCAGAAGGTCAATGCCCTCCTCTTTCACGTCACCTTGCTCGCTTAGGGGCGTTTTCGCTGTCGTTGCCAAAACATCGACGTTGCCCTGGTCGCAAGTAGTCGTTGGGGACGTTCTTGTTTGACTAGTCGTTTAAGAACGTCCCCAACGACTAGCCAATAAAACGGCGCCCGTCGGCGATGTTGCCGGCGGGCGCCGTTGTCGTGTAGGTGGCTATGTCGTGCAGGCTGCTGTTGAACGTTCGGGCCCGTGCTCTACAGCGAGTCGATAAAGCGCTGCTGGGCGGCGCGTCCTGCCTCGTCCCACTTAAAGACTCCGGCGTTGTCGAGCACGTGGCCAAACACCACGCCCACCTCCTCGTGCAGGATGTCGATGGCGTTGTCCGCCGTAAGCTCGTCGGCGCGGCGGGCAAAGACATCCTCGGCCCATGCGGCGTGGCTGCGACAAAGGTCGTCGCCCTCGAGCGCGCCGGCAAGGTCGTAGCTGGCATCGGCCTTGGCTGCCAGCAGGTGCTCGCGGACAGCGCCAAGCTCGGGAACCAAGCGCGGCGGCAAAATGGCCAGGCCCATGACCTCGATCAGGCCGATGTTCTCCTTTTTAATATGGTGATACTCGGCATGCGGGTGGAACACACCCAGCGGATGCTCGTCGGTCGTGATGTTGCAGCGAAGCGCAAGATAGGCCTCGTAGATCTCGCCGCCGGCGTTGCCGCGGGAGTCGACGCGGCGGATGACGGGCGTCACGGTGTTGTGCGCTACGCCGTCGGCTGTGCGCGCGATGACGCCCACCGACTCATCGGTCCACTCGCGCCAAGCGAGGATGATCTTCTCGGCGGCGTCGAGCAGCTGGGCGCGGTCGTGCGAGCGCAGTCGCAGCACCGAAAGCGGCCACTGCAACACGGTACCGCTGACTTGGTCAAAGCCGGGCACGCTAAACTGCGAGACCTCGGTGGCATGCATCATGGGGAACTCGTGCGCGCCGCCCTGGAAGTGGTCGTGCGACAGAATCGAGCCGCCCACGATGGGCAGGTCGGCGTTGGAGCCAATAAAGTAGTGCGGGAACAGGTCGACAAAGTCGAGCAGGCAGGTCAGCCCCTTGCGGTCGACGTGCATCGGGCGATGCTCGGAGCTCATGGCAATGCAGTGCTCGTTAAAATACGCATACGGGCTGTATTGGAAGCCCCAGCGCTCGCCGTCGAGCTCAATGGGGATAACGCGCAGATTCTGGCGGGCGGGGTGAGCGCCGCCGTCGGCTGCGGCGGAGCGTCCGGGGTAGCCCTCGTTCTCGATGCAGAGCTGGCAGGCGGGATACTTCTCGCCCAAGTTCTTGGCTGCACCTGCCGCGGCGATATCGCGCGGGTCCTTCTCGGGTTTGGACAGGTTGATGGTGATTTCAAGATCGCCCCAGTTGGTGGGGGTGCTCCATTTGATGTTGCGCGCGATGGCGGCACGGCGCACGTAGCCGGCGTCGCAGCACAGGCCGTAGAACCAGTCGGTCGCGGCGCGGGGTTCGTTGACGCCCACGCGTCCGTTGAACTCCTCGTTTACAACCGAAGGCCTTGGCATGAGCGCGCCCATGATGCGCATGGCGATGCGGTCGCGGGCCGATGCCGTGTCCTCGGCGGCGCCGTTGGCAACAGCCGCCTCGGCAAGCGCGGCAAGTGTGCCTTCAAGGTCAAAGTTGGGCAGGGTATCGGGGTGCAAGAGCGAGAGTTTTTCGACCTGGAGCGCCCAGGCCATGTCGAGCGCCGGGCCCGTAGCACCGATGCACTCGAGAATGGTGTTATACGCCCAGATGCGATCGTCCTGGCCGATCATCGATCGGTGGATAGCGTACTCGATCAGGTTCTGCGCGGCCTCGCGCACGTCAGTCATTACAGCCATGCCGCGTAAGCCCCCTTGTCAGAAATTGCGTAGTGGCGGGCAGAGCCCTCGCCCAGCCAGCCGTTCATCTTGGTGATAAAGGTGTCGACCAGGTCGAGCGGCACGAAGGCCTGGATGGTGCCACCAAAGCCGCCACCGTGGATACGGACGGCGCCACGGCCGTCGAGCACGTGCTCGGCCAGTGCCAGGGCATACATCGAGGGCTGCTCGGAGCCCAGCTTGGCAACGACATTCTGTAGGTACATGGCAGAGCTGGCGCCGGACTCGCGCGTCAGGACCAGGAACTGATCGATGTCGCCGGCGTTCAGGGCTGCCCAGCGCTTATCGACCAGGCCGTTCTCGTACCAGTAGTGAACGGCGCGCAGGCAGGCGCGGTCGCCCAGCTTGGCGCGCAGCTCGGGGAGCTTGGCGTCAAAGTCGGCAACATCGACCTCGCACAGGCGTTCCTTGCCAAACTCGGCGGCGACGTCCTGCATCTCGCGCGGAACGGCGGCGTAGTCGTCGGTGGCTGCCACGTGGTCGGCACCGACCTTAACGAGCACGAGCGCATAGCCGTGATCCTCAAAGTTGAGCTCGAGCTTCTGGGTTTTAGGCTGAGCCTGATCCTCAAAGTCCATGTAGGCGAGGCCGCCCAAGCAAACGGCGGCCTGGTCCATCAGACCGCAGGGCTTGCCATAGTAGTTGTTCTCGGTGCGCTGGCTCATCTGGGCGAGCGCGACGGGCTCGATGGCGGGTGCGCCCCAGAGCGTCTCCATGGCGCGACCGTATGCCGCCTCGACAGCAGCGGAGCTGGAAAGGCCGCCGCCCGAGGGGACAGAGCAGGTGAAGGCGAAGTCGAAGCCCTGGGGCTCAACGCCCAGAGCAGCGATTTCGTGGGCCATGCCGCGGACGAGGCTCGCAGACGTGCCCTTCTCGGACGCTTGAATATCCAGCGTGTCGAGCGTGATCTCAAACGTGGGATAGCCCTCGTCGGCGACGCGGACCTTGTTGGAGTCGGTTGCCACGGCGATGCCGTCGACAGCGACATCGAGCGAGCCGGCGATGACGTGGCCGCCCTCGTGGTCGGTGTGGTTGCCACTGATCTCGGAGCGGCCGGGCGCGTGCACATAGAGCACCTGGCGATCGCCGATGGGCCCAAACTCCTCCTCAAACAGCTTGGTGAGCGTGGCGAGTGTCTTTTCGTCGGGGGTGGTCATCGGAGTCCTTTCCTTGGCGCGTACGGGTAAATTTTGCGCCGTTATGAGTACGTTAACAACTTGAAGCGTCATGAACCAAGTGTTCACGATGCCGCACGTTACGGGCTATGTTAACGTACTCATAACACAACTCTTGTCACTTTTTGAGAATCTGGTAATCGGTAGAAATTCAGCCGTGAACGGTATTGCCGTATGGACTTATAAAGCAGAAGAGATGCGGATTGAAAAAGTAGAGTACGTTAACATGCGTCCGACGATAGCGGGCCTCGGCGCGGGCTAAACTCCTGCCCGGGCCGGCATTCACGCTATTCAGATCTCGCAAGGGTGAAGGTGATCCTGTGGCAAGGCGCCCGTCCAACGATACAGGTACGCGTCCGGTCTCCATGGCCGACGTCGCCCGCGCTGCCGGCGTTTCGCAGCAGACGGTTTCGCGCGTCGCCAACGGCTTGCCCAACGTTAACGAGCAGACGCGCCAGCGCGTGCAGGCCGCTATGCAAGAGCTCGGCTTTCGTCCGAGTTATGCCGGTCGCTCGCTGCGTGACGGCCGTTACCATTCGGTCGGCCTGTGCGTCAACGATGTCACCAAGTTTGGCAACCTCTCAATGATTGACGGCATCGCCAGCGCTGCTCGCGAGCATAATTGCGCCATCACGCTGGTCGAGATGTCCAAGACCGAGGAGTTTTCGCTTGCCGAGGCCACGCGTCGTATGGCCGCGCTGCCCGTGGACGGCATCATCATCGGCATGAGTCGCATGGCGCCCGATTTTGAGACGTTTGATCCACTGCCGGGCATTGGCACGGTCATCGTTACCATGTACGCGCACCCGCGGGTGACCACGGTCGACTCCGATCATTACGGCTGCTCGCTCTTGCTTATGGATCATCTGTTTGAGCTGGGACACGAGCAGATTCGCTATATTGGCGGCCCGTCGTTCTCGGTCGACGAACAATTTCGTCGCGCCGGTTGGCAGGATGCACTCGAGCGTAAACACATCGAGCCGGCAGAGCCGCTCGAGGGCGACTGGTCTGCCAACAGCGGCTACGAGGCCGGCAGGCACCTGGCCGAGCACGATCGCACCATGACGGCGATTTACGCGGCAAACGACCAGATGGCAAACGGCGCAATTGCGGCGCTGCGCGATAGCGGCCTGCGTGTGCCCGAGGACATGAGCGTGGTGGGCGTCGACGATTCGCTCGATGATTTTGTGGCACACAACGAGCTCACAACCGTGCGATTCGATCTACATCAGCGCGGACGCGAGGTGTTTGAGCATGCGGTTCCCGAGGCGGGTACGGCGGGCAAAACCGTTGCCATCCGTATTCCCGGCCAGCTCATTATTCGACATAGCACGGCGATACCGCGCTCATAGTTTGTGCAGGTCAACGGCAGTATATTCCGCCTCAATTACAATCGGTAAGGATGCTGACGGATAGCCGTGGCTATGAAGGCGAGTGTTATGATAGACGGGTTCTTTTGTCTATCTAGGAGGCTTTGCCTGATGGAGATCACCAAGGATATCCGCTACATCGGTGTCGACGATCACGACATTGACCTGTTCGAGGGCCAGTACGACGTGTCCGAGAACGGTATGGCATACAACAGCTACGTTATCTTGGGCGAAAAGATCGCTGTCGCCGATTCAGTCGACGGCGGTTTTGTTGACGAGTGGCTCGGCAACCTCGAGGCCGTGCTCGATGGCCGTACGCCCGACTACCTGGTTGTCCATCACATGGAGCCCGATCACTCCGCCGGTATCGCTGCCTTTATGGAGCGCTATCCCCAGGCACAGATTGTGGCCAGCATGGGTGCCTTCCGCATGATGGTCAACTACTTTGGTACCGACTACCCCGAGCGCAAGATGGTCGTCAAAGAGGGCGATGTGCTCGACCTGGGCGGCCACAGCCTGACCTTTATCGGCGCCCCCAACGTTCACTGGCCTGAGGTGATCTTCTCCTACGAGTCCACCGACAAGGTGCTCTTTAGTGCCGACGGCTTTGGCAAGTTTGGCGCCAACGACATCGAGGATCCCGAGGGCTGGGCTTGCGAGGCTCGCCGCTACTACTTTGGCATCGTCGGAAAGTTCGGTAAGTTCGTGCAGGCCGTCCTCAAGAAGGCCGCCGACCTGGACATCCAGATCATCTGCCCGCTCCACGGCCCCGTGCTGACCGAGAACCTGGGCTACTACCTCGACACCTATAACACCTGGTCGAGCTATCAGCCCGAGGACGAAGGCATCACGATCGCCTATGCGAGCGTGTATGGCCATCTGAAGGCTGCCGTCGAGGAGCTCGCATCTGCGCTCGAGGCTCGCGGCCAGAAGGTCTCCGTCTTTGACCTGGCTCGCGACGACATGGCCGAGGCCGTTGAGGATGCGTTCCGCTACGACCGTCTGGTGCTCGCCTCCATTACCTATCAGGGCGAGATCTTCCCGTTCATGAGCACCTTTATCCACACGCTCGCCGAGCATGCCTACCAGAACCGCACCGTGGCGCTTGTCGAGTCCGGTTCCTGGGCGCCTGCGGCTGCCAAGGTTATGACCAAGGAGCTCGAGGGCATGAAGGACATCACCCTGACGCAGAACAAGGTGACTGTCCTGGGTTCGCTCAACGACGCCTCGCGCGCTCAGATCGAGGCCCTCGCCGACGAGCTGTCCAAGTAGCGACACGTTCACTTTTGACGCTCAACCATCACAACCACCACAAAGGGGACAGTGAACTGCCTCCCATTTCTTGGACATCGGGAAATGGGAGGTTTTCCATGAGTAT
>UQNU01000036.1 GCA_900542555.1 uncultured Collinsella sp.
ATCGTTGGGGCCAGGCCCGATTTTGCCTCTTGACAATGTCCTGCTCATATTAAAAAGGGACGATAACCCCAAGGTTATCGTCCCTTTCTCGTTAGGTCACCTGAGCTCGACTAATCGCGCGTGAGCTTGCGGTGGATACGATGCGGCTGGGCTGCGTCCTCGCCAAGGCGCTCGATGCGGTTGGCCTGATAGGCCTCGAAGTTGCCCTCAAACCAATACCAGTTGCCCGGATTCTCGTCGGTGCCCTCCCACGCCAGAATGTGCGTGGCGACGCGGTCCAGGAACATACGGTCGTGGCTAATGACCACCGAGCAGCCCGGGAACTCGAGCAGCGCCGCTTCGAGCGAGGACAGCGTCTCGACGTCGAGGTCGTTCGTGGGCTCGTCGAGGAGCAGCAGGTTGCCGCCCTGCTTGAGCGTAAGCGCCAAGTTCAGACGGTTGCGCTCGCCACCGGAGAGTACGCCGGCGCGCTTCTGCTGGTCCTGGCCTTTAAAGCCAAAGGTCGCCACATAAGCACGGCTCGGAACCTCGGTCTCACCGACCATCATGTGGTCCAGGCCATCCGAGACGACCTCCCACAGGTTCTTATCGGGGTCGATGCCGGAACGGTTCTGATCGACATAGGAGATCTTGACGGTCTCGCCCACCTCGAGCTCGCCCGAAGTCAGCGGCTCCAGGCCCACGATGGTCTTGAACAGCGTGGTCTTGCCCACACCGTTGGGGCCGATGACACCCACAATGCCGTTGCGCGGCAGGGTGAACGATAGGTCGTCGATGAGCACACGGCCATCGAACTCCTTGTGCAGGTGATGGGCCTCGAGCACCTTGTTGCCCAGACGCGGGCCCACGGGGATGCGAATGTCGGTCCAGTCGAGCTTCTGGCTTGCGCGGGCCTCGGCCTCCATCTCCTCGTAACGAGCCAGACGGGCCTTGTTCTTGGCCTGGCGAGCCTTGGGCGAGCTGCGTACCCACTCGAGCTCGGCCTCCATGCGCTTGGCGAGCTTGGCGTCGCGGTTGCCCTGCGCCTCGATACGGGCGGCCTTGGTCTCCAGATACGTGGAGTAGTTGCCCTTGTAGGGATAAAGGTGACCGCGGTCGACCTCGCAGATCCACTCGGCAACGTTATCCAGGAAGTAGCGATCGTGCGTGACGGCAAGCACCGCGCCCTGGTAGTTGTGCAGGAAGTGCTCGAGCCACAGGATCGACTCGGCGTCCAGGTGGTTCGTGGGCTCGTCGAGCAGCAGCAGGTCGGGAGCCTCGAGCAGCAGCTTGCACAGGGCCACGCGACGGCGCTCGCCGCCGGAAAGCACATTAACCGGCATGTCAGAATCGGGCAGCTGCAGGGCGTCCATGGCCTGGCCGAGCTTGGAATCGATATCCCAGCCGTCAGCGGCGTCGATCTCGTCCTGGAGCTTGCCCATCTCGGCCATGAGGGCGTCCATGTCGCAATCCGGGTCGCACATCTCCTCGCCGATCTTGTTGAAGCGATCGACCTTGGCAATCATGTCGCCAAACGCCATGCGCACGTTCTCGATGACGGTCTTGTCGTCGTCGAGCGGCGGCTCCTGCTGCAGGATGCCCACGGTGTAGCCGGGAGTGAGCCTGGCATCGCCGTTGGAGACCTCCTCGATGCCGGCCATGATCTTGAGCAGGGTCGACTTGCCCATACCGTTGGGGCCCACGACGCCGATCTTGGCACCGGGGTAGAAGCTCAGGGTCACGTCGTCAAGGATTACCTTGTCGCCATGGGCCTTGCGAGCCTGATACATCTGGTAGATAAACTCTGCCATTTGCCTGTTTTATCCTTTCTACCTGCTGTTTCTCTATTCTTGTTTCGCTTTAGTAGAAACGAAATGAGGAAATCAGCTCTGAAACGTAACGAAAAAGGGGCATGGTTGCCCATACCCCCTAATACTACCTGGGAAAAATCCCCCAGAACATACCATGAACTGCGTACGCTAGTTTTCCGCAACCTTAACGAACAGCCCGCTGAGATTTGCGCCACAGCAGATACGAGTAGACGTAGACGGCTCCGACCGAACCAAACGCCAGAACCGCAATCACCGCGGCGACGACTTCATTCGAAAGCACCGCACCTGCCACGCCCATCGCAATCAGGCCAACACCCAGCACCATAAAGCAGGCACCGCCAAAGCGCTGCGTACGGCGCCAGTTCTCGGGATCGGCAAGCGCCCAAGGCGTCTTGATACCGAGCGTATAGTTCTGCTTCACACGCGGCAAGTAGTTGCCTACGCCGATGAACAGCAAACCGATAGCACCGGAAATCAGCACGTTGACCGAACCGACCGCCGGCACCACGCCCCAGACCGTAAGCTCTCCCAGCCAGCTTACGGCACACATGAACAAGGTAAAGGCGATTACGAAGCCCTGATAGAACTTGCCCGAGGTTCGATATGCCTCACCTTTGGGATCGATGCGCGGCACCACGCGGAACATTGCGAGAAGCGCCAGCGGCAACGCGCCGAGCGCCGATGCCATCCAGCTAGGACCCCAACCGTCGACAGCGCCGTTCGCGCCCCAGTGCGTGGGAATCTGCGCAGGCAAGCTCGGCATCACCCAGAGATGCGCGGCAACATTAATAGCGCAGACCACAACAAGCATGGCCCACGCGCGCGACGATACCCCCGTGGCGTGAATGCCCTTGTTTTCGTTATTCATCCTTATTACCTTCCGTGTTTGTAAAGCCCATAAACCAACCGATCAAGTCCTGCATGACGGTGGTGTTTAAGCTGTAAACGATGTTTTGGCCATGACGTTCGTCGGTCACCAACCCGGCGTTTTTGAGCGTCGCCAAATGATGGCTCAATGACGGCTTGCTGATGTCAAAATGCTCGGCAAGCTCCCCGGCCGTGCAATTGCCCTCGCGCAGCAGTTCCAAAATGTGACGCCGTGTAGGATCGGCCAGCGCCTTAAAACCCTCTCCCGGCATAAGACCTCCTCTCATCATCTCTCATGACGTGCACACTATACTCAATATTTGGATGTTTGTCTAACTATCTAATCGCAATGCTTCAAACCACATCAAAGCAAACGCCATCGCAACCTATGGGCGATTACCTATAATGGCGATAGCTAAAACACGACCTGCTTCCCCATCGGAGGATATTTATGACCGAAACCACAGCCGCAACTCCCATCGAGACACGCGACACCAAGCTCGAGATTATCATGGGCCGCGAGGCACTCGATAAGCTCGCCGATGCTACGGTGCTAGTGCTCGGCTGCGGAGGCGTGGGCTCCAACTGCTGCGAGGCACTCGCCCGCGGCGGCATCGGTCATTTCGTCATTCTGGACAAGGACATCATCGCGCCCAGCAATATCAATCGCCAGGCCATCGCCTTTCACAGCACCGTCGGCAAGCGCAAGGTTGACGTGATGGAAGCCATGATCCACGACATCAATCCCGCCGCTGCCGTCATCAAGCGAACTGAATACTTGCTGAGCGACAACATCGATGATTTCTTCGCGAGCGTTTTGGAGCAGACGGACGGCAAGCTCGACTACGTCGTCGACGCCATCGACACCATCTCGGCCAAGCTCACCATTGCCAAATATGCTCAGGACCACGACATTCGTTTGGTTAGCTCCATGGGCGGGGCCAACAAGCTCCATCCCGAGTGCCTCCGCTTTGCCGACATTTTCGATACGGTACGTGACCCCATGAGCCGCATCATGCGCAAAGAATGCAAGAAGCGCGGAATCAAGAGCCTGCATGTACTGTTTAGCTGCGAGGAATCGGTTAAAACACAGCCCCGCGACCCTTCCAACATCCACGAGCGCACCGAGCTGGGAACCGCCAGCTTTATGCCGCCCATCATGGGCCAGATGATTGCCGGCGAGGTTATCCGCCAGATCAGCGGCCGCGGCACTGAGCGCGTACGCTCCGATGGCCAACGTCTGGACTAGCGGAGCGCACCGAGATGGAGCCCCAGTTATTTGATGCACACTGCCATCTTGATTTAATGGCTCACCCGGACGCCGTTGCCGATGAGGCGACGGCGCTGGGCTTGGGTCTATTTGACTGCGGCGTCAATCCGCGCGACTTTTCGGCCGCAAACGAGCGCGCCTGTCGCCAACCAGGCATCATCGCCGGCGTTGGGCTTCACCCCTGGTGGCTCGCCGATGGCCACTGCGGTTTTGTCGAAGTCAATCTGCTTTGCGAAGTTGCTGCCCAAGAACGCTACATCGGCGAAGTCGGACTCGACTTTTCCGCGCGCTTTGCTGGAAGTGAGCCGCTACAAATACAGGCACTTAACCGGCTCTGCGATGCGCTCGTGCAGCATCCTCTTACCGGGCGCGTGATATCAATTCACGCCGTTCGTTCGGCAGGAGCCGTACTGGACGTCCTCGAATCGCATGGACTACTCATCCCAAACCCCGACTCCCCCGCTATCATCTTCCACTGGTTTAGCGGTACTTCGGACGAGCTTGTCCGCGCGCGCGATACAGGCTGCTATTTTTCCGTCAACGAACGCATGCTCGCGTCTAAACGAGGACGCGAATACGCACGACAGATTCCACTCGATCGTTTACTGCTCGAAACCGATGCGCCGGCGGAGGCAAACACAGAAACAAGCGCGCAGTCGCTCATCGGATCGCTCGCAAGGACCTCGATGCGCATTGCCTCACTCAAAAACTGTGACGCAAAGCGCATCGAGTCGGTAGTTTTAGCAAATGCGCACTCTGTTTTTGACCTTCACTAACCCCTGTAGGCAAAAATGCCAAGGGACATGCGAATCGCACAACGCAGTCCCTATTGGTAGGCAGTACAATTCGGCAGCATTACACCAATTCGTGCATGAGATCACGGTTGCGTGCATACAATTCGTCAAAGATATGACGACGCGACGCATATAACTCGTGGGCAGCCATATCGGGCTCGATTGTTTGCGCAACGCCAAGGACTCGGGCGAGTTCATCCCATGATGCATAGGCGCCACCTGCGAGAGCTGCCATGATGGCATCACCGAAGCATGCGCCCACCGTAACCTTGGCAACCGAGACCTCGCGCCCGCATACGTCGGCGATAGCCTGCATCCAAACTGGATTCTTGGTTCCACCTCCGACAAGCATAATGCGTCCAATTGGCAGACCATGCTCTCGCTCGATAATGTCGACATGGGATGCAACGGTATACGCGACGCCTTCCAAGGCGGCGCGAACCATATGGGCTCGCGTATGCCTTCCGGTCAGGCCAAAGAAGACGCCACGCGCCGCGGGATCATTGAGCGGAGTACGCTCCCCCGCAAAGTACGGCAGACACAGGAGCCCATCGGCACCCGGCGCCACGTCGGCGGCATCATGCGCCATAACCGAATATGCATCGGGGCCACCGTGGTCCTCGGCCTCCACGGCATCGCGATACAGCTCTTGGCGCAGCCACGATGTGAGCGCACCCGCCGTATTGGTCCCCGCGCAGATCCCGTAAGTTCCGGGAATGATAAACGTCCCTGGCCACAGGCGGGCATCATCGATCATATGATCAGCTAGGTAGATGAAATACGCCGTACTCCCCAACTGAACCATCATATCGCCGGGACGGAATGCACCCGTCGAAATGGCCTCGGCACCAGAGTCGCCCGTTCCCACTAAGACAGGTGTCCCTGCCGCGAGCCCCGTCGCCTCAGCCGCACGCCGCGTAATCACCCCGGCAATATCGGTAGCCGACATTACCTCCGCCATCTGGTCAGGCCGGCAGAAACGAGCACATTCACGAGCATCAACCTTCCAGGTGTAGCGGTAGTATAGGGGAAGAAAATCCTCCGCCAAATAACGGTCCACCGTAAAACGCCCCGTCAACTTTGCGCATAGAAACGATGACGCCGTCAGGAACTTCGCGGCACGTTCGTGCACCTCGGGCATATTCTCCTTAAACCACAAGATCTTGGGAGCAATATCTGACGAACAGGGATCGTGCCCGAAAAGCTCGCGTGCGCGATCTGACCCATATTCGGAAAGGAGCTCGTCAATCTGCGGCTTCGAACGTGCATCGACTCCATACAAAATCGCGGGCGCCAGCGCGTTGCACTCGGTATCGACCGGCACACAGTCGCAACCCAATGCGGAAAGGCCCACGCATCCGATCTGTGCCGCGTTAACCCCCGATCGCGCCACCAGCTCGCGCGACAAGCGGCAAAAATCGCCCCACCAGACTGCCTCCGCATCATGCTGGTACCATCCGTCACACGGGTTGTCCGTCTCATGTCCACAAGAGGCTTGGCAAACGATACTGCATCGATCATCGATTAAAACGCCTTTAGAGGCGCTTGTCCCAATATCAATACCCAGATAGAGCGCCATAGGTGCCTACTCCCCTCGCGCCGTACGAGCGGCAGCCATAAAACGAGCTACCCGCTCAACATCAACCGGAGCATCCAGCTTTCCGTCGCGCTTTAAGCAGGTGCCGACAAACGCGCCATCGTAGTGAGCAAATACGTCAGCCACGGTATTTTCGCGACAACCGGTGCCACATACCACGGGTACTTCGCCAACACGCTCGCGGACTTCATCGGCAAGCTCGCCCGAAGCGCCACGACCGGCAGCCGAACCGCCGATGACCATTGCATCCGGAAGGCAATTAAAGAGAAGTGAATCGGCAATGTCCGCAGTCGTGCGGTCGTTGAGATAAACCTCCCCCTCGCTCGTGATGAAGTGAAAAAGCTTGAGGTCATCCAGGCGCAGCGCGGCCTTGCGACGCATGGTGTGCGCGAAATCTCGGTTAATCAGCCCGAGATCGCCGGCCCAGGCACCGCAAAAATTGCAGCGCGTGAACTGCGCATCGACGGCAGCGCACAGCTCGATTGTGGCATCACCGTCGTAAATAGCCTCAGCTCCCCAAGGAGTCGATAGATCATGGGATAGAGCCCCGATTACATAGCCCATCGATGCAAGGGTTGAGGGAGAAACGTGCTGCTCATAGGGCATCGAGAGCTCATTGGTAATCAAAATGCCATCGACACCGCCCCGCTGCAACGCCTCGAGATCGCGCTTGGCGGCTTCCACGACCTGCGGCACGCTTCCGCCCGGGTAATACAGCGGATCGCCCGGCAGAGGACGCAGGTGCAGCATTCCGATAACCGGCTTTTCGGTCTTGAACATCGAGGTTAGAAACGACATAACGTGCTCCTTCATAGAGTTATTGCAGGGACGTTACTCCCCCAGCACCTCGACGTACACTTTTCGCTTCTGCGGACCGTCAAACTCCGCAAGATAGATGTTCTGGGCACTTCCGCACACGATGTGGCCATCTTGGACGGGAAAGAAGCAACTGTTTCCACAAATCATGCTCTTGATATGCCCACAGGAGTTGTTGCCGGTGGCTCCATAGCTCGGCAGGAAGTGTGCATGCGCATAGGGGGCATCGAGTGGGGCGATGCGATCAAGCGTCTCCATAAGATCCGTCTCCACGCAGGGCAGCCCCTCGTTTACCACGATTCCACAGGTCGTATGCGACAAAATAATCGCTGCCAAGCCATTGGTCACCGAGCTGCGTTCGATGGCAGCGTGCACGTCTTCGGTAATATCGATGAACTGGTCCGGAGCAGTCGATAGATAGCTCAATGTCTCGAGCGTCACCATGTTTACTCATCCCCTTCAAGAAAACGCAGGGCATTACCCCAGTAGAGCCTTTCTCGCGCATCATCGCGCATGGACACGGTATCGAGCGCCCGCTTGAGTTTGAACGCACGGAAGCGCGGCGTATTGCTGGCGAACATCACTTGATGCGATAGCGCGCGCTCATACCACAGCGGCCCCATATCGACCGTTAAAAGACGCTGCATCATCTCCTCGGGCGAATCGATGTAAGTGATAGAGGTGTCCGTGTAGCAGTTGGGATACTTGAGCAGCATCGCCACGGTCTCGCGCACCCAGGGCCAGCCAAAGTGGGTCAAACTAAAACGCACATTTGGATGCGTTGCGATTGTGTGCTCAAATGCAAGCGGGTTACTGCGCGAGAGCTCTGCGCCAGGCTCCCAAGACATACCGGCATGGAAAACCACCGGCTTGTTATAGCGCTCGCACAGCTCGTAAAGCGGCTCGGCCGCAGCATCATCGGGGGCAAAACCCTGCTTTGCAGGATGCAGGCAAAGCCCCTTTGCCCCCAACTCGGTATAGGCGCGCTCCAATTCGTCTGCGGCACCGCTCACCTGCGGGTCTACGCTCGCAAATCCCCACAGACGATCGGGATGCGCGGCAACCAGCATGGCAATCTGGTCATTGGTGCCAAAGTGCCCTCCGCATGCCGTGGTTACATCGAGCGGCATGAGCACGCTCTTCTGCACATCGCAGACGTCCATCTCGACTTGAAGCTCATCCCAATCCATGGGGCCCATATGCCCCATACCAAATTCTCGTGACCAAAAGCCGAATCCATCAGGCTCATCACCCGGCGTACAGATCTCGCCGTAGAGCATAGGATGGACTAACATGTCGATAACCATTTCGTACTCCTTTCCAGGCATTTGACCCTAGTACGGCTCAAACGAACCAATCACTCGGGACGACAGCTCAGCGCCCGCCTTCATACACGCCGGAATATCAAGGTCATCGATCACGCCCTTGGTAAACCCGGCAATATACGAGTCGCCGGCACCCACGGTGTTAACGACCTTCTCCGCCGGTACGATCCCGCACTCATAGAAGCGCTCACCGTCATAGGCAATGCTTCCCTTCTCGCCAAGCGTGGCGACCGCAACGCGTGGTCCCAATTCCTGCACGTGGCGCACCCAGTCTCGTAGCTCCGGAGTGTCCTCCTCAAACGACATGAACGCGTAGTCTACGTAAGGAAAATGAGTCTCACAGGCATATTCGGGATCCTGGCTGAACACCGAGAAGTCCATTACCACCGTCTTGCCCGCATCATGCCATTCGGGCAGGAGGTCCAAACAATTGCCAAACAGGTCGGTATGAATGATGTCATGCTCTAGGATAAACGCCCGGTCGTCTTCATTCGGACGATATGTCTCCATTACGCCATCGATTGCCTCGAGATGCACGCGATCGACGCCGTCTTTCAATGCCATGAGCATCACCGAGGTGTCGCCATCCTCCACCCGCAGATGAGAGATATCAAACCCCTCAGCGGCCAGCGCCTCTCTCATCTTGTCTCCGTACTCGTCCTTGCCGACAACCGACACGGCGGATACCGAAACGCCCATTCGTGCAAGATGGATACCCCAGTCAATGCCGTTACCAGTCGGATAGAACACGCCGATGTTTTGATAGACGTCCGCGCAGCAAAAACCAGCCGCACACGCTTTAATACCCATGGTCTTCTCCAATGTTCAAAAGGGGACCCGCCACATGGCGAGCCCCCTTTTCGCGTTTCGCTTATTGTTTTGCATCGGCTGTCCAAGGCCTCATAGCCAGACCGCCGTACGCTTTCTTAAGCTATTCGACGATTGGTGCTCCGTGGCCCCAAGAACCTTCCATGCCGCACACGGTCGAGGCAAACCCGGCAGCAAAGTCGAGCGCGCGCTCGATGGCCTCGGCGCCATCCTCACCACGCTTGGCGGAATCGAGATAGCACATCAAAAACGAGGTGAGGAACGAGTCGCCCGCCCCCATGGTGTCCTTCATGTCCGTTACCGGTTTAGCCAGCTGGCGGTAATAACGCTCGCCGTCGTAAGCAATGCAGCCCTCGGCGCCCGCCGTAGCCGACACAAAACGCGGACCCAGGCCCTTCACCCATGCCAGACGCTCGCGAATCTCGTCCTCACTCGCAGCATCCGCCGCACTAAAGAAAGCGAAATCGACGTAGGGCGCAATCTGCTCGTAGTACTCGTCGGTGGAGTCGTCCGAAAAGTCAAAAGAGACCGTGACGCCCGCAGCCTTCAACTTGGGCAGCTCGCGCTCGGTAAAGCAATAGTTGCCCGAATGAACCACATCGAACTGCTTCATGTACGAAAGGTCAAAGCGATCGAGGACATAGCGCGCATCGCCACGGATACCGCCCTCGTTGGAGCCGAGGAAGACACGGTCACCGTCAACGACGGTCACGCGAGCCGCTCCGTTCTCGCCAATCATCTGCTCGCACTTGTCAAGCTCGATACCTTCATCCTCGAGGCTTGCAATGACATGCTCGGCAGCGGCGTCATTGCCAAAAATGCCCATGTATGCGGAGCGTGCGGCACCGCATTTCTTGGCATAAACGGCGAAGTTCACCGCATTGCCGCCGGGATACATGGTGTGGATATGCTCGTAGCGATCGACGACGTTGTCGCCAAATCCGAGCGCGTTAACGTTAAATGCCATGGCCTTTGCCCCTTCTAGTACTCGACAACACCCATATAGCGACGGAAATCGGGATCGTGATCAAACACCTTGCCGCGTGCAGCACGCAGCTCGCAGTTCATGGCGTAGAACAGCACCGGGTCCAGATAGGCACGGACGCTCGCCGGCACGGCTTCCATACCGTACTCCTTGGCATCGAGCACCATCAGCGTATCGGTATGCGTCTTAAGGAACGCCAGGGCGCGCTCGTCCATAGCACGGCACTCGCTGGAGCCCATCTGCAGGAAGTAAAAAACGCCATCCTGAGTAGCCTCGAAGGGGCCGTGGAAGTACTCGGCAGAGTGGATGTAGCTGCAGTGCTGCCACTGCATCTCCATAAGAGAGCAGATAGCGAAACCGTAGGTCTGGCTAAAGTTGGGACCGCTGCCCAGAATATAGAAGAACTCGTGCTCCTGGCAAAGCTTGGCAAAGCGATCGCCCAGCTCGGCATTTACCTTCTCACGTGCCGGAGGAAGAATCTTATCCATCTCGGCGATACCGGCATACATATCGGCAAGATCGGCGTAGCCCTCCTGCTGATCGAGCAGCTCGGCCGCAAGCGACAGCGAAATGCCAGCGGGGACCTCGGCCTGCGGCACGCCCTCGCCCCACGGGTAGACCCACGTGGTCCACTTGCCGGAGTCAATCTTGGATCCAGCGTTGTCGGTCTGGGCGATCACCGTAGCGCCGGCAGCAAGGGCAATCTCGCAGCCCTCGACGACCTCGGGGGTGTTGCCACTGTGGCTACAAGCGATGACCAGGGACTTCTCGCCCAGACGACGCGGACGCATGATATCGAACTCGCGAGCCGTATAGATATACGAAGTGAAGGTGGTTGCCTCGCGCTGCAGAAGCTCATGAGCCGGGATCAAATCGATCATGGAGCCACCGCAAGCAATCCAGTAGACGCTGTCGAACTTGCCCTTCTCGGCAATTGCCTCTTTGATCAGATCGTGTGCGTTCATATCCAGTTCCTTTCTTATTTGGCCCGCAATCAATGACGTTGGTTGCGTGGCCGATGGTTGTTTTAGTCAATCAGATATTTCTCGAATGCGGCCATGTTCTTGGCATCTGCCGCCGCCGGGTCATCGTAGTAACGACCGTCCGTGATTTCCTGACCCAGCATGCCGTCGAAACCATGGGCGTTGAGCGTGGCGACGAAGGCGTCCATATCGTGCTTGCCATCGCCCCACACCAGATGGCCATACGGGTCACCGTCGATAAAGTGCATCTCGTGAATTGCCCCATCACCAAAGGCGGCAAACCAGTCCTCGAGCGTCTCGCCTGCAACGCCCATCGCGGTTGTATCAACCATGGGCTGTAAGTACGGGCTCGCGACCTCGTCAATCATGCGCTTCGCATCGGAAACCGTCGTCACAAGGTTGCTCTCCTCGGGACGCAGGCTTTCCATCGTAAGCACCAGACCGTGCTCGCCGGCATACTCCGCCAGAATGGACAAGTGCTCGCGGCTGCGCTTCCAGGCTTCCTCGCGGTCCTCGTCCCAGTCGCCCCAGCCCGAGTTGATGGACATACGGTCGCACCCAAGTACCTCGGCAAGCTCAATGCCGTGCTTAAAGTACGCCAGGCTGCGCTGTTCATGCAGCGGTTTGCGTGCGCAATACTGCCAAGGATAGACAACATTCTCGGGGCACAGAGTACGATACCTAAGCCCACGGTCTGCAGCCTTTTTCGCCAAGACCTCAGCCTCAAAGTAGCCCGTATGGTCGAGCGTCACATGCGGCTCTGCACACCACAGCTCAATGGACTCAAAGCCCAAGCGCTGCTGCACATCAAGGAAGTAATCGAACGACCACATGATGTAGTGGATATTCATGCCCGCAATCTGTTCGCGGTGCAGCGTCGGTTTGGATTCAGACATCTTATGCCTCCTTATTTCGATCGAACACGATTTGTCCGTCCGACATCGTCATATCAACCGCAAGATCGCGTGCGTCGCGATAATCGAGGTCGAACACATCCCGATCGAGCACGCAGATATCGGCAAGCTTGCCAACCTCAAGCGTACCCAGCTCGTCTTCGCGCATCAGATCGTACGCGCCCCCGGCAGTCCAAGCGCGCAAGAGCTCGACAAGCGTCAGCGTGTTGACCTCATTCACGGGCAGTCCGTCGGCGAAGAATCCGCCGCACGCGCTGTAGATTGACTCGCCCAGGCTCGGAATCAGCAGCGGCAGATCCGTGCCGCAGCACACTGTGCATCCGGAATCTTCCATGCCGCGGCGATTCCAGCTGTGCAAAAGTCGCGTCTCGCCAATTTGTCGACGCATCATCGACAGGCAATCCTCGCGCCGGTCCAGCGTCAGAATCTGCGGATAGACCTCGCAAATTCCACCTAACTTGCCAAACTCGACAAGATCGGTCGGGTCAGAGTTCTCGAGATCGGTAATCGCATGGCGGCGAAGCATCCGTCCATGCTCGTCTCGAGGCAGCGAGGCATAGAGTGCCACGGCGCGACGAACGGCGCCATCGCCCTGGCAATGCAAGGAATATCGGAAGCCGTCAGCATCAATTGCACGCAGCTCGTTCTCAATCAGATCCCACTCTGGCTCCTCGACGACCGTCTTGCCGGCAGCGCCCGCAGCGGCCGTGTCCTCATAGGGGTCTATCATCTCGGCAAGCCCCACCCATACGCCGCGATCGGTCATACGGTTGAAGCCAGAAAAACGAACGAACGGTCCCCGGAAGCGCTCTCGCGCCTCGCGGGCATATGCCAGATTTGCACCGGCGCCCACCGGTTGCGACATCATAGAGACACGAACCGTCAGCTCACCAGATTCCTCACGGCGAGCCATTTCGTCGGCAAAGCCGTAGTAGTCATCAAACGCCATTTCCTTGATGGCGGTAACGCCGCGCTCGTTAAGCATGCTCATGTAGTCCGAATACCCGGCACGCACCTCGGGCAGCGCGAGGAAATCGCTCATCATGCGCCAGATCTTCTCGGCATAGCACGCCTGGGGTGTAAAGCCATATCGCGCACTGGCGGCAGCATTGAGAACGCAGGTCTCCGCGCCCGGCGTAAAGCAGACGACAGGGATATCGCCAAAACACTCGTCAAACACAGCTGCTGTATTTGCGTTCTCGGCATCCGATGCCAACGTTTCGGGTAGGTTGTGGCCAAAAGCCGCCGCGCAATCCGGATGACCTTCTTTCCATGCACGCAAGAGCGACACGGCCTCTTTGGCATCAGCGATGCCGGACAGATCAGACCCCAACGTCCGCAGCGCCCAACCTGTATAGAAGGTATGCACATCGATCAGGCCAGGCATGACGGTGCGGTCGCCCAGGTCAACTACCTCGTCCGCCTGGGTCAAATACGAAGCTACCTCACACTTGGTGCCAACAGCCTCAATTCGATTGCCACGGACCGCTACGAAACCTTCAAACGGCAGGTCCCCCGTACCGGTAAAGACGCTCTTAGACGTCAGGACCGTCAAACGATCGGACATCACAACCACCTACGCCGGAAGCATGCCGGAAATGGCAGTAATGACCAAGCCAAACACGACCATGAAAATGAAGAACTTCCAAATGGTCTTCCACCATTGGCCAAACGAAATCTTAGCCACGGCAAGGCCGGCGACCGTCATGCCCGCCACGGGGCTGATGGTGTTGATGGTCTGGTTGGCAAACTGGAGCGCGGTGACGGCCGCCTCGGGATTGAGGCCCATGAGCTCGGTCAGGGGGCCCATAACGGGCATGGTGAGCGCCGCCAGGCCAGAACTCGAGGGAACCAGCAAAGAGAGCAGACCAAGGACGACATACATAAACGTGGTGTAGACGGCGGCGGGTGCACCGGCGAGCGCGGTAGCGAGCGCCTGGAGGATGGTGTCGATGATCATGCCGCCCTCGGCGATGACCAGAATACCGCGAGCGATACCGATAACGACGGCAGCGTACGCAAAGTCGGCGAGACCCTTAACGAACTCCTCTGCGATCGTCTGCTGGTCAAGGCCGCCCAGGATACCGGCAAGCAAGCCCATGCCAAGGAACACGGCGGAAATCTGATTCATGTACCAGCCCTGGGTAACAAGACCCCAGACGATAATGCCCATACCGCAAGCAAAATCGATAAGCACGAGCTTCTGACGGATAGTGAACTCTTCCTCGATGGAGGCATCGGTCACGGAAAATTCAATACGCTTGAGCTTATCGTCCTCGTACACAATGGACGACTCGGGGTTTTTCTTGACGCGCATGGCGTAGCGCATGGCCCATGCGATACCGACGGCAGTGAAGATGACCCAAGAAACGGCGCGCAGCCACAGTTGCGGATTACCCTCGATGCCAATGATGCCTTGGGCGATCAAAACATTAAACGGGTCGATGGTCGAAGCACAATATCCCAGGTTAGGACCAAGGAAGCAGATGATGAATGCCGTCATCGAGTCATAACCGATACCCATCATGATGGGAATGAAGATGGCATAGAACGGCAGGGCTTCCTCAGACATACCAAACGTAGTGCCGCAAATGGACAGCAATGTCATCGTGATGGGGATGATGAGGATGTCCTTGTTCTTGAGCTTTTTAATCACACGGCTCATGCCGGCATTCAAAGCGTTGGTCTTGGTGATGATCGCGAACGATCCGCCAATCAATAAGACGAACGCAACGACGTCGGCAGCCTCTTGGATACCCTTGGTGGGCGCTTGCAGAACCGCGAAGATATCCTGGCCCAGATTGATGGTCTCGCCGGTCTCGGAATCGGTGTAGTTTTTATCGACCTGTTCATAGGTTCCAGCAACGGCGACTTCACGCTCGCCCGCCGCTGTCGAAATCGTCTTGCGCTGATACTGACCAGAGGGAACGATCCAAGTCAGGACCGCAAAGACAACGATCAGCAAGAACATGATCGTATAGACATGCGGTAATTTGAACTTAAAACGTCTGTTTGTCTTCTTCGCCTTCGTATCTGACATAGATACCTCCAAAGAACTCGAGACTGCATCGCATCTCGCTTCAACGTTTGCACAATGCAAACGTTCTATGACGTCCCATAGATTACCAGCAGCTTTTCCTTCATCAAGATAATTTCAAACTGATTGCCGCAACGCGGTTGAACGGTTGTGTTCGCGCCGTGAACGGTATGGAAACGCCCGGTGAGATGATCCACCGGGCGCTTCCATTCGCAATGTCCTAGATGTAAAAAACGTAGCGAGACCCAACGATCCGCTGACGACCGATGATAAACGGCCGCCGTTGCTCATCGAAAAAGAAGGCTTCCATATAAAACAAGGGTTCGCCAACGGGAACTGCCAACAGCCGAGCGACCTCGGGCGACGCGCACGCGATCTCGAGCGTGCACGGGTCGGTAAACGCGGGCGTGCGGCCCGTTCGGTTGCGCACGAACTCAAAAATGGATTGGTTAGATAGAGGTGCCGTTGATAGATAGGCGTTGTCCTCGTAAACGTATATGTTGTTCTCGAGCATGACGGGGACTCCATCGGCAGTACGTACACGCTCAACGCAAATCAAATCAGTTCCAACGGGAACACCAAAGAACTACGCTTCGGTAGAATCTGCTGGCAGTATCTTTCTCGAAATGACGCACGCCCCCGGTTCCATTCCGTTAACGCGGCATGCGTCCGAAAAACTCTGGACGTCATCCTTCTGGCGAATCTTGCGCTTGAGCTTGGGGGCATTGACGAACGTGCCTTTCCCCTGTCGCTTCGTTAGATAGCCCTGCTGGACGAGCTCCTCAATAGCACGTCGCACGGTAACGCGGCCAACTTTATAGCTCTCAGCCAATTCGAATTCGTTGGGTATCCGCGCGCCTGCCTTGTAGGCGCCGGAGTTGATTTCGTTTTTAATGATATCGATAACCTGTTGGTACAGCGGTATCGCTGCTTTACCGTCAGTTAGCCCTTCAGTCGGTGGCATATACCCTCTCCAAGCACGATTAAGTCTAAAGCGGGCTTAAGGGCATTCAACAAGCCCTTAAGCCCGCATTAGCATAAAGTATGCTTGCTGCCGCACCAAAATGTCGGGTATTTACTCATCTGACCCGAAAAACGCGCAACTACCGCGCTCCTAAGAAAGCGTGAGCAGCTCCGGCAGCTGGTCGATAATCTTGTCCGCGGCATCCTGGCTAAAGCCAAAGCGCTCCTCGCGCTTGGCAATAACTGTCAGGCCGGCTCGCTTGCCGGCAGTGATGCCAGGCACCGAATCCTCGACGCAGCAGCAGCGATTCGCGGGCAGCCCCAGCAGGTCCAGCGCATGCAGGTAGATGTCGGGCTCGGGCTTGCTCTCCTTAAACTGCTCGCCGCTCACTACATACTCAAAGGCATCCGACAGCCCGCACGCATCGAGCACTTCCTCGATGCTATCCATGGGAGACGAGCTGGCAAGCGCCACGCGAACGCCGCGGCGCGGCAGCTCTCGAATCGTATCCACGGCGCCTGGGTTAATCAAAGCCTGATAGTCGCGCGGACGCTTATGAGCCCACTCGTCCCAACGGGTCAACGCTTCCTCGCCAGTTAAATGCCCCTTACCGGCGCGCTCAAACCAATCGACCAGCATACGCAGGAAGAACTGATGCGAAGTACCGACCTGCCCATTTAACTCCTCTTGAGTCAGATTAAGCCCAAGCTCCTTGGCAAACGCGGCGGTCTCGCCCAGGTAGTAATACTCGGTATCGACAATCACGCCGTCCATGTCAAAGATAACGGCGTCGAACGGAAATGCGGACACGGCACCCTCCCTAACAAAAGGGCGCCCGCAAGCGGACGCCCGAACCATGCATTATCGGCGATTCTAACCCAGCAGCTTATCCAGCGCCACCGCAATACCATCTTCGTTGTTATTGGCGGTCACCATCTGGGCCACAGCCTTAACCTCATCGACGGCGTTTCCCATGGCAACACCGGTACCAGCCCACTCGATCATGGACTTGTCGTTCTGGCCGTCGCCAAACGATACGACCTCGCTGGCATCGATGCCGAGCTTGGGCAGGGCACCCTCGAGCGCGCGGGCCTTGTCAATACCGGGCGCCGTGTACTCAAAGTACCAGTCGGCCGTAAACATGCCCGAAAGCGTCTGCTTAAAGGGCGCATACATCTCCTCGTAATGCGCCTGCAGGTAGGCCGGATCGCCCGCCGTCAGCAGCTTGTCCACGGGATAAGTGTCCACGACCTCATGCAAGCTCTCGACCTCGCGGATCTTAAGGTCGCAGGCATCGCGCTCGTATTTGACAATGTTTTTCTGCGAGCCATCCGGCAGCGTAATCATGCAGCGACACGAGTCCTCTACATGCAGATCGCGACCGAGCGAAATCATAGGGATCACGTCAAAATTACGCAGATGATCAATCAGACGGTGCAGTTCGTCAGCCGGCATGGCCTGGTCAAAAAGGACCTCATCGGTCTGAGCGTCGACCACATGCGCGCCATTAAAGGCAACTAGCAGACCGTCATGGTTTTGAAGGTCGAGCTCCTGCGCCAAGGCGTGCAGCCCCCATGCGGGACGACCCGAAGCCAAGATGAGCTTAATGCCCGACTCCTGCGCCGCGAGCAGCTTCTCGCGCGTACGCGGGCTAATGACCTTTTGGTCGTTGGTGAGCGTACCGTCGATATCCATTGCGATGGCTTTAATTGCCATATGTGCCTCCTTGCATCGTTTTTATCGCGCACTATCTTATCCGAGCCGGGGCACGTTCGCACAGCGCGCGTATGACGGTTGCAAAACCACCCCATTTGAAACAAAGGCAAAAAAGTACTTGCAAAGACGCGTTCCGACATATAAGTTGATAAAAGACCGCCGTTGCGGTTTTAAGTAGATCGAGCATATGAAGTTTGAGTTTTAGCGTGTAAGAGAAGGAAGATCGGCAAAGTACAACCCCAAACGCAATGACAACTTAATGAGGTAACTGCCACATGTGAGGCACCCAGGGCATTGCTGTCTCGATTTTGAGCACGATGCCTTCCGCCTTGCATGGGCCGTTCCATCCCGCCCCTACAGCAACTGCCTCACGGGCTCATTGAAAACCGCATAGCACCCCAACGTCAGCACATCACCCACGGCAAGCACATCACTCACGACAACCAACACATCAACAAACAGCACGAACATCAACCGATTGGAGAAGCTATGACAAACCACCACGCTGAAGACGGCGATAAGAAAAGCATTCTGGATGCCCGCATTGAGCGAGCATATGCAAACGAATATGACGCCGCCTTTGCCGCCGCAACCATCAAGAACTATGCGTCGCTACCGCTCGCGACGATCTTGGCCGACCACCCTCAACTGCTGAAGCGCTGCACAAAGATCATGGGCGACCCCGACATTCGCAAGCTGACAGACCCCTATGCCCCAAAACGCGACAACGATTCGTACGTTCTTACCGTAGGCTGCCTAGCCCATATATTTACGGCGCTCGACACGAAACTCAAGCTCGAATGGGAACCCGACGAGCGTCATGAACTCGAAAGCAAGCGGAACACCCTGCGCACCGCACTGTTCCTTCCGTTGGACGGCCTCAAGCGCTGCAACGTCGAGCTCAATACACAGGCGCGGCAAAAGCCCGGGACCACGGGGCAGAAAACTCCAAGACCCCATGCGGCCATCGTCGACCGCAACCGATATAACCGCATGACCGCGCACTTTTCCGCCGAGGGAGCAGCCATAAGGACGCTGATCGACCTGCTGTGCCTCCTGAGCATCAACGAGCTATTTGAGGGCTATCTCGCCCTTGTTCCCGCGACGGCACCCAAGTCGGTAGCAAAGATCATCGAGACCTGCAGACGCCAGTTTGAGCGCCATCGCAATGGCAGCGAGATGAACGCCAGCATCGCGCAGTACTACGCGGCTCATTACAAAAATGACGGATGTGCCCCTGCCGAGCATCAGCTGCGGCTCGCCTACACCACGCCCGTCGCAACGCTCCATCGCTTTGGAGCCCTTGGCGCTTGCGAGCCGCACGAACAGGCAGCCTGCCCCACAACCGAGCTCGATCTCAGGCTCGGACGAACCCTGTAGCCCGCCAGCCCCTCCGCGGGCAACAATCCTATTCCACAACACAACCAACAGAAAGGAGTCCTCATGGACACCAATCATTCCCCCATCATCAGCCCCCTCACCATGCGTGAATCCGCCCGAGGTATCACGCTCACCAGCATTTACGATGAGATGCTCGCCCGTCGCGAGCTCTCCGTCATGGGAAACATCGAAACCCCGATGGCCCACGACCTATGCCAGCAGATCCGCCTGCTCGATGCCACCGACCCCAGCCGCCCCATCACCATATTTGTCGCCAGCGCCGGCGGAAGCGTGCGATCGGGTCTTGCAATCTATGACGCCATGCGCCTCGCATCGTGCCCCATCCGCACCGTCTGCCTGGAATTCGCCGCGTCCATGGGCGCCGTGATCTTTATGGGCGGCGACGATCGCCGTATGGCGCCCCATGCAGAGCTCATGATTCACGACCCGCTGATCCCCCAGGGGGCAGGCGGCTCGGCACTTGCACTGCAGGAAACCAGCCGGCGTCTCATGCAGACCCGCAAGACCCTCACGCAAATCCTCTCGGACCGCAGCGGCCTCACGCCCAAGCGCATCCAGTCCCTCACTGCAAAAGACACCTACCTTTCGGCCGAGCGCGCCGTCGAGCTCGGCTTTGCCCACGAAATCCTCTCGACCACCAAGGAGGTCGCCCATGTCTAACCTCGCCAGCCGCCTCGCCGCATCTGAGTCCGCATCGTCCACCATCCTCGCCAAGGATCGAACGCTTTCCTGCGACACCCGCCAAACGGGACTCAACAACAACGCACTTGTGATCGGCCCCTCGGGAGCCGGCAAGACCCGAAACGTCCTCAAGCCCAACCTGCTGCAAATGAACGCAAGCTACATCGTGCTCGACACCAAAGGCACGCTCTGTCGCGAAGTGGGACCCGTGCTGGCAGCCCACGGTTACCGCGTGCAATGTCTCAACTTCGCCGACCTCAACACCGTCCCGGCCCTTGCGCCCGGCATCGAGCGCTGCGGCTACAACCCCCTGAGGCACATTCGCCGCAAGGCAGACGGCAGGCCCAACCAGCAGGACATCCTCTCGGTGGCAAAGGCCATCTGCCCCATCGAGGACAACAACCAGCCTTTTTGGGATCATGCGGCGGCAAACCTGCTGTCGTGTCTTATCGCCTACGTCACCGAACAGCTACCCGCCGACGAGCAGACGATCAGCTCGGTCATCAAGCTGATCGAGCACCTGCAGGACGGTGCCACGGCCCGATTGTTTGACGATCTGATCACGACCGACCCCCAAAGCTATGCCCTCTCGCTATGGCGGCGCTACGCCATTACGCAAAATGCCGAGCGCATGCACGCGAGCATCGTCGGCATCCTTGCCGAAAAGGTCATGTGTCTGGGATTCGACGGTGCGGCACAGCTCTATCGTGAGTGCCATCAGGTGGACTTCGCTTCCATGGGACACACCCCCTGCGCCCTATTTGTAACCGTGAGCGATATTGACCGCAATCTCGATCCGCTGACCGGCCTCTTTATTTCGCAGGCGTTTATGGGCCTCATTCGTGAGGCCGATAGGCAGCCCGACGGCAGCCTGCCCGTGCCCGTGCGCTTTATGCTCGATGACTTCGCAAATCTGCAGATCCCCCAGATCGACAACGTGCTCTCGATTATCCGAAGCCGCAACATCTGGGCAACGCTGCTGCTGCAGTCGACCAACCAGCTCGATGCGCTCTATGGCGAGGCACGCGCACGCTCCATCATGGGCAACTGCGACACGCATCTGGTGCTGGCGTTCCAGGATCCCGAGAGTGCCCGGGTGTTTTCCGACCGCGCCGACGCGCTGCCCAGCACGCTCATGGCGACGCCGATCGATCGCTCGTGGCTCTTTGTACGCGGTCGCACTCCCGAACAGGTCGAGCGCTTTAGGCTCGAAGACCATCCGCTCTACGGGGAGCTGCCCGAGGCGCAGCGAGGCCATGCGGAGACCGAGATCTAGGCGCAGGGTTCTCGCGGCGCGCGGCGCCCCGGCGATGTTCCACAAAGGCCGTGCGCCCCGGGACTACGGCAAAGCAAAGGGGCCCGCATCCGATAGGATACGGGCCCCTGACTATAAGGCGCGATGCGTTAACAGCAGCGACTACTTGCGATGCGCGCGATAGAACTCGATGAGCGCCTGGGTCGAAGCGTCCTGCTCGGCCTTGGCGGCATCGTCGTGGAAGGCCGGGGTGATCTGCTTGGCAAGCTGCTTGCCCAGCTCAACGCCCCACTGGTCGTAAGAGTCGATGCCCCAGACCGTGCCCTCGACAAACGTGATGTGCTCGTACAGGGCGATGAGCTCGCCGAGTGCGAACGGGGTCAGCGTGTCGCCGAAGATCGAGGTCGTCGGGCGGTTGCCCTCAAAGCAACGGGCCGGGACGATCTGCTCGGGCGTGCCCTCGGCACGAACCTCATCGGCCGTCTTACCAAAGGCGAGTGCCTTGGTCTGGGCCAGGAAGTTGCCCAGGAACAGCTCATGCACGTCCTGGCCGCTATCGGACGCAGGGTTGGCGGTATTGGCAAAGGCGATGAAATCGGCCGGAACCACCACGGTGCCCTGGTGCAGCAGCTGGTAGAAGGCATGCTGGCCGTTGGTACCGGGCTCGCCCCAGAAGATCTCACCGGTGTCGGAGGTCACGGCGCTGCCGTCCCAACGGACATGCTTGCCGTTGGACTCCATGGTGAGCTGCTGCAGGTAGGCCGGGAAACGATGCAGGTACTGGCAGTACGGCAGCACGGCGTGGCTCTTGGAACCGAAGAAGTTGACGTACCAGACGTTGAGCAGGCCCATCAGCGCGACGGCATTGTTCTCGAGCGGCGTGTTGCAGAAGTACTCGTCGATGGCGTGGAAGCCCTCGAGGAACTGTTGGAAGCGCTCGGGGCCGAGCACGACGATCAGCGACAGGCCCACGGCGGAGTCAACGGAATAGCGGCCGCCAACCCAGTTCCAGAAACCGAAGGCGTTGGCGGGGTCGATACCGAAGGCCTCGACCTTCTCGAGTGCGGTGGAAACGGCGACGAAGTGCTTTGCCACGGCCTCGGCGTTCTGCTCATCGGAGCCGTCGATGGCGCCCTGAGCCTTGAGCTGCTCGAGCATCCAGGTCTTGACCTCGCGGGCGTTGGTGAGGGTCTCGAGCGTGGTGAAGGTCTTGGAGACGATGATCACGAGCGTGGTCTCGGGATCCAGGCCCTTGAGCTTCTCGGCCTGGTCGTTGGGGTCGATGTTGGAGATGTAGCGGCAATCGATACCGGCGTCGGCATAGGGACGCAGAGCCTCGTAGGCCATGACCGGGCCCAGATCGGAGCCGCCGATGCCGATGGACACCAGGTGCTCGATCTTCTTGCCGGTAACGCCCTTCCATTCACCGGAGCGCACGCGCTCGGCGAAGGCATACATGCGATCGAGGACCTCGTGCACGTCGGCGACGACGTCCTGGCCGTCGACGATGAGCTGGCCCTTCTCGCTTGCCGGGCGGCGCAGCGCGGTGTGCAGGACGGCGCGGTCCTCGGTGGTGTTGATGTGCTCGCCGGAGAACATGGCGTCGCGGCGCTCCTCGAGCTTCACCTCGCGGGCAAGATCGCACAGCAGCTTGACGGTCTCATCGGTCACCAGGTTCTTCGACAGATCGAAGTGCAGGTCACCGGCGTCAAAGCTCAGCTTGTTCACGCGGTCGGCGTCAGCAGCGAACCAGGCCTTGAGGTCGATACCTTCGGCCTCGAGCTTCTCCTGATGAGCCTCGAGCGCCTTCCAAGCGGCAGTCGACGTAGCATCGATAGGTGCGGCAACAGTTGCCATAGAGTCCTCCTCAGCATACGGGCGCACGCCTCCATGCGCCCGGACATTCAGATGTCACTATTCTAGCGCAGGTCAAGACTATAATCAGCGAGCGTTGCCAATCGGCCCCCAAACGGCAACCGATCAAAAAGGGACAGGCTTATTTTGGCAGGTCAAACGCTTTACCAACCAATAATAACCCATCCCTTTATGGCAAATATTAGGCCGCGGCGCAGACGCTTCCGAGCAACTCACGCAGAGGAGACCCGATGCCCTCAAGCAGTTCGGGCGCGATAATGGCAAAAACGGGAACCTCGCCGGCTCCCACGACGGCAGGCACCTTGCCCTCCGAGAGAATGCATCCATAAGGAACAAAACCATCTTCGCCGGCATCGAGCGCTGCCATGC
>UQNU01000037.1 GCA_900542555.1 uncultured Collinsella sp.
GCGCCGAATGCTCGCCATCGAAATTTATCGATGGCCTATTTCAGACTGTAATGGGGCCGATCTGCGGGCCAGGGTAGCTAAAAGAGCCCCGTCCCAAAAAGACTGATTGGGAGCCGGGGCGTGTCGATGCGATAGTATTACGTGGTGAAATTCGACAAACCGTGAGCTTCATCCGAGGGCTTTATGGAACAACACCAGCATAATCAGAGCCTGCAAGATCAGGCATACAACGCATTGCGCTCCAAGATCATCTATGCCGAGCTCAAGCCCGGCACGCGCCTTTCGGCGATTGGTCTGGAAAAGGAGACGGGAATCGGGCGCACGCCCATTCGCGAATCCTTTGTGCGCCTGCGTGAGCAGGAGCTGGTGGAAACGCGTCCCAAAAGCGGCACCTACGTCTCTAAGATCAGCATGGAACGCGCCGAAAACGCCTGTTTTTTGCGCGAGAAGCTCGAGAGAAGCGTGCTAATTAAATGCTGTTCGGCCGCCTCGCCCGAGCAAAAGCAGCGGCTTGAGCAGATTCTTACCGAGTCCGAGTCGCTCGACCATGGCGAAACGCGCCGTTTCTTTGACCTGGATAACCTGTTCCATGAGACATGTTTTGAGATTGCCGGTCGTCACATGTTGTGGGATTGGATGAAGAGCATCAACACGCATTTTGAGCGATATAACTGGTTGCGTATGGTGTCGCAGGATTTGGATTGGGAGCCGATTCGTCGGCAGCATCGCCGGATTCTCGAGGCCATTAAGAGGGGCGATACCGACGCGGCGAGCCATCTGGCAGAGACACACCTGCACCTGATGCCCGAAGAGCAAGGTCCGGTTATCGCCTTGCATCCCGACTATTTTGAGCTGTCCAAAGACTCGTTCATCTAATCAATCCCCATATAAGTTGCGGTGAAATAGGGACTGTTTTGCGGCCTAGGTGGCGCAAACAGTCCCTATTTCACCGCAACTGCGTTGGGGCGTAACCGGGGCACAAAGCTGCGGCAGCGCTTGGAGGAAAAGACCGGAAGCAAGGGTCCATTCCTCCAGACGGCGCCGCAGCTGTTTTGATGGCTCGGCTTTTACCGAAGTGACTCAGTTGAGCGCGACTGCCAGCCGATTATACAAAGCGGCTCGGGGGCGTGTCGCTTCCGTCACGTTCTATCAGCATACAAGACGGTTTTGGTTCTTGCTCGTGACGGAAACGGCGCGCTTCCGAGCCGCTTTAAAAGAAAGGGGGCGAGGTCTAGGGCACGCCCCCTTTCACGATAGAGAGCTAAACCTAGCCGCGGACCTTCTTGACGACGTCCATGGCCTCGCGGGCGATCTGCTCGACCTTGGAGAAGTCGCCGTCGGCAAACAGGGCCGGCTTGACCATCCAGGTGCCACCGCAGGCGATGATGGCGGAGGAGCTCAGGTACTCCTCGACGTTGGCGGTGCTCACGCCGCCGGTAGGCATAAAGCGGTGACCGACAAACGGAGCGGCGAGGGCCTTGATGGTATTCAGGCCGCCATACTGGGACGCGGGGAAGAACTTGGTGACCTTGAGGCCCAGGTTCTCGGCTGCGGTGACCTCGGAAGGGGTCACGGTGCCGGGAAGGACGGGCAGCTCGATGTCGATGCAATGCTTCACGACGTCCTCGTTGTAACCCGGGGAGACGATGAACTTGGCACCGGCGGTGCGGGCCTGCTCAACCTGCTCGACGGTCAGGACAGTGCCGGCGCCAACGCACATCTCGGGCTCGGCCTCGGCCATAGCGGCGATGCACTCGGCGGCGCAGGCGGTGCGGAAGGTGACCTCGGCGGACTTCATGCCAGCTGCCATAAGGGCGTGGGCGAGCGGAGCGGCGTCCTCGACCTTGTCGAGCACGACGACCGGCACGATGCCCAGGGACTCAAGCGTGGTATAGAACTGATCGAACATGATGTTCCTTTCGATGTGTGGCGCGCATGGGCGCGTGATTACCAAATGTGCTGGTCAGGAGCCGATTTTGGATTGGTTATCGGAGGCACTGCTTGGGGTTCAAGCAATTCCAAAACCGGCTGCTCGACCAGTCATGTAGGGAATGCCAGGCAAAACCGGAATGGGACTGGTGGTTTTGCCCGGCCGGAGGAATCGGGGAGCGGGCCGCAGGGGTATGGGATTGGAAAGCTGCGGCCTGCGGAATGGAGACGGACTAGCGCGCGACGCGGGTGCCACCGTCGGCGGCTGATGCTACGGCTGCGATCTCGTCTGCGGTCACCAAGTTGGAGTCGCCCTTGATGGTGAGCTTGAGGATCGAAGCCGCAATCGCGTAGTTGACGGCAGCCTGCGGATCGAAGTCGTTGATGAGGGCGTGGACCAGGCCGGCGTTGAAAGCGTCGCCGGCGGCAACACCCTCAAGCACGTGCACATCGTGAGCAGGGGAGAACCAGTGCTCGCCGCTCTCGGCGTCATAGAGCATGCCCATCCAGATGGAGCGCTCGACGCAGGAGATGTTGCGGACGACCGAGGCGACCTTCTTGCAGCCGTACTCGGCGCAGATCTGACGGGCCATCTCGACATAGGTGTCGCGCTCCTCGATGCCGTGGGCAAGGGAGCCAGAGACGCAGGTCATACCGAGGCCAGCAGGCGCATCCTCGTCGTTGGCGATGCAGATGTCGACGAGCGGCAGGAGTTCCCTCATGGTGGCCTGCGACTTCTCGGGCGACCACATCTTGCCGCGATAGTTCACGTCACACACGGTGGTGATGCCCTTGGCGCGGCAGGCGGCGAGCGCATCCTTGCAGGCGGCGGCCATCTCATCGGAGACGGCGGGGGTCACGCCGGAGAAATAGAAGACATCGATGCCCTTGAGGATCTCGTCCCAGTCAAAGACGTCGCGCTTGGCCATGTTGATGGCAGAGTACTTGCGGTCGTAGACGCAACCGTTGCCGCGCTGCGAGGCACCGACCTCAAACACATAGGAGCCAAGGCGGTCGCCCTGACGCACGACGCGCGTGGTGTCGACGTCGTAGGCCTTCAGCGAACGCAGGGCGCACTCGCCCAGACGGTTGGCCGGGACAACGGAGACGTAAGCGGCCTTGTCGCCCTGGTAGGCCAGGGAAAGCGCAGTGTTGGCCTCGGCGCCGCCGTAGCGGACGTCAAACTCGGTTGCCTGCTCAATACGCAGGTGGTCTTTGGGTGAGAGTCTCATCATGATCTCGCCGAAGGTAAGAACCGTTTTACCCATGGTCGCGCAGCTCCTTTTACTCGTGCGTACACCTTTGATATGGCGTTGGCACGCAGGTGCCAAGACGGTAGGGTGCGTCTTTGCACCTGCGTGCCAACGCTCGCCGAAATCGGTTTACGAAATCGGTTTCGTTTCGAGTTGTAGTATACTCACCTACAGCGTTTTGCAACCGAGATTTTTAAAAAAATGCCTAAAATGGCTCAGACCGCCGACAATTGGGAAACGGGGTGCGTTATGGCGCAGATGAGAATCAAGGACATTGCCGCCGAGGCGGGCGTGAGCCCGGCCACGGTCTCGCGCTATCTCAACAACCGCCCCGGGCAAATGACCGAGGAAACCCGTGCTCGCATCGCGGCGGTTATCGAGCGCACCGGCTATCGCCCGCGTGCCGCCGCGCGCAATCTACGCAGCTCGCGCACCAACCTCATCGGCGTGATCCTGGCCGACATCGCCAACCCGTTCTCCAGCGCCATGCTCGAAGGGCTTTCCGTCAGCGCCGCCGCGCGCGGCTGCTCGCTCATGACGGCCATTAGCGGCAACGACCCCGCAAAGGAGGCCGAGTCGCTCGCCAGACTTATCGATGCTGGCGTGGACGGTCTGGTCGTCAACACCTGCGGAGGCAATGACGAGGCGATCGCCGCGGCAGCGGGACGTCTGCCTGTTGTGCTGCTCGACCGCGATGTTGCCGACGGCGGTGTCGATCTGGTGACATCTAACAACCGTGAGCTGGTCGCTGGCTTGGTAGACGAGCTCGCCGCCGTTGGCAGCGAGCGCCTGTGCCTGCTCACTGAGGCAAGCGACGACAGCCCCGTGCGTCGCGAGCGTGCCGAGGCCTTTGCCGACGAACTTTCGAGCCGCGGCCTTGCGGGCGAGGTCGTCACCCTGGCCGACGGCGGTGCCACGGGCGTTGGCCGCTTGGACGAGACCATCCGCGGCTATGCAGGTAAAAAGCTCGGCCTCATTGCTGTCAACGGCTTGGTTTTCCTGCGTCTGACCGAGGCGCTAGCGCAGCTGGGACCCTCGCTGCCGGCGGGGCTCAAGATCGCGACGTTTGACGACTACCCCTGGAACCATGTGCTCTTTGGTGGCGTGACCACGGCCGCGCAGGACACCCTCACCATTGCCGAGCGCGTGGTCGAGCGTCTGTCCGAGCGCATCGACGTCGTCACCACCACCGTGGGCGAGGCCGCAAAGCTGGCGCCCAAACGCATCGAGATTCCCGGCCACATCGAACACCGCGCATCGACCTCGCGCTAACCATTCGTTCGCAACTGCCTGTTCGCGCACGTTTTTTGAGCGCTTGATACGCTTTAACCCTGCGGAAACATTTTTCTGCGATAGTATCTGCGATATAGACCAGTCGAAACCCGCCCGAAAGAAAGGGGAGCGACATGAACCAGCAGAACATCGATTACGTACTCCGCTCCGTAGAGCAGCGTGACATCCGCTTTGTGCGTCTGTGGTTTGTCGACATTCTCGGCCGCCTCAAGAACTTTGCCATTAGCCCCGAGGACCTCGAGGTCGCTTTTGAGGAGGGTATTGGCTTTGACGGCTCCGCCATCGAGGGCTTTGCCACGCCCGAGGAAGCCGACATGCTGGCGTTTCCCGATGCTTCGACCTTCCAGATTTTGCCGTGGCGTCCGAGCCATAACGGCGTCGCCCGCGTGTTCTGCGACGTGTGCACTCCCGATCGCAAGCCGTTTGCCGGCGACCCGCGCGATGCCCTGCGCCGCATGTTCTATAAGGCCGAGAAGGCTGGCTATCTGCTCAACGTGGGTGCCGAGCTGGAGTATTACTACTTCCCCGACGAGCACACGCCCGAGCCGCTCGACAACGTGGGCTACTTCGATCTTTCGGTGAGCGATGCCGCCCGCGACCTGCGCCGCAACACGGTCCTCACGCTCGAGAAGATGTCCGTGCCCGTGGAGTACACCTTCCACGCCGCCGGCCGCTCGCAGCACGGCATGAGCCTGCGCCACGCCGAGGCCCTGAGCATGTCCGACGCCATCACCACGGCTAAACTCATCATTAAGCAGCAGGCCTACGAGAGCGGTTGCCACGCCTCCTTTATGCCCAAGCCGTTGGCAGGCGAGGACGGCAGTGCTATGTTCCTGTGCCAGTCGCTATTCGACCACGACGGCAACAACGTCTTTTGGGGCGAGGACGACGAGAAGTACCACCTCTCCGATATCGCCAAGCACTACATGGCCGGCATCTTGGCGCACGCGCGCGAGATCAGCGCCATCACTAACCCCACGGTCAACTCGTACAAGCGCATCACCACAGGCGGCGACTCCGTGCCGCAGTACGCCACGTGGGGCCTGCGCAACCGCGCGAGCATGGTCCGCATTCCGGTCTACAAGCCCGGCAAGCAGCTGTCCACGCGCATCGAGCTTCGCAGCCCCGACCCCATGGCCAACCCGTACCTGGTCAACGCCGTCACGCTGGCGGCTGGTCTGGACGGCATTGAGCGCAAGCTGGAGCTCCCGCCCGAGGCCACGGCCGAGACGCTCAAGCTTACCGACCGCCAGATGGTCGAGGCCGGCTACACGCCGCTGCCGCGCTCGCTCAAAGAGGCGCTCGACGTGTTTGAGGACTCGCAGTTTATGAAGGATGCCCTCGGCGAGCACATCCACAGCTTCTTCCTCAAAAAGAAGCGCGACGAGTGGCATAAGTTTGAGTCTACGATCACCGAGTGGGAGATCAAGCACTACCTGGCGAACTCCTAATCGCGCTGGCTTGTTCCAGTACGATTGAGCTCATTTCTTTGGAGGCCGATATGTCCGAAAAGAGTGCCCTGTTCATGGCGCGCACGACGCGCTTCCACGAGTTTGCCCGCAGCTTGACGACCACCCTGGGTGTCGAGGTGAGCCTGGCAACCCCCGATTCGCCGACTGCGGCGCACGACTTTGACCTGCTAATCCTCGATTCCGATGGCATCCGCAGCGACCGCATCGATCAGATTGCCAAGTGGCTCGACGATCGCGGTGGCGTCCCCATGCTGGTGATCGTCGACGACGAGGCGCTCGGCACCCTGCGCCTGCCCAATCACGCGCATGCCGACTTTGTGTGCCCCACGGCGACGCCCAACGAGCTCAAGGCTCGCGCGCAGCGCTTGATGGGCGAGGAGGAGACCGTTACCGCCGACGATGTGCTCAACATCGATAACCTCGAGATCAACCTGGCTACCTACCAGGTGACGCTCGATGGCGAGCCCATCGACCTGACGCTGATGGAGTACTCGCTGCTGAGCTTTTTGGCGACGCATCCCAACCGTGCCTACAGCCGCGAGGTACTGCTGCACCGCGTGTGGGGCTTTGAGTACTGCGGCGGCACGCGCACCGTCGACGTGCACATCCGACGCATCCGCTCCAAGGTGGGCCCGCAGATCGCGGCGCACATCACCACCGTCCGCGGCGTGGGCTATCTGTTTAAGGACTAGATTTCCACCACAAAGGGGACAGGCACTTTTGTGGTGGTTTTGACGCAGGTACGGATTCCTTTCGGGTCTGCGGCAGAACTTAAGCCTTCCTAAAAGATTGCGTTCTCATACACTTGCGCCCGCATATTGGGGTACAACTCAACGTGAACAATGATGGCCCGCCACATGTTTGGCGGGCCTTTGGTTATTTGACGAAAGGATCGCAGCCATGAGCGAGTACGATTCCCAGCGTCCCCAGGATGCGGGCAACGCCGGCGAGACCCAGCAGCAGCCGCGTGTGCAGGTGGAGTCGACGCCTGCCGGCAGTAACATTCCCTACGTACAGGCCTACGACACGCAGACCGGCAAGCCGCTGGGTGGCCAGCAGGTCGTGAACAAGCACACGGTGGTCAAGACCAAGACCAAA
The DNA here is from genome assembly GCA_900542555.1 of uncultured Collinsella sp. Classification (GTDB taxonomy): domain Bacteria; phylum Actinomycetota; class Coriobacteriia; order Coriobacteriales; family Coriobacteriaceae; genus Collinsella. Next base: position 7,046 of record UQNU01000037.1, read on the forward strand.
AAGCTGCCGATCTTTATTACAGCGCTTGCCGGCTGTGCCTGCGGCGCCTTGCTGGTCATTGCGCTCATTATGAGCGGCACGCTCGATATCGGCGGCGGCAGGAACGCCGTGACGGCGGGCGCTTCGGGTTCATCGACGCAAAAGATCACGATCGATTCCGAGGACACCACGCTGGCCGAGGCCGTTTCTGCCAAGGCCCTCCCCTCCGTCGTTTCCATCACTGCCACTTCGAGCGGTAGCCAGAATGGCTCGCTTTCGCAGTCTGCTGACGAGTCGGATAGCTCGGGCAGCGTCGGTTCGGGCGTTGTGCTCGATACCGAGGGCCACATCCTCACCAACAACCACGTGGTCGACGGCTACGACCAGTACGTGGTGACCATGGACGACGGCACCACCTACGAGGCCGAGTTCGTGGGCAACGACGCCTCGAGCGACCTCGCCGTCATCAAGCTCAAGGACGCCGACGCCTCCAAGCTCACGCCGATTGAGATCGGTGATTCCTCCAAGCTCAACGTGGGCGAGTGGGTCATGGCGATCGGCTCGCCGTTCGGCAACGAGCAGTCCGTCTCCACGGGCATTGTGTCGGCGCTGTATCGCTCCACGGCCATGAGCTCCACCAGCGGCAATACCATCTATGCCAACATGATTCAGACCGATGCCGCCATCAACCCGGGCAACTCCGGCGGCGCGCTCGTCAACGACAACGGTGAGCTGGTGGGTATCAACTCGCTTATCGAGAGCTATTCGGGCTCCAGCTCGGGCGTGGGCTTTGCCATTCCGGTTAACTACGCCAAGAACATTGCCGACCAGATTATCGACGGCAAGACACCGGTGCATTCGTACATGGGCGCTACGCTTTCGAGCGTCAATGCGCTCAACGCCCGCACCAACAAGCTGAGCACCGATAGCGGCGCGTATGTGGCGAGCGTCGTTGAGGATGGTCCTGCTGCCAAGGCCGGCATTCAGGAGGGCGACGTCATCACCAAGCTGGGCGACGACGAAATCACGAGCGCCGATGGCCTGATCATCGCGCTGCGCAGCCACGAGGTGGGCGAGAAGGTCGAGATCACGCTTATGCGCGGCAAGGAAGAGAAGAAGGTCACCGTCGAGCTGGGCTCCGATGAAGAGCTGCAGAACCAGCAGCAGGACGACAGTTCGACCGACACCGGCAATGGCGGTATTACCGACGAGCAGCTGCGCCAGTACCTGGAGGAGCTGTTAGGCCAGCAGAGCCAGGGCCAGGGTCAAGGCTACGGCCAGGGCTACTAGCGAGCCGTTTCGCTCATACCGATGCCAGAGGGGCTGTCCCACCAACGCGGGACAGCCCCTCTTTTCTTATTGATCCGTTGGGGACGGAGGAAAACGGATCACTTGGGGATGACAAGAGGCCTGGTTCGTAATGGTCTGGACAGTTAGTTCAGATACGTATAAATCTGGGGCAGCTTGGGATGCGTTTTGAGCAATTTTTGATTGGGATGGGGCTCGAATGGGTGTTTGGAAGGGAGAGCGGGACGTTTACATGGTCTCGAGGAGCCCAAATTAGTTGAAACAGGGGTGTTCGTGCCTGATTCAGCTCTAGGATTTATACGTATCTGAACTAACTGTCCACCCCGGTCTGGCGGCTGCCGATTCGGTGCGGTTCGAAAGGGCTATTCGACCCCATTGCGACCGGTGGTACTCTAGTATCCGTTTGAAATCGAGCGAAGGAGTGCTGCTATGGAGCAATCGAGCCTGTTTGGTGACGGTGTGGACATCGATACCGAAACGCCCGCGAGCGCGGATGCCACCGCACCGGTCGACGCCCGTGCCCAGGCGGCAGCGCGTGCGGCCGAGCTGCGCCACGAGCTCGATTACCACGCCTATCGCTACTACATGCTCGATGCGCCCGAGATCACGGACGCCGCCTTCGACAAAATGCTCGTTGAGCTGCAGGAAATCGAGGCGACCTACCCCGACCTGGTGACGCCCGACAGCTATACCCAGCGCGTGGGCGGCTACGTGAGCGAGCAGTTTACGCCGGTCACGCATATGGCGCGCATGTATTCCATGGATGATGCCATGGATCTGGACGAACTCGACGCGTGGCTCCAGCGCGCCGAGGATGCGCTCGGTGCCGGCAGCGTCACCTATACCTGCGAGCTTAAGATCGACGGTCTGGGCGTGGCCCTTACCTACCAAAACGGCACCTTCGTACGTGCGGCCACACGTGGCGATGGCACCACGGGCGAGGATGTGTCGCTCAACGTGCGCACCATCAAGGATGTGCCCATGCACCTGTCCGAGCCGGCGCTCGCTCACATGGGCGCCGACCGCGAGCGCACCATTGAGGTGCGCGGCGAGGTCTACATGCCTAAGGGCAGCTTTGTTCGTCTGAACGACGAGGCCGATGCCGAGGGTCGCGACCCCTTCGCCAACCCGCGCAACGCTGCCGCCGGCAGCCTGCGCCAAAAGGACCCCAAGATCACGGCACGCCGCGATCTTGCCACCTTTATCTATGCCATCGCCGATACCGATCCGCTGCACGTCCACAGCCAGCGCGAGTTCCTCGACTGGCTGCGCAACGCTGGCTTTAGCGTCAACCCTAACGTTGCCCGTTGCGCCACGCCCGCCGAGGTCCACGAGTTCTGTGCCCAGGCGCTTGAGCACCGCGGTGACCTGGACTACGACATCGACGGCGTGGTCGTAAAGGTCGACAGCTTCCAGCAGCAGCTCGACCTGGGCTTTACTGCCCGCGCGCCGCGCTGGGCCATTGCCTTTAAGTTTCCGCCCGAGGAAAAGCAGACCATCCTGCGCGAAATTCGCATCCAGGTGGGCCGCACCGGCGTGCTCACGCCGGTCGCCGAGTTCGATCCGGTGACGGTCGCCGGCTCCACCATCGCGCGCGCTACGCTGCACAACATCGACGAGATCCGCCGAAAAAACGTGCGCGAGGGCGATACCATCATCGTGCACAAGGCGGGTGACGTGATCCCGGAGGTCGTGGGCCCGGTACTCGACAAGCGCCCGGCCGATTCGGTCGACTGGCACATGCCCGAGGTCTGCCCCGTGTGCGGCAGCCCCGTGGTCCACGAGGACGGCGAGGTCGCTTACCGCTGCGTCTCCATCGACTGCCCCGCGCAGCTCAAGGAGCGCCTGCTCCACTGGGTGAGCCGCGGCTGCATGGACGTCGACGGCCTGGGCGACGAGATTGTCGACAAGATGATCGCCGCCGGGCTGATTCACGATGTCGCAGACTTCTACCAGCTCACGGTCGACGACATCGCCGGCCTGGACACGGGCCGCACCTATGCCAGCTCCAACAGCAAAAAGGGCGTCAAGAAGGGCGACCCCATTCCGGTAGGCCTCAAGACGGCCGAGAAAATCATCGCCGAGCTCAACAAGTCCAAGAGCCAGCCGCTCGGTCGCGTGCTGTTTGCCCTGGGCATCCGCCACGTGGGCAAGAGTGTGGGTGAGGTCATCGCCGAGCGATTCCTGTCGATCGACAAGCTTATCTTGGCGAGCGAAGAGGACATCGCCGAGTGCGAGGGCATCGGTCCCAAGATTGCGGCGAGCGTCAAGCAGTTCCTGGCCGTGCCCGAAAACCTTGCCGTGCTGGAGCGTCTGCGCCAGGCGGGCCTGTCGCTCGAGGTCGATTTGGGCGCCGCGCACGCGCAAGCCGCAGCCGACGCTGGCGTGGCGGGCGAGCTCGCCGACGTACAGCCGCTCGCGGGTCTGACCTTCGTGCTCACCGGCACGCTCGTCAACCGCACGCGCGACGAGGCAGGCGCGGCGCTCAAGGTGCTTGGTGCCAAGGTTTCGGGCAGTGTTTCAAAGAAGACGAGCTATCTGGTCGCCGGCCCCAAAGCGGGCTCCAAGCTTACCAAAGCCGAGCAACTGGGCGTACCCGTACTGGACGAGGACGCACTCGAGCAGATCTTGGCTACTGGTGAGGTGCCCCAGGCTTAGGACATCGATAATCAAATTAGAAAACCTCCCGGAAAGGTTGATACTTTCCGGGAGGTTTTTATTTGGGCGTGGTGGCGGGCAGCATGATCTGCGTCATGTAGGTTGCTGAGGATGACCCTGCGGAGCGGTGTCGTTCCGGAGCGATAGAAGATTCATACAAAGCAAAGGGGCCCCGCAGTGAGGTCCCACAACGGGGCTGCCCCATTGTGATGAGTTTTATACACTTTAACATTAACATTAACGTGTATACTTAGCAGTGAAGATATATGTTGAGAGGAGCAGTTATGGTTACGGTCGCGTTTTCGGAGCTGCGCCAAAACCTTACGCAGGTGGCCGAAAAGGTTGCCAATGAGGGCGAGGAGGTTGTGGTCTTCAAGCGGAGCAAGCCGTTGTTCAAGATCGTGCCGCTCGACTATGAAGGTCCAGTTACGGTGGAATATGACGCTGCCCAGGAGCGTGGGGGCGCAAAACCGACGTGCGGCACGGGCAAGCCCAAGCGCGACGTGGGTACGATGTGGCATCCCAAGATCACCTGGAAGGAGATCCGTGAGATGCTCGCGGAGAATGAGGACTACCAGGAGTATCTCGATATCGTGGCTAACATGCCAAAGGGAACGCCGCTCGATACGATGACGGTTGAAGATGAAAAGCGCGTCGCGAGGGAGCGCTACTTATGAGGGCATTTCTCGATACCAACTTTCTGCTCGATTGCGTGCTGCCGGGCCGGCCGGAGCATGGGGCGGCGCAAATGACCAAGGGGCTCGTTGACGTGGAGCTTATCGAGGGCGTTGTTTCGGCCTGCTCTCTCAAGGACGCGTACTACATTCTCACCAAACAGGCCGGCGAGGCGCGCGCCCGCGAGGTAGTGCGTGACTGTCTTAAGAGCTACTCGGTAGAGCCTCTCGACCAAGAAGCTTGTTTTACCTCCGCCTATTCCGATGAGCCGGACTTTGAGGACGGCTGTATCCGTGCGATGGCCGAGCGTGCCGGCGTGGACTTTATCATCACGCGTGACCGCGCCGCTTTTGTGCGCTCGACCATCAAGACCTTCTCGCCTGCAGAGTTCATCCGTGCGTTTCCGATTCCGGAGGAGTAAAACCGCCATATCGGGGATTGTCCCCGGCGTTTGGCGAGCTTGTTGGGAGGCTCCTGGTCCAGTGACTGTTACAAAAAACGGCTATAGCAAATTTGTTGTACTTCGGTCTGAAGACTATGACTTCATGGTTCAGGAACAGGCTAAGGCTCGTCTGATGGCTCGTATAGCTGTGGCCGAGCGGGAGCGTGCTGCTGGCATGGCGCGTGATGCCTTTGAGGCTCTCGATGACCTTGAGGCAAAATATGGCCTATAACGTCAAGATTCTGCCTTCAGCCGAACGTTTTCTGGGCAGTTCTTATTTGGACGGGGCAACCGGCACCGTGATCTGCGTCACGTAGGTCGCCGGATCATCGCTGGCGATGCCATCGATGAGGGCGACCTCGCGTTGCCCCGCTACGCTGCCAACTTGTCAAAAGCCCCGCGTTGGTTGAGCACGGTAAACGCGACAACACAGATGACCGCCGACAAAATCGATCCGCACGGCGAGGCGATACCCATGGGAAACAACGTATCGGAATAGGCGTTCGACAGCAGCCACGCGCCCGGCACGCGAATGAGCGCCACGGCCAGCACGTTGTGCGCAAAGCCGATGTAGCTCTTGCCATACGCAGCGAAAAAGCCGCTAAAGCAAATGTGGATGCCGGCAAAAATCGCGTCGAAAATATAGCTGCGCATATAGCCGGTGCCGGCGGCGACCACCGCGGCGTCCTTGGCAAAAAAGCCAATAAACGCCGGCGCCACCAGCCACATCAGCACCGTGATCAGGCAGCCGTACACCACCGAGATCGTCATGGCATCTTTGAGTACCTGACGCGCGCGGTCACCCTTGCCCGCGCCGACGTTTTGCGCCGTGAGTGCGCTGACGGTGGCGCCCATGGAGCTCGGCACAATGAACAAGAAGCTGATCATCTTCTCGACCAGGCCTACGGCGGCGGCGTCGACCAGGCCGCGATGGTTGGCGATGACGGTGATAAACATAAACGCCACCTGGATGCAGCCGTCCTGCACGGCCACGGGCACGCCGATCTTAAGAATGCTGCCGAGCACCTCGGGCTGGGGGCGCAGGTCGCTGCGCTTTACGTGGATGTTCGTGCGGCGGCTCTTGAGCCACACGAGCGCGAGGGCAACGCTGGCCGTCTGCGCGGTTACTGTGCCGAGCGCCGCGCCCACGGGGCCGAGCCCCATGTGGCCGATAAACAGAAAATCGAGCGCGATGTTGATGATGCACGCCACGCCAATCACGTACATGGGCGAGCGCGAATCGCCCAGGCCGCGAAAAATGGCCGAGAGGATGTTGTATGCGGCGATAAACGGAATGCCGACAAAGCAGATACGCAGGTAGGCGGCGGTTCCTTCGACTGCCTCGGCCGGCGTGCCAATGAGCGCCACAACCTGCGGGCACAGCGCAAGCAAGATGGCGGCCAGTACCACCGAGACACCCATAAAGAGCGTGATGGTATTGCCGATGGCGGCCTCGGCGCGGTCGAAGCGGCGCGAGCCCACGGCGTGGCCGACGATAACCGTCGTTCCCATGGCCAGGCCCACGAGCGTCACGGTAATGATATAGAGCGTCTGCGCGCCATTGCCCACGGCGGTGATGCCGGCGGCGCCGCTAAACTGCCCCATCATGTACAGATCGGCCATGCCGTAGAGCATCTGCAAAAAGTACGAGAGCATATAGGGCAGGGCAAAGACCGCGATGGTCTTAAGGACATTACCGCGTGTGAGGTCGTGTTCCATGGGCGGGGCACTTTCTGGCTGGGTTTGTTTACGTACCAGTGTAGTGAAAACCCTACAACGATTGTAGAGTCAAGGTTTGTGATGACGCCGGAGCGAAAAAGTCTCGCGCACCATTATTCCGAGTGAATATGGACACACATCACGAGAACTCGCCGCCGGCGCTAACCTTGCAGAAAACGATTTCGGAATACTTGACACCATTATTCGGCGCGCAATAATACGTGCGTTTGCGAACAACGTTTGATGGGGGTTGAACCTGCGTGCGCAATCTCAAAATACTGTTTTCCTATCTAGGGGCATACCGTCGCGATGCCATCCTCGGCGTGTTCTTTGTGTCGGTCGAGACGGTGCTCGAGCTGTTTATCCCGGTCATCATGGCCAACATCATCGATGTGGGCGTGCCTGCGGGTGATATCAACTACATGCTGCTGCAGGGCGCGTACATGTTGGTGTGCGCTGCGCTTTCGCTGGTACTGGGCTTGGGTTATGCCCGCACGTCCGCCCGCGTTGCCTCGGGCCTAGGCGCTAACCTGCGCGAGGCCGAGTACAAAAAGATTCAGACGCTCGCTTTTGGTAACCTGGACAACTACGACGCCAGCTCGCTCGTCACCCGCATGACCACGGACATCACCGTTATCCAAAATGCTGTGGGCAACGGCTTTCGCCCTATGGTGCGCGGCCCGGTGACGCTTATCGTCGGCCTTATCTACGCGCTGATGCTGTCGCGCCCGCTCGCCACCGTCTTTGCGATCATCTTGCCCGTGCTGGCAATCGTACTGGGCGCCATCACCTATCGCGTCAGTCCGCTCTACCGCCAACTCCAGACCTCGATGGACCACCTCAACGGCGTGGTGCAAGAGGACCTTACCGCCGTGCGCGCCGTGAAGGCTTACGTGCGCGCCGAGCACGAGTGCGACAAGTTCGACACCGTCAATACCGAGCTCGCCGGCACGGCGACCAAGACCTTTGGCAACGCTGTGCTCAACCTGCCGGTGTTTCAGCTGTCGATGTACGTGGCGGCGCTTTCCATTCTGTGGATTGGCGGCCGCATGATCATCGAAGGTCGCTTGGGCGTGGGCTCGCTCACGGGCTTTATGAGCTACGTGCTGCTGATCATGAATTCGCTCATGATGATTTCCAACGTGTTTTTGCTGCTCACGCGCGCTCTTACGAGTGTGGGCCGTATCGCAGAGGTGCTCGATGAGGAGCCCTTTATCGCCAACCCCGCGGGAGACCTCGCGATTGCGGCGCCAGCGGACGGCAGTATCGAGTTTCGCGACGTTTCCTTTAAATACCGCGCGGATGCAGCCGAGGATGTGCTCCAGCATATCGACCTTCGCATCGAGAGCGGCTCGACGGTGGGCATCCTCGGCGGCACGGGCTCGGGCAAGAGCTCGCTTGTGCAGCTGATTGCGCGCCTGTACGACGCCACCGAAGGCGCCGTGCTTGTGGGCGGACGCGACGTGCGCGACTACGACCTCGCCGCCTTGCGCGACGCTGTGGGCATTGTGCTGCAAAAGAATGTGCTGTTTACGGGTACCGTGCGCGAGAACCTGCAGTGGGGCAATCCGCAGGCGTCGGACGATGAGCTCCTCGCGGCTTGCCGCGCAGCGTGCGTGGACGAGTTTCTTGATCGCATCGGCGGGCTGGACGGCGAGTTGGGCCAAGGCGGCGCCGGTGTCTCGGGTGGCCAGAAGCAACGCCTGTGCATCGCGCGCACGCTGCTCAAGCACCCGCGCGTGCTCATTTTTGATGACTCCACCAGCGCGGTCGATATGGCGACCGACGCAAAGATTCGCGAGCACATCGCTCGGATTCCCGATGCGACCGTGCTCATCATCGCCCAGCGCATCGCGAGTGTCATGGATGCCGATCGTATTGTGGTGCTGGACGACGGTCGTGTCCACGGCGTGGGCACGCACGAGGAATTGCTGGCGGGCGACAACATATACCAGGAGATTTACGCCTCGCAGATGGAGTTTGCGGGGAACGCGGACGCCGGCGATGGCAACGACGGTGGCTGCGCGAATGATCCGTTTTCCTCCGTCGCATGCGGATCACCCTTGGAAGGGGGTGAGCGCCATGCCTAAGACCGCAGCCCAAGCACGCCCGGCCGACCTCAAGCGCACTGTGCGTCGCTTGCTCTCCTACATGGGGCATGCCAAGTTCTCGTTGCTCGCGGTGGGCGTGCTCGCCTCCGTCGCCGCCATCGCGAGCCTCGCCGGCACCTACATGGTGCGCCCCATCGTTAACGGTTTGGCCACGGGCGGGGAGGAACTGCTTGCCAAGCAGGTCATCCTGACGGCGATCATCTACGCTGCGGGCGTGCTCTCGGCCCTGGGCTACTCGCAGATTATGGTGCGCGCGGCCCAACACGTGGTGTCCGATATTCGCCGCGACCTGTTCGCGCACATCCAGACGCTGCCGCTCAGTTATTTTGACAGCACGCGCTCGGGCGACATCATGAGTTTTTTCACCAACGACGTCGACACCGTCTCCGAGGCGCTCAACAACAGCTTTGCCAACGTGATTCAGGCCGCCATTCAGGTTGTGGGCACCACGGCTATGCTCATCATCCTTAACTGGCAGCTCACGATTATCACACTCGTGTGCGATGCGGCCATTGTGCTGTATGCGCGCTACTCGGGCGCGCGCTCTAAGCGTTTCTTTGCTGCCCAGCAGGCATCGCTTGGCGACCTGGACGGATATATCGAAGAAATGGTCTCGGGCCAAAAGGTCATCAAGGTCTTTAACCGTGAGGCAGCGAATGTCGCCGGCTTCACCTGCCGCAACGACGAGCTTCGCCGCACCGGTACCGCCGCCGTGAGCTATGCCAACTCCATGGTGCCCATGACCGTCGTGATTGGCTATGTCAACTATGCCATCGTCGCCGTGGCGGGCGGCATGCTCTGCATCAAGGGGCTCGCCGATGTGGGCGCACTTGCAAGCTACCTGGTCTTTGTGCGCCAGGCCGCCATGCCCATCAACCAATTTACGCAGCTCGGCAACTTCTTGCTCAACGCGTTGGCCGGTGCCGAGCGCCTGTTTGCGGCTATGGACCTTGAGCCCGAGGTGGACGAGGGCTGCGTGGAGCTGGTGCAGACGGGCGACGCCGCGTGGGCGTGGAAGATTCCCGAGGGCCAGGGCGTGGGCGCGTACGGGCACTTGCATGACGTGGCAGCCGTTGATGAGTCGGGCCGCGCGGTGGCCGCCGACGGCACCGAGCTCACGTGCGGCTTGGTCCCGCTTGCCGGCGACGTGCGCTTCCATGCCGTGGACTTTTCCTGCGTGCCGGGCACCCGCGTGCTCACGGACCTCAACCTGTTTGCCAAGCCGGGGCAAAAGATTGCGTTTGTGGGCTCCACGGGCGCCGGCAAGACGACCATTACCAACCTCATCAACCGCTTCTACGAGGTCGATGACGGCGAGATCACGTACGACGGCATCGACGTCAAGCACATTGCCAAGGCCAGCCTGCGCGGGTCGCTCGGCATTGTGCTGCAGGACACGCACCTGTTTAGCGGCACCATTGCGCAGAGCATCCGCTTTGGCAAGCTCGACGCGACCGACGAGGAGGTGCGCGCCGCTGCCGAGGCCGCCTGCGCCGACTCGTTTATCCGCCGCCTGCCGCGGGGCTACGACACACCGGTCACGGCCGACGGCGCCAACCTGTCGCAGGGTCAGCGTCAGCTGCTCGCCATCGCGCGCGTGGCCGTCGCCGATCCGCCGGTGCTCATCCTGGACGAGGCCACGAGTTCCATCGACACGCGTACCGAAAAGCTCATCGAGCGCGGTATGGACCGCATCATGCGCGGTCGCACCACGTTTATGATCGCGCACCGCCTGTCCACTGTCCGCGACGCCGACGCCATCATGGTCCTCGAACACGGCCGCATCATCGAGCGCGGCACGCACGAAGAGCTGCTCGCCCAGCACGGCGAGTACTGGCAGCTGGCGCATGGCTTAAAAGAGCTGGATTAACCCGTTCGAGCACGATGCTTTGACCCCTCCGTGTTCCTCACCTCGTCTCAAACCATCACAACATTCGACGTTTTTTGCCAAAATCGGGAAAAGCATCGAATGTTGTGATGGTTTTTCTACCACTCGACCGGGTGGAATCGCTTTCTTGCGCACGAAGGTGTGCGGACCCGTGGGCAGGGGAATAAGGTTGGTTATCCGACTCCATTGGAGGGCTCATGGACCTGCCGATCGTCCTGTCCCATAAGACTGCCTGGCTGTACCACAACGTGGTGCGCCCGTCCGAGCCGCTCTCGCGAGCAAGCAGCCTATACGATGAGGACTCGCCTGCTAACGAGGCGGAGCCGACCGCGAGCCTGCCCAAATTGGGGCTCGATGCCAAGGGGCTGAGGGCTTCAACGGCAGTCGGGATCGTTACCGACTATCTGGTTTCGCTTGGTATTCCACGAGAAGAGCTCGATCATATCGATACGCTCGTCAACTTTGATTTTGAGCGCTCGACGCCGGCTGGATTTAGGTGCCACGTGTTTGGAGCGCCGGTACCTCCAGGCCATCTTATCGAGGTGGCAGAGGGCCTTCTGGTGGTTGATGAAGCCATGTGCTTTGTCCAGGCGGGTTCGTGGATGAGCGAGCTCGAGCAGCTGGAATATGGCTATGAAATCTGCGCTCGATACCATTTGAATCATCTGTCGACAGGCGATTATATCGAGATGGGGCAGAGGTATACCGTTGCCGACTTGATTGCTTATTGCAATGAGAACCGATCTCGTCAGGGGGCTATACGCGCGGCCGCCGTGCTCAAGCGCGTGCACGATGGCGCGCGGTCGCCCATGGAGACAGCCACCGCAATCATGGTCGTAGCGAAACGTTCCCAGGGAGGGTTGGGATATGCCAAGGTTGAGCTCAACCATCGGGTCGATGTTCCCAACGAGTTCAAGTATCTCGCAAAGGCCGGGTATTTCGAGATCGATGTATATGCGCCTGCAAGCGGTACGGGGATTGAATACAACGGCTCGGACCATCTTGATAAACAGCGCAGCGCGTCGGATGCGGAGCGTATGACCGTGCTGAGCGCGCTGGGCTTTAGGATGATCGTCCTCACCGGGACTCAGTTTGCCCATCAGCTGCAATTGCATCGGGCGATGAACGCCATCGCACTCGCTATGGGCCTTAAGTGCGACCGAAGCGAGGTGTTCCAGAAACGTCAGAACGACTTGCGAGAATTCGTGATTCGGCACTGGGATGGCGGCCTTTAGGGGTGTTTCGGCCCTTCTACGGGGTGCCGTGGGCAGGCAGACCATCACAACATTCGACGTTTTTCGCCAAAATCGGGAAAAGCATCGAATGTTGTGATGGTCTGTGTTGAGGATGGGCTTGGGAAGCCGGTTTTGCTCGAAGCGACCTGTCCTGTCGTACGGGTGTCGGCACGATTCTCTCGTGGGGTATTATGTTTTCCGAAGAATAAAACGCCGCGTGAGGGGAGGGCTGCGTGGACGGGCGCGTGCAACATGACGGTTTTGGCCGCGATATCAACTACCTGCGCATTGCCGTTACCGACAAGTGCAATTTCCGCTGCATTTACTGCATGCCGGCCGAGGGCGTGGCACCCCGTGCACACGATGAGCTGCTCAGCGCCGAGGAAATCGCCCGCTTTGTGCGCTTGGTGGCGGGGGAGGGCATTCGCCGCGTGCGCCTGACGGGCGGCGAGCCGCTGGTCAGCCGCCGTATCATCCCGCTCATTCGCGACATCCGCGCGATTCCGCAGATCGAGGACATCTCGCTTACCACCAACGGCGCCCTGCTGCCCAAGCTGGCGCCGCAGCTTAAAGATGCCGGGCTTAACCGCGTCAACATTTCGCTCGACACACTCGACCCCGAGCTGTTTGGAAAGATCACGCGCCTGGGTCGACTCGAGCGGACCATGGCAGGCATCGACGCGGCGCTGGCTTGGGGCTTTGAGCCCGTTAAGGTCAACTGCGTTGTGGTGCGTCGGCTCAACCAGGATGTGGCAGCCCTTGCGCGGCTGACCGTCGACCGCCCCATCCACCTGCGCTTTATCGAATACATGCCCATCGGCGACGAGCGCACCAGCTCGCATTGCGCTGTGGATCCGCATGCGCCCGCGCTCAATCCCGAGCTGTGGGACGCGAGCGATACCGTGCCGAGCGACGAGCTGCGGGCGCGCATCAATGCCGGGGCCGCCGCGGCGGGGCTGGGCGAGCTTGAACCGCTCGACATCAACGACGCTCCTGCCGGCGCGGGCCCTGCGCGCTATTGGCACTTTCCGGGCGCGGCGGGAACGGTCGGCTTCATTAGCGCCATGTCCAACCATTTTTGTGCGAATTGCAACCGTCTGCGCCTGACGGCCGATGGCAGCGTGCGTCCGTGCCTGTTTAGCGATGCCGAGTATTCGGTGCGTGAGGCGCTGCGCCGTGGTGATGATATGCAGGTACTTTCGATTTGGCGCGATGCCGTGGCCCACAAACCGCAGGAACACGCGATAATTGAGGGCACGCAACGATTTATGTCCCAAATCGGAGGATGATCATATGGCCAAGAGCAGGTACGCCGATGCCACCAAGGCCGCTCGCAGGGCCGCGATGTCTGCCCACAAAGTCACGGCTGCGGCGAATGCTGGTAACGCCGCCGCGCCCGCGCAGCCGTCCGCCAGTGCTGCCACCGAGCCCGCCCGTGACGCCCGCCGCGACGAGCTGACGCACGTGGACGCCAAGGGCGAGGTGCGCATGGTCGACGTGTCCGACAAGGCCGAGACCCATCGCGTTGCCATCGCCGAGGGCACCATCCTCATGCACCCCGAGACGCAGGCCATGGTGCTGCAGGACCGCGCCAAAAAAGGCGACGTGCTTGCCTGCGCGCGCGTGGCGGGCATCATGGCCATCAAGCGCACGAGCGACATCATTCCCATGTGCCATCCGCTGCTCATTACCAAGAGCAAATGCGACATTGCGCCCATCGCTCCGGCGGGGACGCCGGCCGAGGATGTGCCCGAGGGCTGGGCGCCGGCGCGCGCGGACGGGCAGGTTGGCTTTCACGTGCTGGTTACGGCCGGCGTGACGGGCAAGACGGGTATCGAGATGGAGGCGTTGACCGGCGCGAGTGCCGCGTGCCTAACGATCTATGACATGTGCAAGGCCGTCGACCGCGGCATGGAGATCGTCGACGTGCGCCTGCTGCACAAGGAGGGCGGCCGTTCGGGCGTGTGGGATCGTGCAGAGCGTCAGGCTGCTGCCGTTGAGTCCGTGGTCGCTGACGGCGACGCACACGCAAGCGCACCCGTCGCCGTTGCACCCGCAGCTCCGACCCCGGCCGTCCCCGCGATTGCGTTTATCGGCTACCAAAACTCGGGCAAGACAACGCTTGTCGAGAAGGTTATCGCCGAGCTCACCCGCCGCGGCCTGCGTGTGGGCTCGCTCAAACATCATGGGCATCACGGCTTTGATATCGATGTGCCCGCTAAGGACACCTGGCGCCATCACCAGGCCGGATCCAAACACGTGGGCCTAATCTGCGCCACGCGCTGGGCGGAGTACGCCGACACGCGCGAGGAGGACGAGATGCCCGCGCGCGAGCTGCTGTCGCGCTACAACGATGTCGACGTGGTGATCATCGAGGGCTACAAGACCGAGGGCTTCGACAACATCGTGGTCGCGCGCTCCGGTGTCGACCGTCTGCGCGGCAAGAGCTCGCTCGACCTGGTCGACGGTCACACGCTGGCCCTTGCCTGCAATGAGGCCCTGGCGCGTCAGGCCTTCGACGCCGGCTTTGCGACCCGAGCTATCAACATCAACGACGCCCGAGCCATCTGCGATCTGATCCAAGACCATCTGGCCTAAAACCTGCCAAATAGGAACAGGTTTATTTTGGCAGGTTTTATCTGGGCAAACGCCATTTCCACCGCAAAGGGGCCAGGCTCCTTTGTGGCGGTTTTTGCTTAAGTAGATGTGTGGGACATGTCTTATAATCTACCAAGTAGTTCATGACGGGCGAAAAACGGAGAGAAGGGGCTTGATGCGTCCTTAATGTTTCATGCGGATTGATTGATTTGACAGACGGTGGCGAATGCCCGCCGTCCGCATTCGTATGAAACAAGGAGTTTCCATGCTCGCCTCTCTTTTCTCAAAGCCTCAACCATCGCTTTCCGTGCAGGCCAAGCGCCTGGTTGCGATGCGCTTTCTCATCTACACCGGTTTTCAGACCAGCTACTTTATCGGCGTCATCGGAACGCTCACCTATGCAGACAATGCCTCGGTCGTGGCGACATCGCTGGCCGTCCTTTTTATGAACGTATTCGTGATCTTGGGATCCTTCGCGGGTGGCGCGGCGCTCGACGCTTGGGGCTCGCGCCGTCATTTCTTGCTGAGCATCGTGGGCACGCTGGCAACCGGCGCGGCGATCCTCGTTTTTGGCGGCGCGACCGGCATCGTCTTGCTCGGCGCGGTGCTCCTGGGCTTTGTGATGGGGTTCGCCCAGCCCATCGCCACATCCTATCCAGCCTACCTCACTGACGACCCCGTCGAGCTCAAAGACATCAACTCCGCCATCGCCATGTTTTCAAACGTGAGTATCATCGTCGGCCCCACGCTGGGCGGCTTTGTCGCAGCTGCTGCGTCGTCGCGTGCGGTGTTTGTGCTCATGATGCTCTTTACAGTGCTGGCGCTTCTCGCCGGCTGGGGCTTTAGGCCGCAGACCAGCCATGTCGCCGGGGATGCGGATGCCGATTCGGCAGAGGAAGGGGAGCGTGCGAGACAAAGCTCCAACCCCAGCGCATCCACTCGTGTCACCTTCGCGACTAGCATCAAGACGGTCTTTACCAACAGCGTCCTCGCCCTACTATTCTGCATTATCTTTCTTTCGAACTTTGGCTACGGTGCCTTCGACCCGCTGGAGTCGTTCTTCTACCGCGATGTCCTGCACGTCGGTGTTGAGTGGATGGGCTGGCTCTCGTGGGCCAGCGGCGTGGGCGCGGTGCTGGGCGCCGTGGTCGCGCTCCGCTTGCCGCCGCACCTGGTCAACCTTAAAACGCTGCTCATGGCGCTCATGTCCGTGGGTCTGGGAAGCCTGCTCTACGTGGGAACGCCGTACGTGGGCGTAGCCCTTGTCGGCCAGATTGCCCTGGGCGTGGCCTGGGGCGTCGTCAACCCGCTCCACAACACCATCGTGCAAACGACGGCCCCGCTCGAGCAGCTCGGTCGCGTGAACTCGGTCATGGGCTTTGGCAACATGTTCGCCGGCGTGGCCCCGCTGGCGATTGCCCCCTGGCTGGCGGCGACGTTTGGCGTGCAGCAGACGCTCATCGGGGCGGGCATGGTTGTGACGGCAGTCCCCGCGGCGTTGCTGCTGTTTGGACGCCGGCATTTTGATCGTGCCGCAAAGCAGTAAAAACCATCACAACATTCGATGAAAATCGCGTTTTCGCCGAAAAACGTCGAATGTTGTGATGGTTTGCGCCCCGGGCCAGGCCACCCATTACAGTCTGAAATAGGCCATCGATAAATTTCGATGGCGAGCATTCGGCGC
>UQNU01000038.1 GCA_900542555.1 uncultured Collinsella sp.
AAAGGGCGCTGACCTTCTGGTCGCGCCCTTGAAATTGAACGTCAGATTGCCGCTTAGGGGCGTTTGCAGCGTCGAGCAGTTACGCGGTTCGTAGAACCGCGTAACCCCCCCCTCCTAGCTCATCATCGCATTCATCATCTCGGTGGTTGCGGAATCGTCGGCAGACCACTCGTTATCCTCGTTGGCGGAATACTTAAAGGTGACCTTGGTGTCCTTGGTCTTAGCGGCCTTGGTCACGTCGACCATGACCTGGCCGGCCATCTTGTACAGGTCGTCCTCGGAAGGCATCGTATCGAGTGCGGCGATTTTCTCCTGATACTGGGTGGCGAAATCTTCGACGATCTTGTTCATGGACTTGCAGGTGATGGTGACCTCGGCGGTCGCGGTACCCTTGTCCTCATCGACCGTCACATCGCCGATCTTGTAATCAAAGCCCTCGAGATAGCTCTTGGCATACTCCTTGGGATCGATACCCAGCTGCTCAAACTCGTCACCCGAAGCCTCTTCCAGACCGGAGAGGAAGTCATCGCCGCCGTTCTTGATCTCGTCAAACTGGCTCGTAAGGTCGTTGGTGATGAGCTCCTCCACCGAAGGCCCTCCGCAGCCGGAAAGCAAAACCACGCACGCGACCAGGGCAGCCATCAGGGGCGCAAGCAGCAGCTTCTTTTTCATGACATTCCTCCAAACAAGCGGCGCTGCGTTCCCCGCGCAGCGCACGTCGTGACAGTAAGTCCATATTAGCGGCTCCGTCCAAACCCCTACGTCGCAAAAGCGCGGGCGGCTCAATTTGACGAGTGAATGGCCCATAAAGCAAGCCCCCTGCAATAAAATGCGCCTGCTCAGCCTATTAAAAAAGGGTGGCCGGATAACCCGACCACCCTTGTGCATCTTCTGGATGCCGCAGACTACTTGCGGACGACCTTAACGATGGCGTCACCGGCGGCGACGGCAGACTCGGCCTCGACGGCGAGCTCGACATCGGCAAACTCGGCAGTGTTGGACACGGCCACGACGACGCAGTCCTTGTAACCGGCGGCAGCGATCTTGGCGCGGTCGATCTTGAGTATGGGCTGGCCGGCCTTCACGACGTCGTCGGCCTTGACGAAGCCCTCGAAGCCGTCGCCGTTCATGTTGACGGTATCGACGCCAACGTGCACCAGAACCTCGATGCCGCTATCGGACTGCAGACCCACGGCGTGACCCATGGTGACGGTCACCTTGCCGTCGCAGGGAGCGTAGACCAGGTCGTCCTCGGGCCACACGGCGCAGCCCTTGCCCAGAACCTCGCCACCAAAGACGGGATCGGGCACGTCGGCCATCTTGATGACCTTGCCCTTGACGGGCGAGCACAGCACGTCGGCGCCGGCAGAAGCAGAGATGGAGGCCGGAGCAGCAGCTGCCGCGGGCTCAGCCTTCTTCTTGAACATATCAAACAGACCCATACGTTTTCTCCTCTTGATTAAGCGCAACGTTATGCGCATGCCTATGGTGATTATAGTGCCAAATGATCAAATTGCTAAGGTGAGGGCTCGAATTGCAAGCCCTTCCAAGCCCTTCCCAAAACCTTTTCCCCAGTGGCACTCATATTGTCGATTAATCCAAGCCCTCGGTGCCGTTGGACTTGATGATCCTCTGGTATGCGAAGAAGCTGTCCTTGCGGCGGCGCTCGTAAGTACCGGTGCCGTCGTCGTACTTATCGACGTGGATGAAGCCGTAGCGCTTGCGCATCTCGCCAGTGCCGGCGGAAACCAGATCGATGGGACCCCACCAGGTGTAGGCAATCAGGTCAACACCGTCGGCAATGGCCTCGCCCATGGCCTTGATGTGGCTCTGCAAGTAGGCGATGCGATACGGGTCGTGGATGGAGCCGTCCTCCTCGATCTCGTCGTAGGCGCCCATGCCGTTCTCGACCACCATCAGCGGAATCTCGTAGCGGGCGTAAATCTCGTTGAGGGCGATACGCAGGCCCAGCGGATCGATCTGCCAGCCCCAGTCGGTGGACTCCAGATAGGGATTCTTGCCGCCAAAGGTCATGTTGCCCTCGGTCATCTCGTGGTCCTTGTGGGTGCCCACGGTGCCGGACATGTAGTAGCTAAAGGTGTAGAAATCGACCTTGCCGTCGGCGATATCCTGCAGGTCGCCGTCCTCCATCACGAGCTCAACATCGTTCTCGGCCCAGAAGCGCTTGGCATAGAACGGGTACTTGCCGCGCACCTGCACGTCGGAGCAGTACCAGTTCATGGTATTCATCTCCTGCTGCGTGGCGAACACGTCGGCCGGATCGCACGTGGCGGCATAGGAAAGGATGAAGCAGTCCATGTTGCCCATCTTAAACTGCGGGTAATGCTCGTGGGCATAGCGCACGACGCGGCCACTGGCGACAAACTGGTGATGCAGCGCCTGCATACGAGCCTGCGGCGTGGTGTGGACCGCCGACGCCGGACCCTCAAAGCCCTGAATCATGCTGGTCTCAAAGAGGTTGCCCATATCCTGAGTACCGCAGTTGATCTCGTTGAAGGTGAGCCAGAACTTAACCTTGTCCTGATAGCGGTCGAAGACGGTCTGGCAGTACTTCTCAAAGAAACCGATGAGCTCGCGGCTCGCCCAGCCGTTGTATTTCTCGACCAGGTGATAGGGCATCTCGTAGTGCGAGAGGGTCACGAGCGGCTCGATATTGTGGGCACGCAGGCAGTCGAAGACGCGGTCGTAGAAGGCGAGGCCGGCCTCGTTGGGCTCAGCGTCGTCGCCGTTGGGAAAGATACGGCTCCAGGAGATGGACATGCGGAACATGGTAAAGCCCATCTCGGCGAACAGCGCGATGTCCTCCTCGTAGTGATGGTAGAAATCGATACCGTCATGATTGGGGTAGAAGCGGTTGGGGTCGATGTCGATCGTAATCTGACGCGGCTCCTTGTAGCTGCCGCCCAAGAAATGATCGTCGACAGAAGCACCGCGGCCGTCCACGTTCCAAGCGCCCTCAAACTGGTTGGCAGCGGTGGCGCCACCCCAATAGAAACCCTCGGGGAACTTGATGTTTGCCATGAGCATCTCCTTTGCATCGCGGGTCGATAAGCTGAGTATCTCCCACGCGCGGGACGGGCAGAAGTGGGCACGCTAAACCCGATACTTCTTTTCGCGCCCACGGACCGCCGCCGCCCCGTCCCTGACACTTCCTGATACCGACCGAAACGTGCCAAAATAAACCTGTCCCTTTTTGGCAGGTTTGGCGAGTGTGGGAGTTCGCATGGATATCAAACGCAAGATCACCGAGGCGCAGGGCCTCACCCCCACCGAGCAACAGCTCGGCATTGCAGCCCTTGCCATCGGCGAGGACATCCGCGGGCTTTCGATTAAGGAATTTGCCGCGCGCACCAACGTTTCTGTTGCGAGCGTGCACCGGTTTTGCAAAAAGCTCGGCCTCGAGGGCTTCAAGGACCTCAAGGTTGAGCTCATCCGCCTGGCAACCGAATCGGGCAACCGACGCGACGTGGATATCAACTTTCCCTTCGACGCCGCGTCCACCCCTGCGCAGGTTATGGAGCGCATGGAGGGGCTCTACCAGACTACGCTGGCCGAAACGCAGGAGCTGCTCGACCCCACGCAGCTTGACCACGCCGCCAAGCTCATCGCGAACGCCCGACAGGTCGACATCTACACGGGCTCGCACAACCTCTATCCAGCGGGAATGTTCCACGATCGCCTGCTCTCCGCCGGTAAAAGCGCAACGTGCCACAACGGTGTCGAGGCCCAGGTGCGAACGGCACTCGCCTCGGGTCCCGACCATGCGGCAATCGTCATCTCCTACAGCGGCCTTGCCCCCAACCTCAAGGACATCTTGCCGATCCTCAGCAGTCGGCATGTCCCGGTCATCGTCATCGGCACGCCTTATTGCGCTCGCATTCACCCCGGCTTTGCCGCCTACCTTACGGTGAGTGACCACGAGAGCATGACGCATCGCATCACACAGTTCGCCAGCCACATCGCCGTGCAATACGTGCTCGATTCGCTCTACAGCAGCTACTTCGCCAAAGATTACGACCGCTGCTCCGAATTCCTAGAGCGCTCATTCCCCTACACCCGCCTACCCGGGCTCAAGTAGCGACGAGCGTGGATTTTTGGACGCCTATCTAACGAGCGTGGATAATCTCCCACTTTGAGCCTACACGGGGGCCAAAAACGGGAGATTATCCACGCTCGTGTTGAATGATCCGTTTTCCTCTGCGCCCGAGGGACCACTCGACCACCTTGCACCAAAGCAATAACGACTTCTCGTCATTAGATCATTCAAATCGAATCTAATAACTATTTTCGCCATAAACTCGTTATTAGAATTGATATGATTAGCCTAATAACGAGTTTCCGGCACTAAAGATATGGAGGGCGCGATGCAAATCGAGGAGAACGGCCAGGGAACGCTCCGCAATAATCTATCGGGGAAATTGGCTTACTATTCGTTTTTGCCAACGCCCTTGCAATCATTGAGGCAGCTAAACCTCACTGAGAAAACCTATCGCACGCTTTCCACATGCTCACGAAAGCTTGGAGAGCTTGAAGGCATGCTCTACTTTGTTCCCAACGCCGACATGTATCTGACAATGTATGTGCGCAAAGAAGCACTCCTTTCTTCGCAAATTGAGGGAACCCAGTGCACGTTTGACGACCTACTTAGTCCATCGCAAACCCAACTCCATCATAAAGATGTCGCAGATGTCGTGAATTATGTCCGTGCTGTCGACCGCGGCGTAGAACTGCTCAAAAAGATGCCCTTGTGTACGAGACTTCTCAGGCAGGTTCATGCGGTCCTGCTGGACGGAGTGCGCGGAACGGAGAAGAATCCAGGCGAGCTGCGCTCCTCACAAAACTGGATTGGCCCCTCAGGCTGCACCATTGCAACTGCATCGTTCGTCCCCCCAAACATTGAAGATTTGAGCAACACGCTCCAGGACCTCGAACGATTTATCAATGAGCCTCAAGTCGAAATGGATCCGATCGTGCGGGCGGCGCTCGTCCATTACCAATTTGAAACTGCCCATCCATTCCTAGACGGAAACGGTCGCCTGGGCAGGCTTCTCATTACACTTATGCTCATCAATGATGGCGTTCTTCATTCTTGCTTGTTCTATCCATCGTTCCAGTTCAAGAAAAATCGAAGCGAGTACTACCGACAACTCACATCCGTAAGGGAACGAGGAACTTACGAGGAATGGATAGAGTTTTTCTGCGCCAGTCTTCTTGAGAGCGCGAAGGACTCGGTAGGGTCTTTAAAGAGTCTTGTTGATCTCCATAACCGTTCGACGGCAGCCATTACCGAAAATCTCGGAAGGACTGTCGCAAACGGACAAAGGCTGCTGAGCCTTCTTGAAGAGCATCCCATCCTCGACACCGCATTTATCGCTGCCCGACTCGATATCGGTAGGAGTACCGCGAGCTCGCTCGTCAAATCATTTGAAGAATTGGGTATCCTCCGTCCGCTCGACGAGTCAAGACAGAGATACCGACAGTACGGGTATGAAGAGTATCTTTCGATTCTCAGGGAAGACGCTGAGCCGATTAGGTAGGCACCGCAGCCCAGCCAAATTAAAACGAGCGTGGATTTTTGGACGCTTATCTAACGAGCGTGGATAATCTCCCATTTCGAGCCCGCACAGGTCAAAAACGGAAGATTATCCACTCTCATTTTGCGGGTAGTCGTTGGGAGTGTCCCAAGGTGCCGGCAGAAAAGGAACGTCCCCAAGTGCCGGCCCGACAACGCCGATGTTTTGGCGTAGACAGCGAAAGCCCGCCAGAGCGAGCAAGGTGCCTTGAAACAAGGCGGCATTGACCTTCTGGTCATGCCGCCGAAGTTGAAAGGCAGATTGCCGCTCTGGCGGGCTTGCAGCGTCAACTGGTTACGCGGGTTGGTAAACCCGCGTAACTATCTACTCCTGAGCTCCGTACTGCTCGTAGTAGGCGTCGATGGCGGTCTTGAGGTCGTCATCGATGACGACCTTGCCGTCAATCTCGTGGTTGTAGAGGGTCTCGACGACCTCGGCCATGGAAACGATGCTCGCGACGGGGAAACCGTACTTGGCCTCGATCTCCTTCTGCGCGGTGGTCACACCGCCCTTGCCGACCTCCATGCGGTTGAGAGACACGATCAGGCCCTTGATCTCGACATCGGCAGCAGCCTTGACCTTAGGATAGGTCTCGTCGATGGACTTGCCGCTGGTGGTGACATCCTCGACCATGACCACGCGGTCGCCGTCCTGGGGCTCGTAGCCCAGCAGGTTGCCCTTGTCGGCACCGTGGTCCTTGGCCTCCTTGCGGTCGCAGCAGTACTTGACCTCCTTGCCGTACAGCTCGTGGTAGGCAATTGCGGTCACGACGGCCAGGGGAATGCCCTTGTAGGCCGGCCCAAACAGCACGTCAAAGTCGTCGCCAAAGTTGTCGTGAATGGCCTGGGCGTAATACTCGCCCAGCTTCTTGAGCTGGTAGCCCGTCACGTAAGCACCGGCGTTCATAAAGAACGGGGACTGACGGCCGCTCTTGAGCGTAAAGCTGCCGAACTTAAGGACGTCGGACTCGACCATAAACTTGATGAACTCTTGCTTGTAAGCCTCCATGCGGGCTCCTCTCGTAATCGCGTACGTGCCTTCCAGTTTAGCGCAGGCGAAGCGTAGATGCGGGCGCGCTTTGGGGCCACGGCATTCTGCAAAGGCTTTGTCAGAGGGAATGGTTTTCCGAACAATGGGGTTGACATATCAAACCCCCTCATCAAGAATACGGGCGGATTGAAACGGGTACGAGATGCCCAAAGCGCGCTGCGCCCGGCCTTAAGGAGGTGTGCCATGGAAGGCAGTCCTAGTCGAAAAACCTGCATGTCGCCCTCGGCACGCCGCGAGGACTCCGCACACGCATAAACGCCACTGGCAGATCGCCAAAACCACCACAAAGGCGCGCTGCGCCCTTTGTGGGCTCAAGTGCTTGACGTGAGCGACATCTAGGTTTTTTGAAGCATATACGACACGTACGCTAACTCCCTTCACCAAGGAGGACCCTATGCTGATGCTCAAAACCGCCACGGTACTCGAAGCTATCTCCAAGCGCCGCCGCACGGCGCGCCCTGCCGCTCACACCGGCCTGTCCAAGAACACCATATTCGCCGCCACCCATAGCGCCGAGGACGCTCTCGTGCTGCTTGACGCCACGGCAAACGGCCTCACCGCCGAGCAGGCAACCGAGCGCCTGGATGCCGCCGGCCCCAACACCATCGAAGCGCCGACCAAGACGCTCGCCCGCCGCATCGCCGACGCCTTCATCGATCCCTTCGCCGGCATCCTCGCCGCGCTCGCGCTGGTCTCGCTCTACATCGACGTGCTCGCCGTGCCCGAGCCGCAGCGCGACCCCTCCACGGTCATCGTCATCGGCATCATGCTGCTGGTATCGGGCGGTATGAAGTTTATCCAGGAAGCCCGCAGCGGCAATGCGGCAGAGGCCCTCAAGGACCTGGTCTCCAACACTTGCACCGCCCTGCGCGACGGCGAGCGCATCGAGATCCCCTTCGACGAGCTCGTCCCCGGCGATGTAATCCGTCTCTCTGCCGGCGATATGGTGCCGGCAGATGCCCGCATCATCACCGCGCGCGACCTGTTTGTGATCGAGTCCGCACTCACCGGCGAGAGCGAGGCCGTCGAGAAGACCACCGCCGTCACCGTCGTCGAGGGCGCCGACGGCTCCGCACTGCCACTCTCTGCCTGCAAGAACATCGTCTTTACCGGCACCTCCGTGCAAAACGGCGCCGCCATGGCGCTTGTCGTTGCCACCGGCTCGGACACCTACCTGGGCGGCATCGCCAAGATGCTCAACGGGCGCGGCGAAAAGAGCGCGTTTGACCGCGGCGTCTCGAGCGTCTCCATGTTGCTCGTACGCCTTATGCTCGTTATGGCGCCGGCCGTCTTTGCCATCAACGCCGCCACCAAGGGCAACGTCATCGACGCGCTGCTGTTCGCCACGAGCGTGGCCGTGGGCATCACGCCGCAAATGCTTCCCGTCATCGTGACCACGAGCCTATCGCAGGGCGCCAAGGACCTCGCCCGTCGCCAGGTTATCGTCAAGGAGCTGCCGGCGATTCAAAACCTCGGCGCGATGGACGTCCTGTGCTGCGACAAGACCGGCACCCTCACCGAAGACCGCATCGTGCTCGAGCGCTATCTCAGCACCGACGGCAACGAAGACGCACGCGTGCTGCGCCATGCATTTTTGAATAGCTTCTTCCAAACCGGCCTCAAAAACCTTATCGACCTGGCCGTAATCGACCGTGCCGATGTGACGCCCTCGACCGTTGTGCCCGATTCTATGCTGGGCCAGAGTCTGCGCGCCCGCTATACCAAGGTCGACGAGGTTCCCTTCGATTTCTCGCGCCGTCGCCTGAGCGTAGTTGTCGCCGACGCCCAAGGCAAAACCCAGATGGTTACCAAGGGCGCTGCCGAGGAAATGCTCGAGATCTGCTCCTTTGTCGAGATCGATGGCATCGCTCAGCCGCTCGCCGACGAGAAGCTCGCCCAGATTCGCAAGCAGATCGTCGGACTTAACGCTGAGGGCCTACGCGTAATTGCCGTGGCGCAGAAGACCAATCCGCGCTGCGTGGGCGAGTTTGGCATCGCCGACGAGTGCGACATGGTGCTGATGGGCTTTTTGGCCTTCCTCGATCCGCCCAAAGCAAGTGCCGCGGGCGCCGTCGCCACCCTCGAGGCCAAGGGCGTGGCGGTCAAGGTCCTAACCGGCGACAACGACCGCGTCGCCGCCACCGTCTGCGAGCAGATTGGTATCGATGCGAGCAACGTCTTGCTCGGCTCCGAGATCGATGCGCTCGATGACGCCGAACTTGCCGAGCGCGCCGAGAAAACCCACCTCTTCGCCAAGCTCTCGCCGCTGCAGAAGGCGCGCCTGGTACGTGTCATGCGCGAGCTGCTCGGCCACACCGTGGGCTTTATGGGCGACGGCATCAACGACGCCGCCGCCATGCGTGCGAGCGATTGCGGCATCTCGGTCGATTCGGCCGTCGATATTGCCAAGGAATCCGCCGATATCATCTTGCTTCAGAAGGACCTGGGCGTGCTCGAGCGCGGCATCATCGAAGGCCGCCGCACTTACGGCAACCTGCTCAAGTACCTCAAGACCACGGTGAGCTCCAACTTTGGCAATGTGCTGTCCGTGACCGTCGCGAGCCTGTTCTTGCCGTTTTTGCCTATGAGCGCTCTGCAGCTGGTGCTGCTATCGCTCGTCTACGAGATCGTGTGCATCGCGCTGCCGTGGGACACCGTCGATGACGCCTGGACTGCCCGTCCGCGTGCTTGGGATGCCGCGTCCATCAAGGGCTTTATGCTCGAGCTGGGCCCCGTGAGTTCGCTGTTTGACATCGTGACTTTTGCCGTGCTCTTCTTTGTGGTGTGCCCTGCCACCGTAGGCGCAAGCTGGTCCGAGCTCGCCGGGACGGGCAACGTCGCGGGTATAGCGACCTTTGCTGCGCTCTTCCAAAGCGGCTGGTTTGTCGAGTCCATGTGGTCGCAGACACTCGTGGTCCACATGCTGCGCTCCCCGCGCCTGCCGAGCCCGCGCGACCACGCCGCGCCCGCGCTGTGCGCGCTCACCGTGCTAGGCCTGGCGCTTGTCACCTGGCTGCCGGCAAGCCCCATCGCCGATGCGCTCGGCCTCATGGCACTGCCCGCGAGCTTTTTCGCGCTGCTCATCGGCATCGTCACCGCCTACATCGCGCTCACTCAGCTGGCAAAGCGCCGCTACATTGCCCGCCATGGCGAGCTGCTGTAGCAAGCAAGCGGAAAACACCCTGCCAGCTGCCATTACCGCTACCACAGCTGCCGACGCCGCTGCCGTTGCCTCTGCCGCCGCCGCAGTCTATCCCCTCAGCAGTTGCGGTGAAATAGTTCCTGTTTAAGGTCCCGTGACTTTAATTTAGGGACTATTCCACCGCAACTTATTGGAGGATTAGCTAGTCCTTGGGTGTCCAGGACCAGAAGAAGTTGATAAGGGCCACACGTGAGGTGGTGCCGGTCTTTTTGTTGATCGAGGAAATGTGACGGTAGAGCGTGGAGCGCGAAAGGAAAAGCGTTGTGGCGATGTCCTGAACGCTCTGGTCCGAAACGACCAAGGCCGCAAGAATATCGCGCTCGCGCTCTGTAAGCTCAAAGGTGGCGACGAAGGCATCGAGGCGTTCATCGGACGTGAGCTCCGCTGCCTCCACGGGCTCGGGGTCGGAGCATGTGGGCGCAAGATCCCCACCAAGATCATCGGTGGCAGGCGCCAGCTCGTCCCGTATCACGGCGTCATCGGCTCGTTGCCCCAACTGTCCCAGCAGCGTAATCGCAATGCCCACAAACATCACGAGCGCCGCGCCGACCGCAGTCAGCACGTTTTGACTCGAGATGATCGCCACTGCCGGCGCCGTCACGAATATCGAGCACACGTTGTTGACGACGCGACCCATGCACGGCCAAAAATATGACCAGCGCGCATAAAGCGAGACGGCGGCATATTTTGTGGTAAAGAACACCACAAAGAAGCCTGAGCCCAGATAAAAGATGATCGTGGCAGCAAGCTCGTTGCCGCCATTGCCGTCGACGATGAGCACAAAGAACGAAAGCGTGGACAACATGGCGGCGCATGTCATGCCGATATTCATATACGAGCGGCCGTGCAGGTCAAATAGGACGCCAGCGGCCAACGAGCTCACGACAAGCAGCAGGCGCGGCCAATCGCCCAAATCGACGGCTCCGACAGCATGCAAGGTCGTGAGGCCAGCGTTGAGAGCGGCGAATACGCCGAAAAGATACACCGTCGCCACGGTCAGGCGAACTACGGCGCGGCGGAATGCCGCCTTTGCCTTGGGATCGTCTTGCCACTTGGCGCCATATTCCAAAGCATCTACCGAAAGTCCGGCAACGCTGGGTTCAAAGTTGGGATCGGACTCGTCGCGCAGTTTGGCGCGTCGGGCACCGTGGAGCAACGCCACCTGCACGATCGCACAAACGACCAGAACAGCCTGCTGAGGAATACCGACAGGCATCACCATGTGGTTGAACACCTGTACCAGAACGCCCATGGCATAGGAAAGTGCTGCGGCGCGCGCCAAGCAGGGCGTCCGCGCAAAGCGTCGCGCAAAGTTTGCGTGAGCAGTCGATCCGCAGTAGCCCAGCGCGCAGCACGCCACCAAACCGCCGACGATTACCACCTCGACCTGAGCTGCCATAATCAACAGCAGCAATGCCGCCACCAGCAAAACGCCCGTGATGTCGCTCGTCGCGTCGATAGCATGGGGACGGCGATAGTACAGAACGGGACGCACAAAAAAGCCAATCACGCTCGCGCCGATGACAAGACTCTCATAAATAACGACCTCGTTCGGAGACACGAACTCGGCCATGCGCACATCAAAGAGATACTCGCACGCCAAAAACGTGAAGAAGAACAGTGCCAGGCATATAATCTCCCGAATGCCCCGATGCAGATATGCGGTTGTGTCTCCCATGCCCCTCATGGTTACCCCCCGGCCGCTCAATTGTCTGGAATTCCATTTTAATAAAGAACCAATCTCAATATCGAAGCCGAGCTCGAAATGCTGCAAATTTGACCCCAGCCGTTCACATCACGCCGCGAATTTGAGCCGCATGGACCAGAAGGGACACACGCGACCTCTAGCTCGGCAAGGAGTGTCTCCAACTACCACTCATTTAAGTACGTCCCCAATGAGTGCGGCGGAATGGTTCCCGTTGGCAGCTTAAAGCCGTCATGCAGGAACCATTCCGTCGCAACCTCATGAAAGGGACTGGGTTGTAAATGTTGGAGAAGAGCCGTTAGCGCCCGGGGGCCAGAATCACCAGCGCGTCGTGCTCAAAGGGGTGCTGAGCCACGCGCACGGTACCGTCACCGTTGTCGCGGACGGGCAGCTTGGCGATGCGCTTGTCCTCCATGTCGAAGACCGTCGCCGTCCAGTCGCGCGCGCCGTCGAGCTTAAACTTGAGCGCCGTGGTACGCGGTAGGTACGTGACGACACGATCGCCAACGCGCGCCACACGAATGGCCTCGCGCGCGTCGTCGAGAAGCTCCTGCGCCGGAATCACGGCAAGCGCGTCATCGCCAGCCGTAGCGCCCAGCCCGGCAAGCACATGCTCGATCGCGCCAAAGTCCCAAACGCCCGCAAACTGCAGACACTCCTGCCAGCGGAACGGCATATCGAAGCCCTCGCCCAGCACCGAGCCCTGGCTCTTGCTGGTCTGCCAGTTCCAAACGCCGTGCGCGCCATAGGTCACACCCGCACTGGCACCGGCAAGGATCGACGACCAAACGCTCGCGCGGCAGTCCTGCGCGGTGAAGCGCCAGTACACGTTGCGCGACGCACCCATCTGCTCGTAACAGGGCTCGGAGTTGACCATCGGCTTTTTGGGATAGTTGGCGATAAAGTCCTGCGGCAGGCGCCATGCCTCGGGCTGGCCCTCGTAGTTGTGGCCGGGCTGGAACATGTAAAAGTCCAGACGGTCCAGGTACTGTGACGGAATGGTGCGGTTGCCGCGGTTGATATGCATGGTGCGCAACGCCTCGGGCGCGCGTTTGGCGACTTCGTCGAGGGCGTCCTCGTAGTAGGCAATCGCCTCGTCGCTGGTAAAGTCGGTATCGCCCGCCACCACGTAGACGGGATCAAACTCGCCCAGGTTCTCGACGACGCGGGCAACGTGGGCACAAACCTCCTCGCGCGGCATAACCTCGGCACCGCAACGCTCGGCAATCTTGGCGCCCCAGGTACCGGGCACGTAGTTGCACCACATAAGCACGAGTGCCGGACGAATGCCGTGCTCGACGGCAGCGCGGCACATGGCAGCAGCGCGGTCCCAGTACGCCTGGTTGGGGCGGGACCAATCAAAATGCACGCCGTCCTCGCTGGCATAGGGCCAAATGCCCAGATCGGGGCAGCAGCGATCCCACTGCGGTAGCGTGTTGATCTGCAGCGCGTTCATGCCCTGCTCGGCGCGGCGGGTCAGATAGTAGTCCCAATCGGCCTCGGCGATGCTCGTAAACGCGCTCCAGCACGTATCGGCAAACCAAAAGAACGGTTTGCCCTCGCACAAAAAGCCGTCCTGACGACCGTTAACGGTCAGCTTTCCCAAACTCATCTGCATGTCCTTTCGTTTGATAAAGGAATTGCGAACCGGCAGATTCTTTCGCGGTAACCCCGCGCGAAAGCCCCTGGCGCTTAGCAAGCCCCGGCGAACAGACGCCGCGCGCCCCTAATCAGTCTACCTTGTAAGAAGGGCCCCGCCGGGCTTGCGCCTGACGGGGCCCTGTCGTGTAGGTAAGGTCGCATGTGACCGAATGGTTTGGCCTTAGGCCTCCATCTCGGCGAGCTCCTCCTTGGAGAAGCCAGTGGCAAAGACGACGGCAGCAGCGATGGCAAAGGAGATCGCCATACCGACGATAGCCCAGACGGTGTTCATCTGGCCACCCTGCAGGTAGTTGGTGAAGACCAGGAAGTTGGAGGCACCGCCGGCCAGGTAGTAGGTAACACCCATGAGGCCGGAGAACACAGCGCCGATGGCACCGCCGATAAACATACCGAGCATGGTGCGACGGAAGCGCATGAGGATACCGAAGAGCGCAGGCTCGGTGACGCCGCCAGCGATGGCGGAGATGACGTAACCCAGGGCAAGACCCTTCTCGTCGGGGTTCTTCATCTTGAGGAAGGCACCGAAGGCGCAACCCCAGACAGCGGCCATAGCGCAGTTGGTGGAAACGAAGACGAAGGGATCGTAGCCGGCGGCGATGATCTGAACCTGAGCGAGCAGGATGACGGGCATGTGCATGCCGCAGACCACGAAGAGCTGCCAGAAGGCGCCGAGGATGGCCATGACGATCAGGATACCGATACCGCCAAGGTCAGCAAGACCGAAGAGGGCGTTGGCGATGAGGTTGCCGAGCTCGTTGCCGATCGGGGCAAGGACGATGAAGGCGATGGGAATGGTGACGATCATGGTGCAGAACGGCGTGAAGACCGTGGACAGCACGTCGGGCATGACCTTCTTAAAGAACTTCTCGACAAAGTACAGGACGGGCACCGAGAGGATGATCGGCAGGACGGACTGCTGGTAGTTGGCAGCGGCGATCTGGATGCCGTAGACGGAGATGATTCCGCCACCCTCCTGAGTCGCGACACTCACGACAGACGGGGCCATGAGAGCGCCGCCGAGGAGCATGCCCAGAACCGGAGAGGCGCCGAGCTTCTTAGCAGCGGCATAGCCCAGGTAGATGGGGATAAAGGTAAACGTGGCCTCGTACAGGGTGGTGTAGAGGAACGTGTAGGTCGGATCGGTATCGGAGAGAACGCCGAGCATGGTGGGACCGAGGACCGCAGCGATGGTGCGGAACAAACCGCCGGCCATGAGCAGCGGAATCAGCTGGGTCATGGAGCCCGACAGATAGTCGAGGATGATATTGGGCAGGTTCTTGAGCTCGAACTTCTCCTTAGGGGCGTCGAGGTTCTCGTCGACCGCGGCACCCTGCTTGACGCCGGACATGGCAACGAACTCGGCGAGCACCTTGGGCACGTTCTGGCCGATGATGACCTGGAGTTGGCTGCCGGCGAACTGGCAACCCAGTACGCCCTTGACCTTCTTGATCTTCTCCACGTCGGCCTTGCTGTTATCCTTGAGCGTCAGGCGCAGGCGCGTCATGCAGTTGGTGGCGACGGTAACATTCTCCGCACCGCCCACGAGCTCGAGGACATCGGTGGCAATCTGTTTGTTATCTACTGCCATGGGACCCCTCCCCATATCATCGTGTGTCTACCCGTTTGGACGTAGGCACGTCTTTGGCCCGGTGACTATAACCCCTTACGGTTACCGAACCCTTGGATACGCTGTCGTAAACAATCTGTTTACTGAACGTTTACAGCGCTTAGTTTACACGCAGCGTTGAATTTGTGGCAGTTTTGCGGTTTGTAGTCCGGTGAACGGTAGGAAATCGGGGGTGAACGTAATTGAATGCCAAGGCATTACATATAGTGTCGTTTATTTATAAATGGCCGTCTACGTGGGATTTTATATAATCTTGCACCCAAATGCCTTGTTGACTTATCAACAAAAGCCCTGCTAGATAGTGGTAAACGAGTGTTTAGTAGTTCATTGAGCGTTTGATGTGACCGTTTACCGAGTTCATCTGCTTATTCTCTAATTCTGCTTTACACTAAACATGTTTAGATTGTATTGCCGCACACGTTTAACTCTCGCGGCACAAGGGAGGCAGCTCATGGAACTCAAATCGTGCACCTACGCAACCGTCACCACCTTGGGTGACTTTGGCCCCTGGATCAGCAAGGTCGTTCTCGACCTACCCTGCACCGTGCGCGCCAACGATGTCGATGCGAACGCTTTCCATATATATGTAGAGCGTCACGAGCGCACGGGCGAGGTCCTGATGCGCAAGGAGCACGGCGCCGACCATGCCGCGCCCTCCGTGGGTTACATCGACGTTCTCGCCGCCTATCCGTGTGACGAGAACGGCCGCAAGCTCGTCGTGGGCACCCATGTGGCACTCGAGGTCGCCGAGCAGCGCCTGACCAAAAAGATCGAAGGCAGCGTCCTGGGCTCGCGCATGCTCGATGACCAGCTGCACATCACGCAGCTCGCGGCCCTTCCCGGCAACGACGGCGACGACCCCACCTGCGGCCTGGTCTTCGATACCTGTCGCGGCGACATCTGCCCCGCGCTCAAGGGCTGGAGCAATGCCGTGCAAAAGACTGCCATTGATGGCATCGCGCTCGAGTACGGCTTCTTTGAGCCCAGCTTTAAAGCCGAGGACTCGGCCTGCTTCAATCCCTTCGCGCCCGAGGCCACGGTCGTGCCCCAAAAGGCCCCGCTCGTGGTGTACCTGCACGGCGCCGGTGAAGGCAAGGGTGCCACGCAGGGCGAAGGCGCCACGCGCGCCTATGTCGGCAACCGCGTGACAGCCATTAGCCAGGCGCAAATCCAGCGCTACTTTGGCGGCTTTGCCTGGGTGCTCGTGCCGCAGTCTCCCACGTTTTGGATGGACAACGGCGTCGAGCAGCTCGGCCGCTCCAACCAGAGCATCTACTCCCCCGTGCTCAAGGCGCTCATCGACGAGTTTGTCGCCGAGCATGCCGAGCGTATCGACACCGACCGCATCGTGGTCGCCGGCCTTTCCAACGGCGGCTTTATGACCCTGCGCCTGTGCGCCGACTACCCCGATTTCTTCGCCGCCGGCCTTCCCTGCTGTGCCCCGTGGTACAACGCCACGGACGAGGACGTAGCCGCGCTCGCCAAGACGCCGCTGTGGTTTACGCACTCCAAGGGCGACGAGCTCGTGTCGCCGCAACAGACCGCGCTGCCGCTCACAGCACGCCTGCGTGACGCCGGAGCCAACGTGCACCTCACCTACTTTAGCCATGTCGAGGACCTAACCGGGCGCTATCGCGAGGCCGACGGCTCGCCTAAGAAGACGTTCAACCACGGCGTGTGGATCCACCAATTCAACGACCTGTGTTATCAAGACTTCGACGGGGGCAACGTACTCATCGACGGCGAGCCGGTGGGCTGCTGGGAGTGGTCGGCCAGGGTCAATAGGTAATCCATCCCTTCGCGGGCACCGGGGTTTACCCCTGCAAACGTCCTCGGGCATGCATGGTTCGGCGCTTTGCGCTTCGCGCTGCGCCGGACCATGCCCCCTGCGGAATGTTTGCAGGGGTAAACCCCGGTGCCCACTGTGTTTCCATTGCTGAGACCCTGGCCGGCCGCTTCCAGCGGCACGCCGGGTCGGTGGCGATGGGGGCGTGGGTCCCGTCTTGCCTTGCGCGTAACTGGCTGAATTGATTTTGATTGGAGCTGTTCCTATGTCCCAAGAGCTAACTCGGGTGATTGTTACTACTGATATGGAAGTCGATGATATGAACTCGCTCATTCATTTGGCTCTGTATCTCAATGTGCTTGATGTTCAGGCTGTGGTGTATACGGCTTCGCAGTATCACTTTCTTGGGGATGGGGTTCATACGCTGGGCGAGGTGAATTCGCATTGGCGGACTAAGGGGCGTCGCTCTTACGAGTGGGCTGTTGTGCCTCATGAGCCCGATCCGCTGGCCGGCGAGCTTCGTGAGTATCGTCCGTTTCCCGAGCATTGGATTGAGAGTCTCTGGAGTAATGAATATACCCAGGCTTGGCCGCAGTTGCAGGCGAATGCGGACGCTGCCGGTGAGCCGCCGTATCCCACGCCTGCCCAGATGATCGAGCGCACCTTTGTGGGAAATGTTGCCTTTGAGGGTGATGTGACTGAGGAAACTGAGGGGTCTCGCGTAATTGCGCAGGCGATTTTGGACGACGACCCGCGTACGTTATGGCTGCTCAGCTGGGGCGGCATGAACACCATTGTTCGCGCCCTCATGAGCATTGCCGAGCGTTATCGCGCCACGCCCGAATGGCCCGCTGTGCAGCAGCGGGTCTATCAGAAGGTGCGCGTGATGGGCGTTGCCGATGGCATAGGACAGGACAACTCATGGCTCGACCATGGGCGCGAGCTCTTTCCCGAGCTCATCTTTTGGTGCGTGCCTTATATGTATGGCGGCTATGTCGACGCCAAGATGGCTCAGCCCGATACGCTGCCACTGTTTAAGGCTCCTTGGCCCGAGCAGAATCTCACGCAGGGCAACGGCCCCCTCATGGCGCGCTATATGCTCTATGGCGACGGTAAGGTCTACGAAAACGAACCCGAGCGATTCCAGTTTGGCAAGCATGCCCATCTGGATTGGGGCCTAGAGGGCATGCCCGCGATGCAGTTTGAGCGCGGCGACTTTATGGCCGAAGGCGACAGCATGACCTATATTCCGCTGCTGCCGTTTGGCCTGCGCGGTATCGACGACCGCGGCTTCGACACGCTGCTCGGCCGTATGTTCCTCGACGGTCACCCCGACTCGGACGCGCCCGCCGGTTTTGCCGCCATCGGCACGCCCGCGAGCAGCAACCTCAATCCTTACCTGCGCGCCTATCAGGAAGACTTTGCCGCCCGCGCGCAATGGTGCGCCCATGATCCGGCGTCTTGTTCGCATCCGGCACATGTTGTCGAGGTCACGGCCGACCGCAGCGCGACAGCCAGCGAGCGCGTCGCCCTTGCAGCGACCATCGTCGACTCCGACGGCAAGGGCTTTGATGCACATTGGGATGTCGCCGTGGACCCGTCGAGCTATGTAGGCGCGCAGGATCTTTCGCTGTGGCAGGAATATACGGTGAGCACCGCTTTTGTCGTGCCCGCCGACGCGCAGCCCGGCGACCGCTTTGTGCTCACCCTTACCGTGCAGACGCGCGCCGAGCGCCCCTGCACCCGCTACGCCCAGGTTGCCGTGACCGTGGCGTAACCACCACGATCACACCAAGCACATTTGCGGTGACCGGCAAGCGGCGCCAACCAGAAAGGCCACCGCAAAAGTACCTGGCGGTTTTGCAGTGGCCTTGGCTGTCTTAGCAAGCCCACCCTTGGAGGAGAATGGATTCTCGCGAGGTCAGTATTCCATCTCACAATGCCGAATTTTCCACAGCCGCATCGCGTGTCTTAAACTCTCAGCCCTTCATCTGTGGCATTTCTTTTAACAGGGCCGCCATATATAAGGGCAGATACAATATCGTCTTTTCATCCACCACGTTATCCCGGTGAAGCACGACCGCCTGAGTCAATCCATAGTTTTCAACGCTCATCAGGCGGTCAAGGGCAGCGTGCTTCGTGCTGTATCTACCCGATTTGACCTCGACAGGCAACACGATGGGACTCCGCTTATCCTCGATTAAAAAATCGACTTCTCCAACCTTCGCCGCGTTAAAGTAGAACAACGAAGAATAGCCGCATGCGCGCAGCTCCTGGGCTACTGCATTCTCAAAAGCCTGCCCGAAGTTGACCGAATCCCGCTGCGCAACAATGGCCTCAACATCGGCGGGAGAAAAAGTAGAAAACAGTAGACCAACATCGCTCAGATAAAACTTGAAAAAGCTGTCTTCCCGCGAAAGACCCAAGGGAAACATCGGCTCGCTCGCCCTCTTAACCGGAATCGCAACGCCCGCATTAACAAGCCAGTCAAAATCGGGCTGCAGATCCAAAAAACGCTTCCGCTTGTCTATCCCGGTAACGAGAAAGCGCTTGTTGTCTTTATTAAGCTGCGCGGGCATGGCATCGTAGATCGTCCTGATCCGCTGAGCATGCGCAGGGGTTTCGGCGTACCGTACGATATCCGCACGATATGCCTCGAGGATGCCCTGCTGACGAGCGCGCATCGCCTGCGTATCATGAGTCGAGACGAACAGCTGAACAGCCTCAGGCATGCCGCCCACAAGAACATACCGGTAATACGTCTCGACCAGCCGTTTGTGAATAAATGGGGGCACCTGTTCCCGTTTGCGGTAACAGGCTCGAACGATATCCCACAATGATTTATCGACTCCCAGGGCCCAGGAGAATTCTTCGAAATCCATGGGAAACATCTCAAGGATATCGATAGTACCCACTGGCAACGACCGATAATGATACGCCTCGACCCCGAGCATGGAACCAGAGTAGATAACATCGAAGCGATTGTCTTGTGCAAGGTAACGCATCCAGGTGATGGCGTCTCCGCAACGCTGCACCTCATCAAAAAACAGAAGCGTCTTCGCATCCGCAGCAATAGGCGATGAAGACAGTGCGGTGATTCTCACAATGAGGTCATCGAGGCTCTTTGCCTCCCCTATGAGCTCGACCGCGTCAGGTCTCTCCACGAAGTCGATTTTCAGGAAGCTTCTGTAGTTGTCACGGGCAAA
The DNA here is from genome assembly GCA_900542555.1 of uncultured Collinsella sp. GTDB lineage: Bacteria > Actinomycetota > Coriobacteriia > Coriobacteriales > Coriobacteriaceae > Collinsella. The sequence continues at coordinate 19,833 of UQNU01000038.1, forward strand.
CTGCTCGACAGCGCTTGTTTTGCCAACCTGTCGAGCACCGGTAATAAGCAGTCCCTGCCCGGTTTTAGTCTGTTTCCAGTTTTCAATCTTCTCGATAATTTTACGCTTGAGCATGCTTGCCTCCTTTTGCCCATTTTAACTGGGATAACTGCAAAATTCCAATTGTAATTTGATATATTCCAGCATAATCTCAATCAGAATTTACCTCTATTGAACATTTTTAAGAAAGCGTTGATCAAACATCCAATAACATGCGGTGCCCACGTTCGGCAAGGAGTGTCCCCAACTGCCGCTCATTTAAGTACGTCCCCAATGAGTGGCCGAAGAGCGTCCCCAGCGACTAGTCAAAAATGGGCCATCTGTCCCAGTTGTGGAGACTCGTTGAGCCGTCTGGGTATCGTGAAAGATCGCACACTCCCCCATCATCAAAAGTGACACACGCTACCAGTTGATGGGAGGCAGCCATGGGCTTCTTTGACAAGATGTTCGAGAAGAAAGAGTGCGCGATTTGCGGTACCGAGCTGGGACTTTTGGGAAAGACCAAGATCAACGAAGGCTACCTGTGCAAAGAGTGCGCCGGCAAGCTCTCCCCCTTCTTTAGTGGTTGGCGCTCCAGCACCGCGGACGATATCCGCGAGCAACTCGCCTACCGCGAGGCCAATGCCGAGCGCCTGGCCTCGTTCAACCCCACGCGCACGCTCTCTGCCGGACGCACCAACATCATGCTCGATGAGGACGCGGGCCTGCTGATCATCACTTCGCAGAGCCGCTGGCGTGACGCCAATCCCGACATCATCGAGTTCTCACAGGTACTCGGCTGTGATATGGATATCGACGAGCATCGCACCGAGATCTATCGCGAGACCAAGGACGGCGAGCGCGAGAGCTACAACCCACCGCGTTACGACCTGGATTACGACTTTAACCTGACTATCCACGTCAACACGCCGTACTTTACCGATATCGACCTGCGCGTGAACGACTCCACCATCGATCAGCGCGGGTCCATCGAGTACCGCGAGGCCAAGCGCCAGGCAACCGAAGTCCGCGATGCGTTGATGCAGCTGCGCCAGGAGACGCGTGACAGCGTCGTGGCCGCTAAGGCCCCCAAGACCGCGGTCACCTGTCCATTCTGCGGTGCAACCACCATTCCCGATGCTAGTGGGCGCTGCGAATACTGCGGCGGTGCCATCGGCGCATAGCCTCCGGCACGGAAAGGACCGATCATGGCCTTCGAGAGCGTCAACTATCAGTGCCCCGCGTGTGGTGGCCCCCTTCACTTTGCCAGTGCCGAGCAAAAGCTCGTCTGCGACTACTGCGATTCGCGTTTTGAAGTCGAAGAAGTCGAGGCCCTCTATCGCGAACGCCAGGACAAGGCCGATGCCAAAGCCGATGCCGCAGCCGTGGCTCCCAAACCTGCTGTCGACGATGCCATGCAGGAGCTGGCTCAAAACGCCGGCTACATCTGCTCGTCGTGTGGCGCCGAACTGATCTCGGACGGCACCGTCGCCGTCACCACCTGTCCGTACTGCGGCAACCCCGCCGTGGCACCCGGCCAGCTCTCGGGCGACTTCTCACCCGACCTGGTGATTCCGTTTAAGCTCGGGCGCGACGATGTCATGACCGCGCTCAAGAAGCACTACAAGGGCAAGATCCTGCTGCCCAAGAACTTTGTCACCGGCAACCATATCGACGAAGTCCAAGGCGTTTACGTGCCGTTTTGGCTCTACGGTGCCCGCGTGGACGGCGAAGTGTGCTTCGACGCAACCAACGAGACCGTAACCGAGGAATCCGATCGCACCGTCACGACCACCGACCACTACGACGCCTACCGTAAAGGCAATATCTCGTTTGAGCGCGTGCCCGTCGACGGATCGTCCAAGATGCCCGACGGCCACATGGACGCCATCGAGCCGTTTGACTACGACGCGCTGCGCCCGTTTTCGGTCGCGTATATGCCCGGCTACATCGCCAACCGCTACGACGAAGATTGCGAAACCTGCAAGGCGCGCGCCGAGCGTCGTATGGAAGAAAGTACGATCTCGGCCCTGCGCGAGACCGTCGTCGACGAGTATGACGACGCCACGGTCGAAAGCAAGCAGCTCGACTACACCTGGGAAGACAGCGACTACGCCCTGTTCCCCGTGTGGATGCTTTCCACCTCGTGGAACGGCAAGGGTTATCTGTTTGCCATGAACGGCCAGACCGGTCGCATGGTCGGCGAGCTCCCCTGCTCCAAGCCCAAGCTCGCCATCGCCTCGGTGCTGTTCTTTGTGATCGGGTTTGTCCTCTCCCAGATTCTCTTTATGGGAGAGAACGCCTTCGATCCGGACTACCTCGCCTTTGATGTCGAGGGCGTCCTCATCAACATCGTCGCGCCGTTGATCATCGTAATCATCGCGGACGTGTTGCTGGTAGGCCAGCTCAAGACGGCCAACGAGGCAACCCACGCCGATTACTACTGCGGGGACCTCGATCTGACCGAGAAGCACGATACCTTCAGCCACACCGAGACCACCGTTGTCATGAAGGACAACAAGGACGATTAGCCATTCTGACCAATACCACCCGGCCTTTGACGAGAAAGGAAGATCACCATGGGACTCTTGAAAGCTGGATTGGGTGCTGCCGGCGGCGTCATGGCCGACCAGTGGAAAGAATTTATCTATTGCGAATCGATGCCCGCTGACGTCTTGGCCTGCAAGGGCAGCAAGCGCACCGGCGGCCGCAGCTCCAATACGCGCGGCGAGGACAACGTTATCTCCAACGGCTCCGTCATCGCCGTCAACGACGGCCAGGGCATGCTCGTGGTGCAAAACGGCAAGATCATCGAGGTTGCGCTGGAACCTGGCGAGTTTGTCTTTGACACCGGCAGCGAGCCGAGCGTCTTCAGCGGCAACCTGGGCGACTCCATCAAGGAAACGTTCGCCAATATCGGCAGCCGTTTTACCTTTGGCGGCGATGCAGGCAAGGACCAGCGCGTCTACTTCATCAACACCAAGGAGATCATCGGCAACAAGTACGGCACCGCCTCGCCCGTGCCCTTCCGCGTGGTCGACAACAACATTGGCCTGGACGTCGACATCTCCGTGCGCTGCAACGGCGAGTATTCGTACCGTATCACCAACCCGCTGCTGTTCTACACCAACGTGTGCGGCAACGTGACCGATAGCTACACGCGCGATAAGATCGACAGCCAGCTTAAGTCCTGTCTCTTATACACATCTGACGCTGCCGACGAAGCTAGAAGTGTAGA
>UQNU01000039.1 GCA_900542555.1 uncultured Collinsella sp.
TCGGCGGCAGCGTCAGATGGGTATAAGAGACAGTCTTGAGGGCAAGGACGGCGGCGGTTCGATTCTCAAAGGCCGCGTCGACGTTGCGCTGGTCGAAGCGCGCGCCTATGAGCTGTGGGATGTCGATACCGCCGAGGGACAGCGACGCATAACGGAGCATATCGCGGCCTGCTCGTATTTTGATCGCGTGGCCAACTGTATTAATCAATAAGGAGCAACATGATCATCATCAAAAACGGCGCGCTCGTGACGCCACAGGGGCTTCGCCGCGCCGATCTTGCCATGGAGGGCGACAAGATTGTGCGGATTGCCACGGCAATCGAGCCGGGCGAGGGCGATACCGTCCAGGACGCCACGGACTGTTGGGTGTTCCCCGGCTTTATCGACGGCCACACGCACATGCAGTGCTGGACTGGCATGGATTGGACGGCCGATAGCTTTGAGACCGGTACGCGTGCGGCTGCCTGCGGCGGTACGACGACCATCGTGGACTACGCGACGGCCGATCGCGGCGTGACCATGCCCGATGCCCTTGCCGAGTGGCACCACCGCGCCGACGGCACCTGCACGGCAAACTACGCTTTTCATATGGCACTCGCCGAGTGGAATGAGCGCAACCGCGCCGATCTCGTGGCTATGCGCGAGGCGGGCGTTTCGTCGTTTAAGACCTACTTTGCCTACGACCACCTGCGCTTGGACGATGCCGAGACACTCGAGGTGCTGGAGGAGCTCAAGCACCTGGGCGGTATCCTGTGCGTGCATTGCGAGAACGGCACGCTGGTGAATGAACTTCAGAAGCGCGTGTACGAGCAGGGGATTCATGGACCCGAGGGGCATGCGCTCAGCCGTCCGGACGTGTGTGAGGCCGAGGCCGTGAGCCGCCTGCTGTATCTGGCGCACTTGGCCGGGGACGCTCCGGTCAACGTGGTGCACCTTTCGACCAAGCTGGGGCTCGAGGCCATTCGCGCTGCCAAAGCGCGCGGGCAGAAGAACATCTATGTCGAGACCTGCCCCCAATATCTGATGCTTGACGACACCTGCTATCTGGAGCAGGGCGAGGACGGCTTTGCGGGCGCCAAGTACGTGATGAGCCCGCCGCTGCGCCATGCCGGTGACCGTGCGGCATTGCGCGAGGCGCTTGTGGCCGGCGAGATCGATACGATTGCGACCGATCATTGCAGCTTTAACCTGCACGGGCAAAAGGACCGCGGGCGCGACGATTTCCGCGCGATTCCCAACGGCGGGCCCGGCGTGGAGCATCGTCCCGTCGCGATTGCCACGAGCTTTGAAGGGCAACTGGGCCCCGAGGATCTGTGCCGCTTGATGAGCGAGAACCCGGCGCGCGTCTTCGGCATGTATCCGCGCAAGGGCTGTCTTGCCGAGGGCTCCGACGCCGACGTGTGCGTGTGGGATCCGTGCGCGCGTTGGACGATCAGCGCCGCGACACAGCATCAGGCCGTGGACTACACGCCGCTCGAGGGCTTTGAGGCACATGGCCGCGCCAAGGCCGTGTTTGTGAACGGCGTGCTGGTGGCGCGCGATGGCGAGCCCACCGGAGCCCAGCCTGGCCGCTACGTGCCCCGCTAGCAGCAAAGATGCCGTGTCCCCTCCGCAGTTGCGGTGAAATACGGACTGTTTGCGGCCGTCAGGCGGCCAAACAGTCCGTATTTCACCGCAACTGACGAGATGGGGCGGCTACTTGAGGCTGCTGGCGACGACGGGGCGGCCGAGGGCTGCCTCGAAGCGGTCGGCCATCGTGGGGTCGCTGAGCGTGTCGACTTGGTTGAGCATGACGCGTGCGGTGCTGAGTTTCAGCGCCTGCATCTCGGAATTGAGCACCTGGGCGACGCGCTCGGGCGTGGCGATGTCGGTGGGTTCGCAACCGCAACGCTCGCAAAAGAGCTCGGGGCGGTGGACGGCTTCGTTGATGGGCTTGCTGAGCCCCGAGGCGCCGACGATCCAGACGATGTTGGCCGTGCCAGAGGGAATCACCGGCTCCCAGGCGGCGTGGGCCTTGAGCGGGAGCCGCTTGCTGCCGTCCGCCTCGGCCAGGACGTAGTCAAAGCGCTGCGCCAGCTGGTCGAGCGGCTCGGCAGGCGAGGAGAGCTTGCCCGTCTGGGGGTCCAAGACGCCTGCCTGGCAGATGCTTCCCCGCACAAGCCCCGCGCAGGCCTCGCAGGTGCAACCGGGGACATGCGCGGCGCCCGGCTTCCAAGGTACGGCGTCCAGGCGACGGCTCGACCCGTCCCATGGCACGCCGGCGACGGGGAACATATGCGTGGTGGTGCAGAGGAGCACGCGGCCGCCAGCGCGCATGAGCTCAAGACCCAGCATTTTGAGCAACGTCGACTTGCCGCCGCTGCCGATAATCGCGGTAATGCCCGGCTCGATCCTGAGCGCCGAGGCAAGATTGCCGCTAACCGTTTCCATCTGTTCACCGCCGTATAATACTGTGATAATAAATAATCATCAGAGTTGCGGTCGAACCGCTTTTGCTCTGCTCAAACCGTAGCACAGGGAGGTGCCCCGGGAATGCTCGTTTATGTTCGCGGCGCCGGCGATATCGCCACGGGCGTCGCCGCTCGCTTGGTGCGCGCCGGCGTGTCGGTTGTCATGTCCGATATCGCGGTTCCCACGTGCATCCGTCGCACAATCAGTTTTTGCGAGGCCATTCGCCTGGGCGAGGTCCAGGTCGAGGGCATTCGCGCTCGCTTGGCGCAGACGCCGGCAGAGGCGTTCGAGATTACCCAAACGGGGGATGTTGCCGTCGTGGTGGACCCCCAGGCCAAGATGCTCGGCGAGCTGAAACCCGCGGCTGTGGTCGACGCGATTCTGGCCAAGCGCAACCTGGGTACCACGCGCGACATGGCGCCTGCCGTTATTGCCGTGGGACCGGGCTTCACCGCGCCGGTTGACTGCGACGCCGTGGTCGAGACCATGCGCGGGCATTTCCTGGGCCGTGTCATTACCCAAGGTTCGCCCCAGCCCAACACGGGCGTGCCGGGCATTATCGCTGGCTATGGCAAGGAGCGCGTTATCCACAGCCCCGCCGCCGGCGTGTTTCGGTCCGACCGCGCAATCGGCGACATCGTGAGCGCCGGAGACGTGATTGGCTACGCGGACGATACGCCCATGTGCACGCAGATCGATGGCTGCCTGCGCGGGCTTTTGGCGAACGGCGTGCAGGTGACTGAGGGCTTTAAATGCGCCGATGTCGATCCGCGCGGCGATGCCAGCTATATCAACTACATTTCGGACAAGGCGACGTCGGTCGGCGGCGGCGTGCTCGAGGCACTCGCTATGCTCACCGATATCTTTAGAGGATAGAAGGCGGCAATGGAAAAGCTCGATGTTGTGAATGCGGCGCTTGTCGCCCTGCGTGCTGGCGAGACGTGCGAGCTCGTGGTCGTAGCCGGCACGGCGGGGTCGTCGCCGCGCGGCGTGGGCGCCTGGATGGCCGTCTTTGCCGACGGTAGCCAGGCGGGCACTATCGGCGGCGGCAAGATCGAGCTCTTTGCGCTGAACGAGGCGCGCGAGCTGCTGGCCGCAGGGCAATCGCGTCTGGTCCGCTACACCATGGGCGGCGAGAACTCCGATACCGGCATGATCTGCGGCGGAGCCATCTGCCTGTGCTACCTGCATCTGGATGCGACTCAGGCACCGTTGTTCCAGGAAATTGCCGACGTCTTGGTCTATCGGCGCATCGGCGACTTCGTCATCGACTTTGAGCCGTTTATCGCGAGCGCGCTCGAGGGCGATGTGGCCGAGTACCATGGCGAGGCATCGCGCCATACCATTGCTGGCTGCCCCGGGCTTTCGCTGGTGGAGGAGGGGAGTAAGGTCACCTACACCAACGCGGCCTCTGAGATTCCCGCGGCGCACATCGAGACGCTCTGCCCCGAGGGCCTGACCTATATCTTTGGCTGCGGCCACGTGGGCGCCGCGACGGCGCGGGTGCTCACGGCGGCGGGCTTTGCCGTCGTGGCATGCGACGACCGCCCCGGCACGCTGACCCCCGATTGGGTGCCCGGTGTCTACGACCGTCGTCTGGTCGACTACAAGAGCCTGAGCAAGCAGTGCCCCATCGGCCCGCGCGACCTGGTGGTCGTCGCCACGGCGGGTCACAAGTCCGATATCGACGTGGTGATTCAGGCCATGCGCGCCAAGCCTGCCTACCTGGGCTGTCTGGGTTCGCGCCGCAAGACGGCCTTTGTGCGTGCCCGCCTGGAGCAGGAAGGCTTTACGCAGGACCAGATCGACGAGCTGCACCTTCCGATCGGCGTTGCCATCGAGGCCGAGGACCCCGAGGAGATCGCCATCTCCATCGCCGCCGAGATGATCCACCTGCGACGCACCAAACTCGTCCCCCGCAAGCGCTAATCGGATCCCCACCAATAAGTTGCGGTGAAATACGGACTGTTTAAGCCTGTTAGGCCGCCAAACAGTCCCTATTTCACCGCAACTGCTTTTTGGGATCCATTTGTGCGGGGGAGTTGTGGAGTTGTGCAGGCAGACGAGGTTTTTCTGGAAATACGCTCCCGATGCGCGTATAGTATCGATTGTTTTGTCGGCTCCTGCTGCGTCGAGTCCAAACCGCAAAATGCCATGAGCGGCGCGGATGCAGCCAGGAGGCACGAGGACAACCCATCGTGGCCACGCCCCGTGCTTAAAACCCCAAGAAGGAGTGAACAATGGCAGAAGAGAAGTATGTGCCGCGTCTGAAGACCAAGTACAACAACGAGGTCAAGCAGCAGCTTCAGGACAAGTTCCAGTACGAGAACGTCATGATGATCCCCAAGTTTGAGAAGATCGTCGTGAACATGGGTGTCGGCGAGGCCGCTACCGATTCCAAGGCCATCGACGGTGCCGTGCGCGACCTGCGCGCCATCACCGGCCAGCAGCCGATGATCACCCGTGCCCGCAAGTCCATCGCTACCTTCCGCCTGCGCGCTGGTATGCCGATCGGCTGCAAGGTTACCCTGCGTGGCGACCGTATGTGGGAGTTCTTCGATCGTCTGACCTCCGTCGCGATCCCCCGTATCCGCGACTTCCGCGGCATCTCCGCCAAGAGCTTCGACGGCCGTGGTAACTTCTCCATGGGCGTCACCGAGCAGCTCATCTTCCCCGAGATCGACTTCGACTCCGTCGATCACCAGCGCGGTATGGACATCACTTTCGTGACCACCGCCAACACCGATGAGGAGGCCAAGGCCCTTCTGGACGCCTTCGGTTTCCCGTTCAAGAAATAGGTTCACCTGCCCTATAAGCGCCGTTCCCACAAGGGGGCGGCGCTTGGGGCGAACAATACTCTATGTGAGGAGGATATAAGTGGCTAAGACATCGATGATCGTCAAGTGCAATCGCAAGCAGAAGTTCTCTACTCGTGAGTACACGCGCTGCCAGCGCTGCGGCCGTCCGCACTCTGTGTACCGCAAGTTCGGCCTGTGCCGTGTCTGCTTCCGCGAGCTTGCACTCAAGGGCGAGCTTCCCGGCGTTAAGAAGGCCAGCTGGTAAGTCACTACCAGCGTTTCAAGCATCAGTTTGGAACAGGGAAAACGCGCTAAAAAGGCTTTGCCGTTAAGGGCGGCGAAGAACCAAGAGCACGTGTTCATCAAGAACGAAGGAGAATCTGTATGAACCTTACAGACCCGATCGCAGATATGCTTACGCGCATCCGTAACGCTAACTCTGTGAACAAGGCCACGGTCTCCATGCCGAGCAGCAAGAAGCTCGTCGAGATCGCTCGTGTTCTGCACGAGGAGGGCTACATCGAGGGCTACGATGTCGAGGACACCGTTCCCCAGAAGACTCTGCACATCACGCTTAAGTATGGTCCCAAGAAGGCTAAGGTCATCAACGGCATCCGCCGCATTTCCAAGCCGGGCCTGCGTAAGTACACCGGCGTTGCCGACATGCCCCGCGTCCGCGGTGGCCTTGGTACCGCCATTATTTCCACCAGCCATGGCGTCATGACCGACCGCGATGCTCGCAAGCACAACGTCGGCGGCGAGATCATCGCTTACGTCTGGTAATTCGCTCGGTAGGTAGAAGGAAAGGAGATCACCGTGTCTCGTATCGGTAATAAGCCTGTCCAGATTCCCGCCGGAGTCGAAGTGGCAGTCAACGGCAACAACGTTGTCGTCAAGGGCCCCAAGGGCCAGCTCGAGCTCGATGTCTTTGAGAAGCTCGCTATCAACGTCGAGGACAACGTCCTCACCGTTTCCCGTCCCGACGACGAGCGTGAGACCCGTGCCCGCCACGGCCTCACCCGCGCCCTCATCCACAACATGGTTGTTGGCGTTTCCGAGGGCTTCGAGAAGAAGCTCGAGCTCGCCGGCGTCGGTTACCGCGTGCAGCAGAAGGGCAAGAACCTCGAGTTCTCCCTGGGCTTCTCGCACCCCGTGATCGTCGAGGCTCCCGAGGGCATCACCTTCGAGGTTCCCGACAACACCCACGTGAACGTCAAGGGTATCAACAAGCAGCAGGTCGGTCAGATCGCCGCTGAGATCCGCGGCCATCGTCCTCCCGAGCCTTACAAGGGCAAGGGTATCCACTACGTTGACGAGCACATCCGCCGCAAGCTGGGTAAGGCCGCCAAGTAGTCGTAACCGACTCACTCGCATAAGACCAGCACCCCGTCAGGTGCTGGCAAGATCAACCTTTTTAGGAGTTTACGTATGAACAAGCATAAGGCGAAGCTGGAAGGCCTCAAGCGTCGTCAGCGTCGTGTTCGCGGCAAGGTCTCGGGTACCTCCGAGCGTCCGCGTCTTCGCGTGACCCGTACTAACGCCAACATCTATGCCCAGATCATCGACGACAGCAAGGGCTCCAGCCTGACGCTCGTCTCTGCCTCGACCCTCGAGGCCGAGTTCAAGGGCACCCACACCTCGAACAAGGAGGCTGCGGAGAAGGTCGGTCAGCTCGTTGGCAAGCGCGCCATCGAGGCCGGCATCACCAAGGTCGCCTTCGATCGCGGTGGCCGTATCTACCATGGCCGCGTCAAGGCCCTCGCCGACGGTGCTCGTGCCGCCGGCCTCGAGTTCTAGGAGGTATGTAGCACATGGCTCGTAATCAGAAGCAGCAGCGCGAGGCCTCCGAGTTCGAGGAGCGCGTCGTTTACATCAACCGCGTGTCGAAGACCGTCAAGGGTGGTCGTCGCATGAGCCTCGTCGCTCTCGTCGTCGTTGGCGACGGCAAGGGCAACGTCGGCGTTGGCATGGGCAAGTCCGCTGAGGTGCCCATGGCCATCTCCAAGGCATCTCTCGATGCCAAGAAGAACATGTTCCACGTGCCGGTGACCGAGCAGGGCACCATCCCGCACGAGGTTCTCGGCCACTTTGGTGCCGGCCGCATCATCATCAAGCCCGCTGTCGAGGGTACCGGCGTTATCGCCGGCGGCGCTGTGCGTCCCCTCTTTGAGCTTGCTGGCATCAAGAACGTCCTGTCCAAGTCCCTCGGTACCGACAACGGCCTCAACATCATCAAGGCTGCCGTCGAGGGCCTCAAGGAGCTCTCCAGCCCTGAGGACGTCGCGGCTCGCCGTGGCCTGACGGTCTCCGAGATGTTCGTCGGTAAGGAGAACTAAGCATGGCTGACACCATCAAGATCAAGCAGGTCCGCAGCACCAACGGTTGCAAGCAGGACCAGGTCCGTACTGTCCGTGCCCTCGGTCTCCACAGGATCCGCGAGGTTCGCGAGATTGCTGACAACGAGTCCGTCCGCGGCATGATCTTCAAGGTCAAGCACCTTGTCGAGATTGTAGAGGAGTAGCAAATGCAGCTTCACGATCTTACTCCCGCGCCCGGTTCCACCAAGAACCGCAAGCGCGTCGGCCGTGGCAATTCTTCGGGTCACGGCACCACTTCTGGCCGCGGCCAGAAGGGCCAGGGTTCCCGCTCTGGCGGCACCAAGGGTGCCGGCTTCGAGGGTGGCCAGACTCCGCTGGCTATGCGCCTGCCCAAGCTTCCGGGCTTCCGCAACCCCCGTCGTATCGAGTACACCGCCGTTAACGTTGAGCGTCTCGAGCGTAAGTTCGAGGACGGCGCTGTGATCGACGGTGCCGCTCTTAAGGCCGCTCGCATCACCAAGAGCGAGTTCGAGCCCGTCAAGGTGCTCGGCAATGGTGAGCTCACCAAGAAGTTCACGGTCAAGGTCGACAAGGTCAGCGCTTCTGCGCAGGCCAAGATCGAGGCCGCCGGCGGAAAGGTCGAGCTGCCGTGCTAAATGGTCTTAAGAATGCTTTCCGCATCAAAGAATTGCGCGAAAAGATTCTTTTTACCATAGCTATGCTCGTCGTGTACCGCATTGGTGCGCACGTTCCTGTGCCCGGCATTCCCTTCCAGGGGATGCTGGGCCTTTTCTCGACCGATAACAATTCGGTCGCCGCAGGTGCTATGGCCCTCCTGAATCTTTTCTCTGGCGGCGCGTTGAGCTATGTGTCGGTGTTTTCGCTGGGCATCATGCCTTACATCACCAGCTCGATCATCCTCCAGATGCTCCAGGCCGTCGTGCCTTCCCTGCATGAGCTTGCCCGCGAGGGCGAGGTCGGTCAGACCAAGATTACGCAGTATTCGCGTTACCTCACCCTGGCTCTGGCAATCCTCAACTCCGTGGGTTACCTCTTCCTCTTTAAGAGCTTCGGCATCAGCTTTAATGGCGCCGGCGCTCCCGAGATCATCTTCGACCTCATGATCGTCGGTACGCTCACCGCGGGCGCCATGCTGATCATGTGGATTGGTGAGCTCATCACCCAGCGCGGTATCGGCAATGGCATGTCGCTGATCATCTTTGCGAACATCATGGCCGGTCTGCCGCAGGCTATCTTCTCCAGCACCGAGGGCAATGCCGGTGGCATCATCACCATGGTGATCATCTGCGCCATCATCCTGCTGGTTATCCCGCTGATTGTTTTCCTTGAGCGCGGCCAGCGCCGCATCCCGGTCTCCTACGCTAAGCGCGTCGTGGGCCGTCGCATGATGGGTGGCCAGACTACCTACCTGCCCATCAAGGTCAACACCGCGGGTGTCGTGCCGATCATCTTCGCTTCGGCGCTGCTGTACTTCCCGGCTCAGATTGCCGTGTTCTTCCCCGGCATCGGCTGGATCCAGGCAGTTGCCTCTGCGCTTTCGCGCGGCTGGCTCAACTGGGTGCTTAACGTTGTCCTTATCGTGTTCTTCGCGTACTTCTACACCTCCATGGTGTTCAACCCCGATGACACAGCCGACAACCTTAAGAAGCAGGGCGGCTTTATTCCGGGCGTGCGTCCGGGTAGGGCTACCGCGGCCTACATCAAGAACGCGCTCAACAAGATCACGCTTCCCAGCGCTGTCTTTTTGGCGCTCATCGCCATCGTGCCTTCGATCATCTTCTCCTTCACGGGTAACCAGCTGATTCAGGCATTTGGCGGCACGTCCATCCTCATCATGGTCGGCGTCGTGCTCGACACGGTCGATAAGCTCGAAGGCCAGATCAAGATGTATGATTACGATGGATTCTTTAAATAGGCTAGAGGAGGATTGCTCATGAACCTCGTATTGCTCGGAGCTCCGGGTGCCGGTAAGGGCACCGTCGCACAGGAGCTCGTCGCCGAGTTTGGCGTCGCCCATATTTCCACGGGCGACCTGCTGCGTGCTGCCGTCAAGGGTGGCACCGAGCTTGGTATTCAGGCTAAGAAGTACATGGACGCTGGCGAGCTCGTTCCCGACCAGCTCGTGATCGACCTTGTCAAGGAGCGCCTTGCCGCCGATGACGCCCAGCAGGGCTTCATCCTCGACGGCTTCCCGCGCAACACCGCCCAGGCCGTGACGCTCGATTCCGAGCTCTCCGCCATGGGTCACGAGATCGACTGCGCCCTTCTGGTCGATGTGGCCCCCGAGGTCATTATCGATCGTCTGTCTTCGCGTCGCACCTGCCGCGCCTGCGGTTACACCGGCACCGCTGCCGATGCTACCTGCCCCAAGTGTGGCGGCGAGATGTATCAGCGCGACGACGACAAGCCCGAGACCATCAAGAACCGTCTCGACGTCTACGAGAAGTCCACGAGCCCGCTCGTCGACTACTATCGTGGCCAGGGTCTGCTCAAGTCGGTCAACGGTGACCAGGCTCGCGAGACCGTGTACGGGGATGTCAAAGAGGCTCTCGGTCTATGATCAAGATTAAGTCTGCAACGCAAATCGAGCAGATGAAGAAGGCAGGAGCGCTATCTAAGATGGCGCTCCGCCACGTTGGAGCCATGGTGCGTCCCGGCGTTTCCACCTTTGAGCTCGATCAGCTCGCGGAGCAGATTATCCGCATGCATGGCGGCACCCCGGCCTTTAAGGGCTACGGCGGGTTCCCGGGGACCATATGCGCATCGATCAACGATGCCGTGGTCCACGGTATTCCCAATCCCGACATGATCCTGCGCGATGGCGATATCATCTCCATCGATACGGGAGCCGTTGTCGACGGTTGGGTCGGCGATAACGCATGGACGTTTTTCGTCGGCACCCCCACGCCCGAAGCCAAGGCTTTGTGCGAGGTCACGCGCGATTGCCTTAAGGCTGCCATCGAGCAGGCTGTTCCCGGTAACCATATCGGGGACGTCGGTTATGCCGTTCAGTCCCTCGCCGAGTCTCACGGTTACGGCGTGCTTCGTGATTATGTTGGCCATGGCATTGGCCGCGTGATGCACGAGGACCCCAACGTTCCTAACTATGGAAAGAAGGGGAGGGGCGTTCGCCTCCAGGCTGGCATGGTCATTGCCATCGAGCCGATGGTTACGATGGGTTCCAACCATGTGAGCACGGGCTCCGACGGTTGGATTGTTACGACCAACGACCACCTGCCCGCCGCGCACTACGAGAACACCGTCGCTATTACCAATGACGGTCCGGTGATTCTGACCACGGATGCCCAAGGTGCTTGGTGTTCGCTCCAAGGCGGAGAAATGTAACAAGTTCCACTTAGTTATGGAGCCATTACGAAGTTATTACGATGCGTGCATACGTGTTGTAGAATACTCAATCGCTGTCGTTTTCTAGAGAAAGATGATTGCTTGTGAAGAAGGAAGACGCAATTGAGCTCGAGGGTACGGTAAAGGAACCGTTGCCCAACGCCATGTTTAAGGTCGAGCTCGAGAACGGTCATTCGGTTCTGTGCAACATTTCTGGCAAGATCCGAATGAATTACATCCGTATTCTCCCCGGTGACAGGGTTGTCGTGGAGCTTTCCCCGTACGACCTGACCCGCGGCCGCATCACCTATCGCTACAAATAGCGGCACGCATACACGCACTCCATTTCCGACTGCAGGCTTAGCTCAACCTACGGTCGGATTGTGTGTGAAGACCAGCCATAGTTTTAAACGCCTGCGGCTGGGCGAGTAGATAGTAGGGAAGTAGTTTGAGCGCTACCGAAAGGAAGAACGATGAAGGTACGTCCTTCGGTCAAGAAGATGTGCGATAAGTGCAAAATCATTAGGCGCCATGGCAAGGTCCTCGTCATTTGCGAGAACCCCCGTCATAAGCAGCGTCAGGGTTAAGAGAGGAGACTACGTTGGCCCGTATTAATGGTGTCGACCTCCCGCGTGAGAAGCGCGTTGAGATCGGTCTGACCTACATTTACGGCATCGGCCGCACCACTGCGACGAAGATTTGCGTCGAGTGCAACGTTAACGTGGATACGCGCGTTAAGGACCTCACCGAGGATGAGGTTAACGCCATCCGCGATTATATCGATAAGAACCAGATCATGGTTGAGGGCGACCTCCGCCGTGAGCGCAACCAGAACGTCAAGCGCCTTATGGACATCGGCTGCAACCGCGGCCTTCGTCACCGCAAGGGCCTCCCGGTCCGCGGCCAGCGCACCCACACTAACGCTCGTACCCGCAAGGGCCCGAAGCGTCAGATCGGTGCTAAGAAGAAGAAATAAGGAGCGCTAGATAGATGGCTACTGCTAAGAAGAACGTTCGCGCTGCCCGTCTGAAGCGCGCGGACCGTAAGAACATTTCCGTGGGCCAGGCTCACATTCGTTCTACGTTCAACAACACGATCGTTTCGATCACCGATCCCCAGGGCAACGTCATTTCCTGGAAGTCGGCTGGCCAGGTGGGCTTCAAGGGCTCCCGTAAGTCCACGCCGTTCGCTGCCCAGATGGCTGCCGAGGCTGCTGCCAAGCAGGCCATGGAGCACGGTATGAAGAAGGTTTCCGTCTTCGTCAAGGGCCCCGGCTCCGGTCGTGAGACCGCCATCCGCTCCCTCCAGGCTGCTGGCCTCGAGGTCTCGAGCATCCAGGACAAGACCCCCATTCCGCACAACGGCTGCCGCCCCAAGAAGCGTCGCCGCGTGTAACTGAAAGGATCGTATCAATATGGCAATCGACAGGACTCCTGTTCTTAAGCGCTGCCGTCAGCTCGGGATCGATCCCGCTGAGCTCGGTTACAGCAGCAAGAAGGAATCTATCCGTCAGCCCAAGCGCCGTCGCAAGGAATCTGAGTACGGCATGCAGCTGCGCGAGAAGCAGAAGGTCAAGTTCATCTATGGCGTTCTGGAGAAGCAGTTCCACGGCTACTTCAACAAGGCCCGTAAGATGAACGGCGTCACCGGTGAGAACCTCATGATCATTCTTGAGTCTCGCCTCGACAACGTTGTCTTCCGTCTTGGCTTCGCCCGCACCCGCAAAGAGGCTCGTCAGTCCGTCCGTCACGGTCACTTCACCGTGAACGGCAAGCGCGTGGACATCCCGTCCTACCGCGTCAAGGCCGGCGACGTCGTCGCTGTCGGCGAGAAGTTCCGTGACCTCCTCCCCATCAAGGAGGCCCTGATTTCCTCCGAGCGCTTTGAGGTCCCTGGCTGGCTCGAGGTCGATATCGAGAAGCTGTCTGGTAACGTGCTCGCTCTGCCGACGCGTGAGCAGATCAGCGGTGATATCAACGAGCAGCTCATCGTCGAGCTCTACTCTAAGTAGTCCATCCGGGCTGCTGAGGCTGGAGGTAATACATGTCAGAATTCATTAGGCCTCAGGTTCAGGTCGAAGAGATCAACGAGACGTCTGCTCGTGTCTCCGTCGAGCCGCTCGAGCGTGGTTACGGCGATACGCTGGGTAACTCCCTTCGTCGCGTTCTTCTGTCCTCGCTCGAGGGTGCCGCCGTCGAGGCTATTCAGATCGATGGTGCGCAGCACGAGTTCATGACCATCCCTAACATGGTCGAGGATGTCACCGACATCGTCCTGAATGTCAAGGGTCTTGTCTTCAGGGCTCTCGGCACGACCGACGAGGCGACCGCCACCATCTCGGTTGTCGGCCCCTGCGAGGTCACCGGTGCGGACTTCTTTATTCCGTCCGAGTTTGAGCTGGTCAACCCCGAGCAGCACATTGCTACGCTCACCGAGGGTGGCTATCTCACCATGAGCATGCGCATCGGCTATGGCCGCGGCTATGTTTCTGGCGAGGCTAACAAGCGTGACAACGATCCCATCGGTGTGATCCACGTCGACTCGCTGTACTCGCCGGTGTCCCGTTGCGCCAAGCTCGTTGAGGCTTGCCGTGTCGGCCAGCATACCGACTACGACCGCCTTGTCCTCGAGATCGAGACCAACGGTTCCATCGCCCCGCGCGACGCCGTGGTCCAGGCTGCCAATATCATCAACCAGCATATGGCCGCCTTTATGAACCTTGCCGAGACCCCCGAGGTCGAGGAGGAGGCTTCGATCTTCGCTCCCGAGGTCACCAACGACAACGCCGAGCTGGACAAGCAGATCGAGGATCTGGACCTTTCCGTCCGTTCCTACAACTGCCTTAAGCGCGCCAGCATTCACTCGGTCCGTCAGCTCGTTGAGTTCTCGGAGAATGATCTGCTCAACATCCGTAACTTCGGTGTTAAGTCGATCGAGGAAGTGAAGGACAAGCTTGAGTCCATGGGCCTGAGCCTGAAGGCTTAATGCTTCGCATATTTGAGGAGAAACTAGACCATGCGTCACAACGTTAAGAAGGGCCTGAAGCTCGGCACCGATGCGAGCCACACCAAGGCCATGAAGAAGAGCCTTGCTAAGGCCCTCTTCGAGAACGACCGCATCAAGACCACCGAGACCCGCGCTAAGGCGCTGCGTTCGGTCGTCGATCCGATCATCACCTGGGCCAAGAAGGGCGACCTGCACTCTCGTCGTCTGGCTATCGCCAAGCTCGGCGATAAGCAGCTCGTTGCCGAGATCTTCGACAAGGCTGCTCAGGGCATGTGGCAGGACCGCAACGGCGGTTATACCCGCATCATGAAGCTCGGCAACCGCAAGGGCGACAACGCTCCCATCGTTATCATGGAGCTCGTCACCGAGCCTTGCACGCCTAAGGCCAAGAAGGCTGCTCCGGCCCCCAAGAAGGCCGCTGCTCCCAAGAAGGTCGAGGCTGTCGAGGAGGCTCCTGCTGAGGAGACCGCTGAGTAGACATTCCGTCTGCATAGGCTATATTCGAGGGGTACGTTCGCGTACCCCTCTTTTTTTGTCGCGATACCGTTACTTGTTTGTTGGGAGCGCCCATGACTGCGCCGTCTGATTTCAATTCGACCCCCGAGCTTGACGCCACGCTCGTATTTCGCGTGGCCTATGATGGCTCGTCGTATAGCGGATTTGCCGAGCAGCCGGGACAGACGACGGTTGCGGGTGAGCTGCGCCGCGCTATCGAGACGCTGCTTCGCCGTCCGATCGATCTGACGTGCGCGGGGCGTACCGATGCCGGCGTGCATGCCGTGGCTCAGTACATCAGCGTGCCCGTAACGGACGCTGAGCTCGCTTGTACGCGCCGTAGGTGGCTGCGGGCCATGGATGCCCTGCTGCCCAAAGATATCGCCATAAACGAGGTCTACAAGGCCCGTAAAGGCTTTTCTGCACGTTTTGACGCGCGTTCCCGTACGTATACGTACCGTATTGCCGATCGAGATGCGCGCCCCGTGCTGTCCCGCGGTGCTGTGTGGTGGCATCGCTATCCCCTCGACGTCGATGCGATGGCGGCCGCCTGCCCTGCGCTTTTGGGCGAGCAGGACTTTAAAAGCTTTTGCAAGGTTGCCTCTGCCGTGGGCAAACCTACGCACCGCTGCGTAATGCGCGCCGAGTTTGGCCATGAGATTGCGTTTGGCGAGGACATCCTGACGTTTACCATCGAGGGCAATGCGTTTCTGCATTCGATGGTCCGTACGATCGTGGGCACGCTTGTCGAGATTGGCATGCATCGCCGTGAACCCGAGTGGATGCGCGAGGTCATCGATGCTTGCGACCGTACCGCTGCGGGCCCCACGGCTCCTGCCTGCGGCCTTACGTTTATGGGCGTGGATTACGATCCCGCCGAGCTTGTCGTGCTCGACTAGGGGAGGGCTCGACGCGTCGTGCGTCGACACCTGTCATCTGTGGGCTGCGCGTGTGCAACATCTGTTCTTGGCGTGCAATACAACCGGTGTCTCATTGCTTTTATTGGCGGGGTGTACCATGAACCACGGTTTGATTCATTGCTGTCGAGAGGACGGATAACTTGGTTCGACGTGGCTCGCATCCGCGACTTTCGGTGATCCTTGTGGTAGAAGGTTCGCCCAGCTATGCGATGCGTGCGCTCGAGAGCATCCAGAACCAAGACCTCTACGATTTGCAGATTGTCGTTGTCTGCCGCGATGCTGCGCCCGGTGTGCGCCATTCGCTTCAAGTTGCTGCCGACAGGGACATTCATATTGATTTGATTGACGTCGAGGACGCGAAGCGCGGTGCTTGTCTTCGTGCCGGTTTTGATACCTCGCGCGGCTCTCAAATCATCGCCATGAACGCCGATGAGTGGTTTGCTCCGCAGGCCCTTTCCAAGATGGTCGATATCGCGTGCGATACTGCGGCAGACATTGTGCTCCCCTCGGTGTCGCTCGATCGATACGATGCGCATCGCGAGCGTCATTCGCGCGTCTTGGATGCTACTCATATTTCCATTGATAGCAAATCTTCGATGGTGACCGGGCTGCCCCAGTTGATTTTAGGCGGCTTGGTTGCTCAAGTCTCTGGCGTGATGTATAGCCGTCCGCTGTTTGAGGCATGCCTGTCGCACGGCAAGGCGTACCGTACGGTTGAGTTTATGGCATATGCGCTCTCGCAGGCACGATGCGTGTCCGGCTGCGGCGATGCTTGTTTCCACGCGGCGGCACCTAAGCTTACAGATGCCTTTGATCCCACCATGTATGCTAAGGTATCCGATGACACCCGAGCGCTCGACGAGCTTGCGGACTCACTCTCGGAGGCAGATAGCGGTGGTCGGCTCAAGCTGGCAAGCCAAAAGTTCTACTTTGCCGGACTGGTCGCCTGCATCGAGAATTTGTGTCTGAGCCCGCATGGGGTGTCGTCAATCGAGCGTTCCGCCCGCATGCGTGATATGCTCGAGGCGCCTCGAACCCGTCAGATGGTCGCCGCGCTCAAGGATAACCATCGGGGGCTCGGTCTGTTGTTTGGGCCGATCGCCAGCGCCAAGCCCGCGCGCTGCGTGATGTGTACGCATCTGGCAGCTTTTCTTAACCGGACGGGCGCAAAAACCGCCTAAACGGCTCATCTCGAAACAAATTTGCATAGAATTGTTTCGAAATGCGTTCTTATACACAAAAGCCTTCAAATAGCGTTAAACTATTCAATCACTGATTAATTGTCTCCGCCATCTTTTGGAGAGAGGGTTTGTATGGCTAAAAAACGCAATGGGCGCCAGGATGCCATTAGAGATATTGTGCGCAATAAGGACGTCCGCACGCAGCGCGTGCTGGTCGATGAGCTCCGCGCTATGGGCTTTGATTGCACGCAGGCGACTGTCTCTCGCGATATTGCCGATATGGGGCTGCGTAAGCTCCCTGAGGGCATCTATGTTCTGGCAGAGGACCTGCACCTGCAGCGTATGGTTTCCGAGCTCGTTACGGGCGTTCTGCGTACCGATAATCTGGTTATGATCAAGGCTCAGCCTGGCACGGCTTCCGGCATCGCCGCCGCCGTTGATGCGGCAGAGTTGCCCGATGTGCTTGGCTCGCTTGCCGGCAACGATACGATTTTGGTCATTGCCCAGACGGCCGAGGACGGCGAGCGTCTTGAGGCGCTGATCAATAAGCTGAGCAATTCTCGCAAGTAGGCGTGCGGGTCGTGCGCTCGGCACTGTGTGCGTGACATGGTGGCTTGTAAGGGGGTATCGACGTTGGTCGGTACCCCCTATATTGTTTGCCGGTATAAAGACCGTCCACCAGGTCGCTTTAAACTAAAAGGCCCCCGAGCACTTTAATAAGCTGCTCGGGGGCCTTGTTGCTAATGGCCGGATGAATTTCTAGCCAACAGTATCGTCAGGCGTGGGCGAGGGGTCGGGAGTGGGCGTAGGCGTGGGCGTGGGCGCGCCGCCATCGCCGCCGGTCGAACCACCAGTGGAGCCGCCCGTCGAGCCACCGGTCGTACCGGTGCCGCCGGTGGTGTCGCCGCCCGTGGTCTCGGTGGTCGTGGTCGTCGTGGTAGTCGTTGTGGTGGTTTCCTCTTCGTCCTCGTTCTCGTCCTTGTCGTCGTTCTCCGTCTTCTTGGAGTTGTTGGTGCCGTAGAACTTCCAGACGCTGTTGTTCTTGTAGGTGGGCGCCGTTCCGGTCGCAAACTCCTCGCGCTCGGTACCGGTCAGAACGGTGTTCATAAACCGCTTAAAGACAGGCAGGTTGGTGCTGTCGCCCAGCAGGTCTGTGCCGTATTTTTGGATGGGGATCTCGCCCGCGGAATAGCCGGTCCACAGGGCGCACGCCAGCTGCGGGGTATAGCCGCAGAACCACAGGTTGGTGGTGTTGTCGGTGGTGCCCGTCTTGCCGGCATAGGGCTGGTTGACGCTCAGGGCACCGGCAGCACCCGTACCGCCGCCCTGCATGACGCCGGACAGAACATCGGTGACCGCGGCGGCCTCGCCCTCGGTAAGCACCTGTGAGGGATTGTCCGTGTGCTGGTACAGCACCGAACCGGTACGAGAGTCAATCTCGGTGATGGCGATCGACTGGCGATAGTAGCCGCCGTTGGCAAACGTCGCGTAGGCGGCGGCCATCTCGAGCGGCGAGATCGAGCCGGTGCCGAGCGTCATGACGGGAACGTCCTCGATGTTGTCCTTGGCGGGATCGATGCCGAGCTTTTTGACGAGCGAGATGATCTTGCTGTTGCCGACGGCTTCCGCCACCTGGATGTAACCGGTATTGGAGGAGTATGCCGTCGCCTGCTTAAGCGTGATGTTGCCATAGCTATGGTTGGCGTAGTTTTGGACCTCGGTCGTGGTGCCCTTGGCCTTGAGCGGCGAGTTGCAGTTGAGGGTGACGTTGGGGTTCATGCCGTTTTGGATGGCAGTTGCCAGCGTAAAGGCCTTAAACGTGGAGCCCACGGGGCGCTTCGCCGTAGCGTGGTTCACATGGTTCTCGTCGGCGTTGTAGTCGTAGCCGCCCACCATGCACTTGATGTAGCCGGTCTTGGGATCGACGACGACCATGCCCATGTCCAGGCCGTCGAGCGAGAGCGTGTCGAGCTGCTCGCGGACGGCATTTTCTGCCACCTGCTGCATCGTGGGGTCGATGGTGGTCTTGACGGTCAGACCGCCCTTAAAGAGCACGTCGGTCGAGAACTCCTGCTCCAGCAGCTGCTTAACATAGGCGACAAAGTAGGGCTGCGAGTATACGTCGACGCCGCTGCCCGAGATTTCGGTCACGTTGAGGGTGATGGGCTCGGCCTGTGCGGCATCGTGCTCCTCCTGCGTAATGTGGCCCAGGCGCAACATGTTGTCGAGGACCTTGTTGCGGCGAGACAGTGCCAGATCGGGATTGACCGTGGGGTCGTACTGCGAAGGCGAGTTGGGAAGGCCGATCAACAGTGCGGCTTCGCTCAGGGTGAGGTCGGCGGCGCTCTTGGACAGGTAGGTCTCGGCTGCGGCCTCGATGCCGTAGGCGCCGTGGCCGTAGTAGATGGTGTTGAGGTACATCATGAGGATATCGTCTTTGGAGTACATGTCCTCCATCTTGATGGCGATATAGGCCTCGCGCACCTTACGCTCGATGGTCGAGTCGAATTGTTCCTCCTGCAGGATGGTGTTGCGGACCAGCTGCTGGGTGATGGTCGACGCGCCCTCGTGGCCGCCGGTGAGGGTTGCCACCGATGCACGTGCAATGCCCCAGAGGTCGATGCCGCCATGCTCATAGAAGCGCTCGTCCTCGACATCGATGGTGCCCTGCAGCACGTAGGGGGACACCTGGTCCTTGGTGATGGACTTTCGGTTTTGAGTGTAGAAACTCGCAATGGTATTGCCGTTGCAGTCGACGATGTCGGTGGGCTCGCTGACCAGATATGCGTTGGCGTCGGTGTAGTCGGGCAGATCGGACAGCCAGCGGTTGACGTTGCCGACCATGCCGATGCCAAACGCTACGCCCGCGATAAGCAGAAAGCCCAAAAGCGAGAGCAAGATCATGGGAAGGGCATGCGTCTTGGAGCGACCGCGTTCCTGTCGTTGGCGAGGACCCATATATTGACCTCCAGGTATGTCGTGCCGGGCGCCAGGTGTGCTGCCGGGCAGGATGGACATAAGTTATTACACGATAAACCAATCGGGGCACGTGAGGCCTCGTGTATGCTGGTTGGCAGCAATTTTCAGAGTGAAAGCACACCTTGGCAAGGAGTTTATCGATGGCGATTCGGCCGATGGAACCAGGCGAACAATGCGAAAGCGAGTTGGCGGCGGCTGGAGTGGAGCTGCCCGAGCTGCTGGCGCCTGCCGGCGGACTCGACCAGATGCTCGCGGCGATTGCGGCGAGTGCCGATGCCGTCTATGCGGGGCTGGACGGGTTCAACGCTCGAGTGAGCGCGCATGGCTTTAGCGATGATGAGTTCGCGCGCGGTTGTGCCGTGGCCCATGCCCATGGCGTGCGTGTGTACGTGACGCTCAACGTGTTCGTGTTCGATGATGAGCTTGCCGACGCCGTGGCGTTGGGGGCGCATGCGCATGCGTTGGGTGCCGATGCGTTGATTGTGGCAGATGCCGGGCTGGCTTGCGCACTTCGCGCGGCGATTCCGGCGGTCGAGATTCACCTGTCCACCCAAGCGGGCGCCCATAGCGAGGGTGCCGTGCAACTGGCTGCCAAGGAGCTGGGAGTTGAGCGCGTGACGACGGCGCGCGAGCTGAGCGTGGCGGAGATTGGGACGCTTTGCGCTACTGGCGTGCCCATAGAGGTGTTCTGTCACGGCGCTATTTGCATTGGTTATTCAGGCGCGTGTGAGTTTTCGGCCCTGCGGCGCGGACGGTCGGCGATGCGCGGCGACTGCACGCAGCCGTGCCGTCTGTCCTATGGCTTGGTGGACGAGGCGGGGCAGAGTGCCGTCGCTGTCGAAGGGGACCGCCTGCTTTGCCCGCGTGACTATCTGGGTATCGCGCACCTGCCCGAGCTTGTTGCCGCCGGCGTGACATCGCTCAAGATCGAGGGCCGCATGAAGAATCCCGACTACGTCTTTAACGTGGTGAGGGTGTGGCGTCGGGCGCTCGATATGCTGCGCGACGGCACATGGGATGTCGATGCGGTGCCGACACTTGAGCGCGAGCTGGGAAGGTCGTTCAACCGCGGCTTTACCGATGCGTATCTGCGGGGTCGTTCGGGCGCCGAGCTCATGAGCTTCGAGCGAGCGATCAACCAGGGAGTGCGCGTGGGCCACTTGGTGGCGATGGGTCACGAAGAGGTGACGGTCGAGCTTGATGCCGCCGTGGCGGCGGGCGATACGCTCGAAATCCGATTTTACCCGGGTGCCGACGCGCGTCCCGATGTGCCCAAGCGCTGGCCGCAGGTGCCTTGCCCCGTGGATGCTGCTGCGGGAGAGCGCATCGTTGTCCATTGCAAGCGCAAGGTGGATGCGGGCTGCGAGGTCTATCTGATTCGCAGCGCCGGCGTGCTGGGGCAGACGGCAACGGTGTTGGAGCGTATGCGGGCCGAGGCGGATGCGATTGCGCCCGTTGCGCGTGCCGTTGAGGTGCTGCCCTTTGAGGGCGTTGCGGTGGATGGCGATGCGTCGACGGAGTTGGTGGAGTGCGCGGTTCCCACTCGCATGGTTTTTGCTTGGCAGCTGATGGATGCCGACCCGCGCGGAGAACTCGATTTGTCCGACGCCGTTGTGGTGCTTGACGAGGTGTGCCGCGCGAGTGACGCTGACTGGACCCGCTCACTGATGCAGCGTGCCGGGCGCGTCGTCTGCCGCAACCTGGGACAGGTGGTGATCGCTCGCGAGCTGGGCGTGACGTTTGACGTGGCGGCGCCGGTGTTCTGCGCGAATCGGGCCACGCTTGCCTGGCTGCGCGGACTCGGTGCGGGGCGGGTGTACTTGCCGGCCGAGTTGCTCGGCAATGATGCGGAGCGTATTGCCGAACTGACGGCCGAACCTGATGTTTTGGGCCCCGTCGATGCCGATTGCCCCGAGCTCATGGTGTGCGAGCACTGCCTGCTGACCGCCGAGGGCGTCTGCGCCACCGATGCGACGGGACAGGTCCGTTGCCGCGACTGCTTGCGTCGTCGGCAGGCACGCTATCTGGTCGAGCGTGACGGTACACGTCTGCCAGTTGCCATTGACGCATGCGGCAGGACGAGGATTTTCCTGTCGTAGGTGCCGCGTCGCGTCAGTTTGTTATCATAAGAGAGTTTATGGACTTCCAGCACCGCCGTTTTCGGCGAGGGTGCTATAGCAAAAGGAGGATACCCAATGCTGTCTGTTGACGAGCAAATGCGTATCATCACCTCGGGCGCCGCGCAGATCGTTCCCGAGGCCGACCTTCGCAAGAAGCTTGAGAAGGGCGAGCCCCTCAACATCAAGCTCGGCGTCGACCCCACCAGCCCCGACCTGCACCTGGGCCACGCCGTGCCGCTGCGCAAGATGCGTCAGTTCCAGGACCTGGGCCACAACGTCACCCTCATCATCGGCAACGGTACCGCGCTGATCGGCGACCCCTCGGGCAAGAACTCCACGCGTCCGCAGCTTTCGCAGGAGCAGATCGAGGCCAACGCCGAGACCTACGTGAGCCAGGCCATGAAGATCCTGGACCCCGAGAAGACCACCATCGTGCACAACGGTGACTGGATCTTGTCGATGGACCTGGCCGGCCTGCTGCAGGTGTGCTCCAAGTTCACCGTCGCCCGCATCCTTGAGCGCGATGACTTTACCAAGCGCTACCAGTCTCAGACGCCGATCGCCCTGCACGAGTTCCTGTACCCCGTGATGCAGGCCTTTGACTCCGTGCAGATCAAGGCCGACGTGGAGATGGGCGGCACCGATCAGCTCTTCAACCTGCTCGCCGGCCGTGAGCTCATGGAGAAAATGGGCATGGAGCCGCAGATCGCGCTCACCATGCCGCTGCTCGAGGGCACCGACGGCGTGCGCAAGATGTCCAAGTCCTATGGCAACTACATCGGCCTGACCGACGCTCCCAAGGATATGTTCGGCAAGACCATGTCCATCCCCGACGAGATGATTGGCAAGTACTACCGCCTGGCGAGCTCGCTCACCCCGGCAGAGGTCGACAAGATCGACGCCGCCCTGGCCGATGGTTCTGCCGACCCCTACGAGCTCAAGCGCGCTCTGGGCCGTGACCTGTGTGACACCTACCACGGCGCCGGTGCCGGCGACGAGGCTCAGGCCGAGTTCGACCGCGTGTTCAAGGAGGGCCAGCTCGCCGACTTCCCCGAGAAGCACGCTGAGCTGACTGTTAACGACGAGGGCCAGATCTACCTCGCCGGCCTGCTCAAGGACTTGGGTCTTTCGGCGAGCGCCGGCCAGGCTCGTCGCGATATCGACGGCGGCGGTGTCAAGATCAACGGCAAGGCCGTGGCTCCCAAGAGCTACAACATCGACCCCAGCGCCCTCAAGCTGGGCGACACCCTCTCCGTAGGCAAGCGCAAGGGCTTTAAGTTGATTTAGTTCCGCCGTTCTACCGAACGGCGGACCGGCCGACGCTGCGCGGGCCGCATTTGGACAATCTGACGTTCAACTTCAAGGGCGCGAC